>JBPYDT010000120.1:0-44205 GCA_051986275.1 Acidimicrobiia bacterium | reverse complement strand
TCCACTGGATCGCCTGCTTCTCGGCGAGCGGCTCACCGTGGAGCTGGCGCTGCTCGGCCCGGTCGACGAGCATCTCGAGCGCCGTCTCGACCTGGCCGATCCAGCGCATGCAGTGCGCGAGGCGGGCCGGCCCGAGGCGCGCCTGCCCGAGCAGGTGGCCGTTGCCGCGACCGCCGAGCACGTTGGCGTTCGGGACCCGCAGGTCGGTGATCCTGATCTCGCAGTGGTTGCCGCGCCCCGCCATCGTCTCGACGTCGCGCACGATCTCCCAGCCGTCGGCCGGGAGGTCGACGAGGAACGCCGTGTTGCTCGCCTGCGGCGGGTCGGCGTCGGGGTCGGTCTTGGCGATCAAGATCGCGAAGCCGGCGCCGCGCGCGCCGGAGATGAACCACTTGTGGCCGTTGACCACCCACTCGTCACCGTCGAGGACGGCGGTGGTGCGGATCCCGGTCGGGTCGGAGCCGGCGACCTCCGGCTCGGTCATGGCGAAGCACGAGCGGACCCGTCCCTCGAGCGACGGGCGCAGGTACTTCTCCTGCTGCTCGGGCGTCGCGTGGTGGAGCAGCGTGTGCTGGTTCCCCTCGTCGGGCGCTTGGGCGTTCAGCACGAACGGCCCGAACGTGGACCGGGCCGCCTCGGCGGACACGAACGCCATCGCGGTGATCCCGAGCCCGAGCCCACCCCACTCGACCGGCATGTGGGGGAGCCACACCTCGCACTCCTTCGCGCGCTGGCGCAGCTCGACGATCATCGCCACCACGTCGCGCCGTGCCGGCTCGCCGTTCGGGGCGTTCGCGTAGAGCTTCTCCTCGGCCGGTCGCACCTCGGTGTCCATGAACTCGCGGACCCGGCGGCGCACCGCCTCCACGTCGGGGGGCAGGGTGAAGTCGATCGCCATGCGGCCGAGTGTCGTGGCGTGCGCCGCAGCGGTCAAGCGGGCCGTCCTACGCTGCGCCGATGCGTGGGGTCGTCGCCCGCCGCGGCCGCCTCGTCGTCGAGGACCTCGCGGAGCCGACGCCCGAGCCAGGCGACGCGCTCGTCGCCCTGCGGGCCTGCGGCATCTGCGGCAGCGACCTGCACACGCTCGCCCACGCCGACGCGCTGCCGGCGGTGGCGGTGGCGATGGACATGCCGAGCCGGTTCCGCCCCGACGAGGACTTCTACCTCGGCCACGAGTGGGTCGCCGAGGTGCTCGAGCTCGGCGCCGACACGGCCGACGTCGCGCCGGGGGACCGCGTCGTCTCCGTGCCCTACCTCGTGCGCGGCGCGGCGCTCGAGGCGCTCGGCTTCTCGAACGATTACTACGCCGGGTTCTGCGAGCGCTTCTGCCTCTCCGCCGCGCTGTGCCTCAAGGTCCCCAACGGCCTCGACGACACGCGCGCCGTCCTGACCGAGCCGCTCGCCGTGGCGCTCCACGCGGTGAACGAGGCGCGTCTCGACCCCGGCGACGCGGCGGCCGTCGTCGGCTGCGGGCCGATCGGCCTCGCACTCATCGTGTGGCTGCGGGCGCGCGGCGTCGAGCCGATCGTCGCCAGCGACCTCTCACCGGGCCGACGAGCCGCGGCGGCCGCGCTCGGTGCGCATGTCGTCCACGATCCACTTGAGGAGCCCGCCCCGGTAGCGGCGGCGCGGGCCGCCGGCGGACGACCGGTCGTGGTGTTCGAGGCCGTCGGGGTGCCCGGGATGCTCGACGACCTCATCACCACCGTCCCGCCCCGCACGCGCGTCGTCGTGACCGGCGTCTGCATGCAGCCCGACACCCTCCGGCCGCTCCTCGCCGTCGTGAAGGAGCTGTCGCTGCAGTTCGTCTACGCGTACACGCCCGACGAGTTCGCCGAAGCGCTCCGCGCGCTGGCCGACGGCGAGCTCGACGTCGCCCCGCTCGTCACGGGGCGCGTCGGCTTCGACGGCACCGCGGAGGCGTTCGACCGTCTCAGGCGCGCCGAAGGGCATGTCAAGGTGCTCGTCACGCCCGACGGCCCGGCGCACCTCTCCGGGTGAGTCAGCCCGTCGGGGGGTAGGCGCCCGCCGGGGTCAAGAGCCGGTGCCGCCAACGGTCCGGCGTGAACACGACGGCCCGCGGATAGTCCTCGAACATCCACCGCGCGAAGTGGCGGCGCGTCCACGCCGTCGCACCGGCGACGCGGATCGCGGCGGTCGCGCCCCAGGGGGAGCGGAGCACGCGCGAGAGCAGCGCGGCGAATCGCAGGTCGCGCCCGAGCGCCGCGTCCACGGATCGTCGATAGCGGTCGGCAATCGTGGCCGGCGCGCCGCCGCCCGCCACGGCCTCGGCGGCGAGCGCGCCCGTCTCGATCGCCTGCGCGATGCCCTCACCGGTCATGGGGTCGACGACGCCCGCTGCGTCGCCGACGTAGAGGACCCGACCGTCCGTCAGGCGGGCGGGCGAGTACACGCTCGGGATCGGCCAGGCGCGGTGCCGCCCGACCGGCTCGGCGCGGGGGCCGAGCGCTTCCTGCAGAGGCTGGCGCGTGAGCAGCTCGGGCCAGAGCGCCGCCAGACGGTGCCCGTCGTGGCCGGCGCGCCGCAGCACGCCGAAGCCGACGTTGGCGCGCCCACCGGGAAGCGGGAACACCCAGGCGTACCCGGGCAGCAGGTCGCGCTCGAAGATCACCCAGAGCCGCGGGTCCCCGACGGCGCGGTAGTACTGGCGCACGGCGTGCCACGTGCCGAGGTCAGCCGGCGCCGCGCCTCGGGCCCGGCGCACGCTCGAGTAGTGCCCGTCGGCCGCGATCACCGCCCGCGCGTGCACCGTGGCGCCGTCGGCGGTGCGCACCACGACCCCGTCGGCGTCCTCGTCCACGCCGTCGACGCCGACGCCGGCGCGGACCGTCACCCCGAGCGCCTGCGCGCGCGCCACGAGCGCCGCGTCGAGCTCCGCGCGGGTGACGACCGCCGCGTGGAGGCCGGTATTCGGCAGGGGCAGCTCGACCTGCCACCGATCCGGGCCGACGACGACGACCGTGCGGACGGCCGCCGCCGGCAGGCGCGGGACGTCGACGCCGAAGCGTTCGAGCAGGCGCAGCGCGGCGGCGGTGAGACCGTCACCGCACGTCTTGTCGCGAGGGAACGTCGCCCGGTCGAGCACCACGACGTCGAGCCCTCGGGCCTGCGCGGTCATCGCCGCCGCGGTCCCGGCGGGCCCCGCACCGACGACGACCAAATCGTGCGCCTGCACGCCGCCGACCGTACCGAGGGCCGCGCCTGATTTCGACGCTGTGGCGCTCACCGGGTCAGAATGCACCTTCCGGCTCGCCGCGCGCGGCGCGCCGTCAGGAACGCGGAGCACCATGAACATCGCGGTATGCGTCAAGCAGATCCCGGATCCCGCCGTCCCCGGCAAGCTCGATCCTGAGACGAAGACCCTCCAACGCGTCGGGAAGCTCATCCTCGACGAGTCGGACAGCTTCGGCGTCGAGATGGCGCTGCAGCTCGTCGACAAGGCGGGCAGCGGCGAGGTGACGCTCGTCTCGATGGCCCCGAACGACGAAGTGTCGGGCCTGCGGACGGCGCTCGCGATGGGCGCGGCGAAGGCCGTGCTCGTCTCCGACCCTTCGCTCGCCGGGACCGACGCGCTCGGCACGGCGAAGGTGCTCGCCAAGGCGATCGAGCGGGCGGGCGGCATCGACCTCGTCCTCGGCGCCACGGAGTCGACCGACGGCTACACCGGGACGGTCCCCGCCCAGGTCGCGCAGGTGCTCGACTGGCCGTCCCTCACGTTCGCCAAGCACGTCGAGGTCAACGGCGACACGCTCACCATCCAGCGCCAAACCGAGGCCGGCTACGACGTCGTCGAGAGCTCGCTCCCCGCCGTCGTGAGCGTCACGGCCGGCGTCGTTGAGCCCCGCTACCCCTCGTTCAAGGGGATCATGGCGGCCAAGAACAAGCCGGTGGACCAGTGCACCGTCGCCGACCTCGGCCTGAGCGCGGACGACGTCGGCTGGGCCGGCGCACGCCAGGAGATCACGAGCGTCGCCGATGCGCCGGCACGCGAGGCGGGCGAGAAGATCGAGGACGACGGCAACGCCTTCGAGCGGGTCGTCGCCTTCCTCGAAGAGCTCAAGGTCATCTGAGGGAGATTCGAGATGAAGGTCTGGGTGTACGCCGAGGCGGAGGACGACAGGCCGGCCTCGAGCACCCTCGAGCTGGTGACGAAGGCCCGCGAGCTCGGCGAGGTCGAGGCGGTCTACGTCGGCAACGACGCGGCCGCTCTCGCGGGCCCGCTCGGAGAGCACGGTGTCACCACCGTCTACACGACCGACCCGGGCGAGGCGCTTCCTGGGGTGGTCGGCGCGGCGTTGCTCACCCAGCTGGTCGAGCAGCACCACCCGGACCTCCTCCTCTTCGCGCAGAGCTACGACGGGCGCGACGCGATCGCCCGGCTCTCGGTGGCGCTCGACCGTCCGCTGCTCACCAACGGCACGTCACTGGCGGTCGACGGCGACAAGGTCACGGTCGGCAACGCGGCGTTCGGCGGCAACGTGCTCGTCGACACCACGTTCACCTGCCCGCCGCCCTACCTCGCCGCGATCCGGCCGAAGTCGTTCGCGGCCGAGCCGTCCGGGGGCGCGGCCGCGTCGGTGGAGACCGTCGCGGCTCCGGCGGCCGGACGCGCCGGCGAAGCGCGCGTCCTCGAGCGCCACGTCGAGGAGCGCGAGGGTCCCAAGCTCGAGGACGCGACGGTCGTCGTGTCGGGCGGGCGCGGGCTCGGCAGCGCCGAGGCGTACGACCCGCTCGTCGACACGCTCGCCAACCTCCTCCATGGCGCGTCGGGCGCGTCGCGCGCCATCGTCGACGCCGGCTGGGTGCCCTACGCCAAGCAGGTCGGCCAGACGGGCAAGGTCGTGAAGCCGAAGCTCTACATCGCGCTCGGCATCTCGGGCGCGACGCAGCACCTCGTCGGCATGAAGGGCTCGGACAACATCCTCGCCATCAACAAGGACGGCGAGGCGCCCATCTTCTCGGTCGCCGACCTGGGCGTCGTCGGCGACGTGCACAAGGTCGTGCCGAAAGTCATCGAGGCGATCAAGGCCAAGCAGTAGTTTCGGCGCGGTGGGCGTCGAAGTGCGGGGCCTGACCGACACCGAGGTCAAGCACGCGGGGGCGGTTGCCGCGAGGGCGCTGCGCGACAACCCGATGATGAGCTACATGCTGCCGGACGACGCGCTCGCTCGCCTCCAGGCCGGCTACGACACGTTCGGGGACCGCATCGCGCCCGGCATGATCGGCGCGCTCGTCGGCGGCCACGTGGTCGGCGTCGCGGGGGCCAACGCGCCGGGCGGGTGCCTCGGCGCCACGGCGCCGCCCGAGCTCCGGACGGTGCCGCGCGTCTCACCGGCCGACGCCGTTGGCGTCGAGCGCGCCCGGCACATGGTCTCGGTGATGTGCGACCACGATCTCGACGAGCGCCACATCCACATCGGCCCGGTCGGCGTGGAGCCCGGCGTGCAGGGCCTCGGCGTCGGTGGCGCCATGCTCAGCCAGATCTGCGACCTCCTCGACGCCAACGGCGAGGTCGGCTGGCTCGAGACCGACAAGCCCGAGAACGTCGTCTTCTACCGTCGTCACGGCTTCGACGTCGACGTCGAGGAGCGGCGGCTCGGCTTCCCGATCTGGTTCATGCGTCGCCGGCCGCGCTGAGCGCGGATGCGGGAGCGCGCACGGCCTGGCGCGAGGCTCGCGTCGTGGACGGTCTGCCCGCCGGGCTCGAGCCGCTGGCGTTCCTGCTCGGCACCTGGTCGGGCGCCGGTCGCGGCGCCTATCCGACGGTCGACGACTTCGCCTACGACGAGGTGGTCACCTTCGTGTGGCCCGGCAAGCCGCTGCTGCGCTACACGCAGCAGACCTGGGTCGGCGGCGCTCCGTCGCACGCCGAGGTCGGCTACCTGCGGCCCGTCGACGGCGGGGCCGAGTTCGTCCTCGCGCACCCGAGCGGCGTCGCCGAGGTGAGCGACGGCCCCTTGGACGGCACCCGGCTGGAGCTCACGTCGCGGGCGGTGGTCACGACCCCGACGGCGAAGGACGTCCGCGAGGTCCGGCGGATCTACGAGCTCCGGGACAACGCGCTCTGGTACCGCATCGACATGGCCGCCGTCGGCCAGCCGCTCGGCTTCCACCTCGAGGCGACCCTGGAGCGCGCGGAGGACACGGCCGCCCTCCGGTGACCGCGGGCGCCGAAGCGACGGCGCGTTAGCGGTCGAAGTCGACGACGACCGGCGCGTGGTCCGACGGGAGCTTGCCCTTGCGCGCGTTGCGGTCGACGAGCGCCCACCGCAGCTCGCGGGCGATCGGGTCGGTGACCAGCACGAGGTCGATGCGCATGCCGCGGTGCTCGTGGAAGTCCCCGCGCCGGTAGTCCCAGTAGGAGAAGAGCCGATCCTGGGGGTACAGCGCGCGGAACGCGTCGACCAGCCCCCACGACTCGAGCGCCGCGACGGCGGCGCGCTCAGGCTCGGTGACGTGCGTGTCGCCCTCGAACGCGGCCGGTGACCAGACGTCGCGGTCCTCGGGCGCCACGTTGAAGTCGCCGCAGAGCACGAGCGGGTCGGACGGTTTCGCCGTCGCCGCGAGCCACTCACGCAGCCGGTCGAGCCACTCCAGCTTGCGGTCGTAGTACTCGGTGCCGACGGCGCGGCCGTTCGGCACGTACACCGTCACGACCCGGACGCCACCGCAGGTCGCGGCGAGCAGCCGCGCGTCACCCTCGTACGGGTCGCTGAGCGACGTGCCGGCGAACCCGCTCGTCACGTCGGTGACGCCGACCCGCGAGAGGATCGCGACGCCGTTCCACTGCCCCTGCCCGTGGTGCACCGCGTCGTAGCCCAGCGCGGCGAACGACAGCTGCGGGAAGGCGTCGTCGCTGAGCTTCGTCTCCTGCAGGCACACGACGTCGGCGTCGCCGTAGCCGAGCCACTCCTCGACGCGGTCCTGGCGCGCCTTCAGCGAGTTCACGTTCCAGGTGGCGAGCCTCATGACGGGCGCTTCGGCCGGGGGGCGGGGAGCGGCCGTGCCGCGTCGAGCGCGAGCCGCTTGCGGACGAACACGGCGGCGACACCTGCCACGGCGAGACCGACCACCACCGAGAGCACGATCGTGACCACCCCGCCGCCGCCCCCCGCCGTGTGGGTCACCGGGCCCGTGCACGCGGTGTGCGGGCCGACCGGATGACCGTTCGGGCACGGGACAGCCCGCACGACGCCGGCCGGCCGCGCCGCCGCCGGCGCGGCGAGCGCGCCGACGCCGACCAGTAGGCCGATGATGACCGCGACGGCACGGGCCGTCATCCGAGCGCCTCGCCGCGGTAGCGGGGGTTCGACACGTCGAGCTTGGCGCCCACGAGGTCGCGCGTCAGCGCGACCACGGCCGGGTCGTCGTCGAGCGCCCCCCGCCGGATGCGCGTCGCGAGGTCACGCAGCAGGTCGCCCAGGTCACCGTCCGACCCGAGGAACGACGCGAGCTGCTCGCGGGCGGCGGCGTCGAGCGTCGGGCCGAGCACGAGCTCCCGCTCCACCATGCCGAGGGCGTTGACCGCGACCCGGGTGTGGAACCGAACGCGCTCTTCCACCGTGCCCAGCACGTCGCGCTCGAGGAACTCCCGGACGGCGCCGACCAGCTCCGCCGCGGTGGGCCGGTCCTGCAGCGACGGTGCGGGCGGCGGCGCGTCGGCGCGGCGTGGCCGGTCGGGCGCGCTCGGGTCGAGGAGGTCGAGGAGATCCCACTCCATCTCGGCGATGCGCCGCCCGAGCGTGGCGAGCTCGACCGAGCGCACCACGCCCTGAAGGTGCGTCTGGGCCTGGACCTCGCAGATGACCCCCCACTTCAGCGTGCCGAACGCCTCCCACCAGGCGAGCCGGGCGACGTCGACCGGGTCGCCGCCCGCCTCGGCGTACCCCGCACGCAGCGCGTCGGTGTCCCCGAAGCCGCCGACGCGCTTCTCGGTGACGCCGAAGCGCCACGACTTCACGCAGAGCCAGCCGAGGTCCTCGACCGGGTCGCCGAGATGCGCGAGCTCCCAGTCGAGGACGGCCCGGAGGCCGTCGGGGCCGACGACGAGATTGCCGTTGCGGAAGTCGCCGTGCACCAGCCGGGGGGTGTCGACGGCGGGTGCGTCGCGGGCCAGCCGGCGCAGCCCCAGCTCGAACGCCGGGTGGGGCTCCCCGAACGTGTCGAGCACCGCCCGGTACTGCTCGAGCTGCTCGGTGGGCCCGAGCACCGGCAGCTTCGGCAGCGCGTCGGTCGGCACGGCGTGGATCGCCGCCGCCTGCGCGCCCAGCTCGCGGGCCAGGTGCGGGCGCGCCGCGGCGTACGCGTCGTCGCGCAGGATCCGCCGGGCGACCGTCTCACCGTCGATGCGGTCCATCACGAAGCCCGCACCGAGCGCGTCGTCGGCGACGAGCACGAAGCGCACCGACGGCGCCCGCACGCCCGCGTCATGGGCCGCGGTCAGCACGTCCGCCTCGGTCGAGCGGTCGAGCGGCCCCACGCTCGTGGGTGCCGGGTCGCGCCGCAGCACGAGGGGGAGGCGCTCCCCGTCATACGTGACGTCGAAGGACCAGGTCTCCCGGGACGCCCCGCCCGAGAGGCGGCGCAGCCCGTCGACCGTGGCGTCGCCGCCGAGGTGGCGCGACACGGCTGCTGCCAGGGCCGCCTGGTCCAAGGCGCGGAAGCCTACGAGCCGACGGCGACCGTCCCGGCGTCCGGCCGAGCGTGCCGCGCGCGATGCGTCAGGCCGCGACGCCGACGGGTCGACCGTCGACGATCTGGTCGAGATACTCCGAGAGCCCGAAGCCGACCCGCCCGTCGCTCGTCCACTCCGTCATCCCCTCCGAGATGCGCGTCATGAGCTGCTCGCCGTCAGGGGTCCGGCGGCGGTTGCGGAGCGGGATCAGGGACAGGACGCGACCCTCGATGACGTGGGTGCTCTCGGCGGTGGCGACCTCGGCGCGGATGTGCTCGTGGTACTGGTCGTCGGTGCGCCACTCGGTGTCGATCGACACCTCCTGGAGCGGCTGGTACTCGCCGTCCGCGAGCCAGACCCCGCCGACCATCTGCTCGCCGGTCCGCCGCGTCACGATCGACACGACGAACCCGTCGTGCTCCCCGAAGTTGCCGGTCAGCCACCGGTACCAGTACGGCGCCTGCCAGAACCGGGGTCCCCACGAGTGGTCGCGCAAGCCCAGCCCGTCGATCTCCCACTCCTCGTCGCCGACCCGCATCACGCCCCGCGCGCCGACGTGCTGCTCGTAGTGGCCGCGGGCGAACGCCTCGGCCGGGTCCTCTTGGACCGTCGTCCCGTCGTCGTTCGTCCGCTCGCCGCCGAGCATGGGCGAGAGCCCGCGGTACTCGAGCTCCACCGCACACGGCGTCCAGGGGTTCTCGGTGAACGCCCGCCGCGGGTCGGCCATCTCGAGCGGCCGGTCGAGGAGGCAGATCTTGCCGTGGTACGACACGCGCAGCGCCTCGAACGGCTGGACGACCTCGAAGCGCATCCCGCCGGCGTCGAACGCGTCGTTCGTCGAGATCTCGGGCCGGTGGTACGTGAACGCGACGCGCCCGTCGGGCAGGTAGAGGCACGTCGTCAGCTCGGCGTAGCCCTCGTTGGCGCGGTTGCCGAGGCGCAGGAACCCTCCGACGTGCTCGCGCGCGTCGAAGAAATTGAAGTACATGCTCTCGTTGAAGTTCTTCGCCTCCTCGAGCGGGTGCATGTACTCGTCGGCCGGGTCGAGACGCAGTCGCATGGGGCTATTCGAACCCGGCTTCGCGCCGACGGTCAACCGACGTCGCGCGTGGCCCCGCCGAGGCCCGGCCCGTAGTCTCTGACGCTGACGTCAGGAAGGAGCATCGTGGCTGGGCCGTTGACCTCGTTGAAGGTGGTGGAGCTCGTCGGGATCGGGCCCGGCCCGTTCGCCGCGATGATGCTCGCCGACCTGGGCGCCGACGTCCTGCGTATCCACCG
Source organism: Acidimicrobiia bacterium (assembly GCA_051986275.1). GTDB lineage: Bacteria > Actinomycetota > Acidimicrobiia > IMCC26256 > PALSA-555 > PALSA-555. Next base: position 34,232 of record JBPYDT010000120.1, on the reverse strand, counting down.
GGTCGAGTCGGTCGAGCACGGCTTCGACCCGGGCGGGGTGCCGGTCCTGGATCGGAACCGGCGCTCGGTCGGCGTCGACCTGAAGCGCCCCGAGGGCGTCGAGACCGTGCTCCGCCTCGTCGAATCGGCCGACGCGCTCCTCGAAGGGTTTCGACCCGGCGTCACCGAGCGGCTCGGCGTCGGCCCCGACGCGTGCCTGGCCCGCAACCCTCGGCTCGTCTACGGCCGGATGACGGGCTGGGGCCAGGAGGGCCCGATGGCCCAGTCGGCGGGGCACGACATCGACTACATCGCGCTCGCGGGCGCGCTCGCGCACTTCGGACGGGCGGGCGAGAAGCCGACCCCGCCGCTCAACATGGTCGGCGACTTCGGCGGGGGCGGCATGCTCCTCGCGTTCGGCGTCGTGTGCGGAATCATCGAGGCCCGCAGCTCGGGGCGGGGCCAGGTGGTCGACGCTGCGATGGTCGACGGCTCGGCGCTGCTCATGGCGATGATGTGGGGGCTGCGGTCCCTCGGCGCGTTCGATGAGGCGAACCGCGGCACGAACGTTCTCGACTCCGGCGCGCCGTTCTACGACACGTACGAGTGCGCCGACGGCGCCTACATCGCGGTGGGCGCGCTCGAGCCGCAGTTCTACGCCGAGCTGCTCTCGGCCACCGGCCTCGACGACGCGGGGCTGCCGAAGCAGATGGACCGGTCCGGGTGGCCGATCCTGCGGGAGCGCTTCGCCGAGCTGTTCCGATCCAAACCTCGTGACGAATGGTGCGCGCTCCTTGAGGCGCGCGACGCCTGCTTCGCGCCCGTGCTGACGATGAGCGAGGCCGCGGAGCACCCGCACATCAAGGCACGCGAGACCGTCGTGGAGTTCGACGGGGTGCTCCAGCCTGCGCCGGCGCCCCGCTTCTCACGCACGCCGCCGGAGCTACGACGCGCGGCGGCGAAGCCGGGGGAGCACACCGACGCCGCGCTCGCCGACTGGGGCTTCACGCCCGACGAGCTCCGAGCCCTGCACGACGCGGGCGCCATCCGCTGAGCGCCTAGGTCCAGCCCTCGACGATCGAGCGGAGCGCGGTGAGGCGGTCGTCGCGCGTTTCGGCGGTCTCGGCGGTCACCGTGACGTGGCCGACCTTGCGCCTGGTGCGTGGTGCCTTGCCGTAGTCGTGGAGGTGCGCCGCGGGGACGCGCAGGACCGCCGCCGTGTCCGGCAGCGTGCCGATGGCGTTGACCATGGCGCTGTGGCCCCGCGCCGCGGTGGAGCCGAGCGGCCATCCGAGCACCGCCCTCAGGTGGTTCTCGAACTGGCTGGTGTCCGCCCCCTCGATCGTCCAGTGGCCCGAGTTGTGGACCCGGGGCGCGAGCTCGTTGGCGAGGAGCTCCCCGTCGCGCTCGAACAGCTCGACCGCGAGGACGCCGACGTACTCGAGCTCGTCGAGCAGGCGATGCGCGATGGTCTCGGCGTCCGCCTGGCGCGCCGCGGTCACCCGAGGGGCCGGCGCGCGGGTCACGCGCAGGATCCCGTCCTCGTGCTCGGTCTCGACGAGCGGGTAGCACGCGGTCTCACCGTCGAGGCCGCGCACCGCGAGGAGTGACAGCTCCCGCTCGAACGCGACGAGGCCCTCGAGGAGCAACGGCACGCCGCCCAGCGCCTCCCAGGCGCCGTCGACGTCGTCGGCCGACCGGAGCGCACGCTGGCCCTTGCCGTCGTAGCCGCCGCGGCGCGTCTTCAGCACGGCGGGCAGCCCGACGCGCTCGAGCGCGGCCGGCAGCGCGGCGGCGTCGTCGACGGGCGCGAAGGGCGCGACCGGGACGTCGAGGTGCGCCAGCGTGGTCTTCTCGGCGAGCCGGTCCTGGGCGACGCCGAGGGGCTCGAGCCCCGGCCGCACCGGTGCCCGCGCGCCGGCGGCGCGGGCCGTGGCCACCGGCACGCCCTCCCACTCGTAGGTGACGACCTCGCAGCCGTCCGCGAGGGCCGCGGCGGCTGCCTCGTCGTCGAGCGAGGCCACCTGCAGCGCGCCCACCACGCCGCCGGGCGCCCCGGCCATCGGATCGAGGAACCGGAACTCCAGGCCGAGCGGGACGCCGGCGAGGCCGAGCATCCGCCCGAGCTGCCCGCCCCCGAGCACACCGACGAGGGGCCCTGCCATCCCCGCGTTCTAGTGCATGGCACGCCGGACGCGGGTCACGTGCGGCGGGGACCTCAATTCGGCCGGCGCGAGCTCGGGTGTGACGGCGTCGAGTTTCAGGCGCGCCCCCCGGCCCCTCGCACGGTACGATGCGCGCCGCGACATCGACGTCGCCCCAAGTCGAGCCCGGTTCCGGGTCGGGGCGGTGCGTCGCCCTCCCGCATCCCCCGCCCGTGGCGGACACCGGCTCCCCGGCCCCGAGGAGATCGTGGACACCCACGCGCAGCGACTGCACCAGCTGGAGTTCGACGGCTGCGGCATCGGCTTCGTCGCCGACGCCGCCGGGACGTCGCGCGCGGTCGTCGAGCTCGCCCTCAATGGGCTGGGCTGCGTCCGGCACCGGGCCGCGCTCGCCGCCGACGGCGTGTCGGGGGACGGCGCAGGGATCCTCGTGCCGATCCCGCACGCCTTCTTCGCGGAGGCCGGCGCCGCCGCGCTCGGCCGTCCGCTCGAGGCGGCGCGGCTCGGTGTCACGTTCGCCTTCTTCGACCGCGACGACAACGACGCGGTCCGCCAGGCGCAAGAGGCGGTCGACGCGGCGTGTCACGCCGAGGGACTGGAGCTGGCGGGCTGGCGGCGCGTTCCGATCGACGAGTCGCACCTCGGCGCCCACGCGCTCGCGGACCTGCCCACGCTCACGCAGGGGATGCTGCTGCGCCCCGAGGGGCTCGATCCGCTCGAGGCCGAGCAGCGCGCGTTCCGCGCCCGTCGCCGGGCCGAGGCGGCGTGCCGCGCCGCGGGTGTCCGGCACTACTTCGCGAGCTTCTCGTTCCGGACCGTGACCTACAAGGCGCTCGTCATCAGCGACCGCCTCGCGCTCTTCTACCCCGACCTCGCCGACGCGGCGTTCGTCGCGCCCCACGTCGTGTTCCACAGCCGTTTCTCGACGAACACGACGCCCGCGTGGGAGCGCGCGCAACCGTTCCGGCTGCTGTGCCACAACGGTGAGATCAACACGCTGCAGGGCAACGAGCACCGCATGCTCGCCCGCGGCGTGCTCGGCTCCGAGCCGGCCGGCCTCGGCCCCGAGGACGCGCTCCGACCGGTGCTCGACCGTCACGGCTCCGACTCGGCGAAGCTCGACGAGACCCTCGAGCTGCTCCTCCGCGGCGGGCGCGACCTGCGCCACGCCGTCTCGATGCTGGTCCCAGAAGCGTGGGAGGTCAGCCGCGAGCTCGCGCCCGACGTGCGCGAGTACTTCCGCTACCACGCGTGCCTCACCGAGCCCTGGGACGGGCCGGCCGGGCTCATCCTCTCCGACGGCCACGGCGTCGGCGCGGCGCTCGACCGCAATGGGTTGCGACCGCTGCGGTGGCAGCAGGCGGACGACGGGGTCGTGGTGTGCTGCTCCGAGGCCGGCGCGGTCACGCTGCGCGGGCACGGTCAGATCCGGCGCGGCCGCCTCGGGCCCGGCGAGATGCTGTGGTTCGACCCCGACGACCCGACGCCGTGGCAGGACGACGCGACGATCAAGCGCGGCCTCGCGGCCCGCCAGCCCTACGGCGAGTGGAACCGCGACGGCCTCGTCCCGGCGTCGGCGGGCACCCCGATCCAGATGCCGCCCGAGCGGGGCGAGCTCACCCGCCACCAGGTGGCGCACGGCTGCACCGGCGAGGAGGTGACGATGATCCTCCAGCCGCTCGCCACCGACGCCAAGGAGCCCACCTTCTCGATGGGCGACGACACGCCGTTCGCGGCCGTCGCGACCCGTGCCCGGCCGGTCTTCAACTTCTTGAAGCAGCGATTCGCGCAGGTGAGCAACCCGCCGATCGACCATCTGCGGGAGCGCCTCGTCATGTCGACGCGCACCTGCCTCGGCCCACGCGTCGCCCTCCTCTCCGAGACGCCCGAGGCCGCCCGGCTGCTCGAGCTCCCGACCTTCTTCCTCTATCCCGACGCGGTCGCGTCGCTGTTGGACCCCGACCGCGGCGTCTTCCGGGCCGCCCGGCTCGACGCGACGTTCGCCGTGGCGAGCGGGCCCGAGGGGCTCCCCACGGGCGTCGAGGCGCTCGTCACCGCCGGGGTCGACGCCGTGCGCCGCGGCGCAGAGCTGCTCGTCGTCTCCGATCAGTCGCTGAGCGAGGACCGCGCGCCGATCCCGTCGCTGCTCGTGCTCGGCGCGCTGGATCAGCGCTTGGTCGACGAGCGCCTCCGCCAGGCGTGCTCGGTCGTCGTGGACACGGGCGACGCGCGCGACACCCACGCCGTCGCCTGCCTCTTGAGCTACGGCGCCGACGCGGTGTGTCCGCGCCTCGCGCTGGAGACGGTCGCCGCGATGGCCGACGACGACCGTCTCGGCGAGCTCACCGCGGCGGCGGCGCAGTCCCGCTACCAGGCGGCGATCGAGGACGGCGTGCTGAAGATCATGTCGAAGATGGGCATCTCGACGGTCGACGGCTACCGCGGCGCGCAGATCTTCGAGGCCGTCGGGATCGCCCGCGAGGTCACCGAGACGTGCCTCGCGCACACCACCTCGACGGTCGACGGGATCGGGTTCGCCGTGCTCGGCGCCGACGCCCTCGCCCGTCACGCCGCGGCCTTCGAGGCCGAGCGACCCATGCTGGCGCAACCCGGCTTCGTCCGCTTCCGCAAGCGCGGCGGCGAGTACCACGCCAACAACCCCGACCCGGTCATCAAGGCCCTGCACGCGTCGTTGGGCCTCGTCGTCGACGCCACCGACGAGGAAGACGAGGCGCCGGCGCGTCGGTCGGCGAAGCCCGCCGCCGAAGGCCGGTTCGCGAACATGCCCGCCGCGCCCACCGAGGATCAGGGGCGGGTGATCGTCCTCGACCCCGAGATGCGCGACGACAGCGGCCAGCTGCCGCTCCCCGACCTGGTGCCGGCGGCCACCCCCGTCGACCGCCAGGCGGCGCACCTGCTCAACCGGGCGGTCCGCGAGGGACGCCTCGACCTCTACGACCGGTACCGCGAGCTCGTCGAGAGCCGGCCGGTCACGGAGCTGCACGACCTCCTCGAGCTGGTCCCGGCCGGCCCGCCGCTGCCCCTCATCGACGTCGAGCCGGCCGAGGCGATCACGCGACGGTTCTCGACGGGCGCGATGTCGCACGGCGCGCTGTCGGCCGAGGCGCACGAGACGCTCGCCATCGCGATGAACATGATCGGCGGCAAGAGCAACTGCGGCGAGGGGGGCGAGGACCGCGCGCGCTACCGCACGCGGGGGAGCGCCCGGGACCGCAACTCGCGCATCAAGCAGATCGCATCGGGGCGCTTCGGCGTGACGCCCGAGTACTGCGCCTACGCCGACGAGCTGAACATCAAGATCGCCCAGGGCTCCAAGCCCGGAGAAGGCGGGCAGCTGCCCGGCCACAAGGTGAGCGCCGAGATCGCCCGGCTCCGGTTCACCCAGCCGGGCGTCGGGCTGATCTCACCGCCACCCCACCACGACATCTACTCGATCGAGGACCTCGCGCAGCTCATCTACGACCTCAAGCAGGTGAACCCGAACGCGGACGTCTCGGTGAAGCTCGTCGCCGAGGACAACGTCGGCACGATCGCCGCCGGGGTGGTCAAGGCGCTTGCCGAGGTCGTGCACATCTCGGGATGCAACGGCGGCACCGGCGCGTCGCCGCTCTCGTCGATCAAGAACGCCGGCCTGCCGTGGGAGCTCGGGCTCGCCGAGACGCGCCAGCGGCTCATCGAGAACAACCTGCGGGACCGGGTCCGCGTCCGGGTCGATGGGGGGTTCCACACCGGCCGCGACGTGATCATGGCCGCGCTGCTCGGCGCCGACGAGTACTCGTTTGGGACCGTCGCGATGCTCGCCGAGGGCTGCATCATGGTGCGCGCCTGCCACCGCGACACCTGCCCGACCGGCATCGCGACCCAGCGCGCCGGCCTCCGGGCGAAGTTCGCGGGCACCCCCGAAGGCGTCGCGAGCTACATGCTGTTCGTGGCCGAGGAGGTCCGCCGGCACCTCGCCGCACTCGGCCTGCGCACCCTCGACGACGCGATCGGGCGAGTCGAGTGCCTCCGGCAGCACCGGGTCGACGATCCCCGGGCGGACGCGATCGACCTGGCGCCGCTGCTGATCCCGCCGGACGACCGGGACGCCCCGCGGCGCTTCGTCGCGCACGTCCCGGTGCAGCGCCCGCGCTCCGAGCTGGACGCGCGCCTCCTGCAGGACGCGTTTGAGCCCGTCTGGTCCGGTGGTGAGGCGACGCTCGAGTACGAGATCACGAACGCCGACCGGACGGTCGGCGCCTCGCTCGGCGGGGCGATCGGCCTCGAGTTCGGGCAGGCGCTGCCGCCGGGCACCGTTCACGCCCGTTTCGCGGGCGCGGCCGGCCAGAGCTTCGGCGCGTTCCTCGCCGCCGGCGTGACCCTCGAGCTGGTCGGCGAGGCCCAGGACTACGTCGGGAAGGGGATGGGGGGCGGGCGGGTCGTGCTGCGGCCGCCGCCCGACGACGCCGGTGAGCCCGTGCTGGCCGGCAACACGGTCCTCTACGGCGCGACGGGCGGGCAGTTCTTCGCGGCCGGGCGCGTCGGGGAGCGGTTCTGCGTGCGCAACAGCGGCGCGACCGCGGTCGTCGAGGGCGTCGGCGACCACGCTTGCGAGTACATGACCGGTGGCAGCGTCGTGATCCTCGGCTCGTTCGGCTACAACATCGGCGCGGGGATGACGGGGGGCGAGGCGTTCGTGTACGACCCGTCCCACCTGCTCGCCGGCCGCCTGAACCCGCAGCTGGTCGAGGCGGGACGCGTCGACGACGAGCGCGCCGAGCGTCTCCGCGACCTCGTCGCGCGCCATCGCGAGCTCACCGGCTCGGTGGCCGCCGAGCGCCTGCTCTCGGACTGGGACGCGTCCGTCCGTCAGTTCCGTCGGGTCGCGCCGGTCGGTGAGGTGGCGCGCATCGAGCGCGCCAACGAGGGCGTGATCGGGGCGGCGCGCTAGCGCGACCTCGCCGAGGCGGTCGGGCGACGCTCAGCCGGACAGTTCCAGCTCGGGCCGCGCCCCGAACCCGAAGGTGTCCGCGACGAGCCGCTTGATCGTGCCCGTCCTGGCACGCTGGTAGGCGTCGACCGCCCCGTTGAACGTGCGGACGGCCGGCGGGTTCACCACGGCCTGGTTGAAGGCGTTGAGCGCCGCCTGGAGCGGTTGGATGGACTGCAGGCGCGGCGACGCGACGAGGTTCACCTTCAGCCGTTGGGCGAGGCCCTCGAGGTCGTTGGCGATCGGCACCTGCACCGCCGCGTCGTTGGCGTGCGCGACCTGCTGCCACTGGCGCAGCTCCGCGGTGAGGTCCTGGGTCACGGTGCGGTTCCCCTGCCCGCCGGCGACGAGCGCGGCCTGGACGCCGCCGAGGGCTTGGTAGCGGGCGTCGAGCGGCGCCTGGAGCGGCGTCCAGGCGCGGTCGACCCGGTCCCGGGCGTCGCTCAGGCTCGGGCGCACCGCCAGCACCGCGACGAGGGCCGCGACGACGACCAGGATCACGAGCGCCAGCACGAGCCATCCCAGGCGTCGGCGCATCGGTCGACGCTACCGGCGCGGTCGCGCCGATCGACGTATCTCAGACGTGCGCGCGGACGAGCTCGAGCACGGCTCCGCCGTGGCGCTGCAGCTTCACCGGCCCGACGCCGGGGAGGGCGAGAAGCGCGTCCTGGGTCGTGGGGCGGGTCTCGGCGACGGCGTGGAGGGTCGCGTCGGGGAAGATCACGTAGGCGGGGACCCCGGCGGCGCGGGCCAGCCGGCGACGCCAGTCGACGAGCGCGGCAAGCAGCCCCTCCTGGGTCGCGTCGACGGGGCGGCGGGCCACGGCCGGGACCGCCGGGGCGCGGCGGGCGCGCCTCGCCGCGGGCGGCGGACCCCCGGTCGCCTCGATGGGCGCGAGCCACGGGCTCGGGGTGCGCCGCACGACCCGCGACCCGACGGCGCGTGACCGCGCCCACGAGCAGTGCAGCGCCTCCTCGGCCCGGCTGAGCGCGACGTAGAGCAGCCGGCGCTCCTCGGCGCGCTCGGCGGGCGTGTCGGCGAAGCCGATCGGGACCAGCCCGCGCTCCAAGCCGGTCACGAACACGGTGTGGAACTCGAGGCCCTTCGCCCGGTGGAAGGTCAGCAGCTCGACCGCGTCGGCGTCGTCGGGCACGTCGTCGCGCAGCGCCGCGGCGAGGAAGGCGCGAAATCCCTCGAGGGTCCCGCCGCCGGCCTCAGCGTCCAGGTACTCCCGGCCGAGCCGGGCGAGCGCCTCCACGTGTCCGCCGCGCTCCGAGGCCGTGCCCGCCTCGGCCGCCATCGCGTCGAGGTCGACGAGGTGCTCGTCGAACGCGCGTCGGGGTGCGGCCCGCGCGGCGGCGCTGAGCGCGTCGAGGGCGGCGCGCACCTCGGGCCGGCCGAGGAACGAGCCGGGGCCACGGACGCGGTACGGGATGCCGGCCGCGCCGAGCGCGGCCTCGAACGCCGCGGACTGCGCGTTCGTGCGGTACAGGACCGCCAGCGCGGACCACGGCACGTCGGCACGGTGCGCGGCGCGCAGCCGCACCGCGACCTGGCGCGCCTCGTCCTCGTCGCTGGCGTACGCCGTGATGGTCGGGCGGGCGCCGCCCGACCGGACCGCGGTGCGGCCGCCCCCGCGCGCTGGGCCCTCGCGCCGCACCGCCTCGGCCGCTTCGACCACCTCGGGGGTGGACCGATAGTTCCGGTCCAGAGCCAGGACGGTCGCGCCGGGGAAGTGCGAGCGAAACGAGCGGAGGAACGCCGGGTCGCCGCCGCCGAACCCGTAGATCGCCTGGTCGGCGTCGCCGACCGCGGAGAGGTCGTCGCGACCGCCGAGCCACCCGCGGAGGACGCGCAGCTGCGCCGGGCTGATGTCCTGGAACTCGTCGACGAAGAGGTGCCGGAACCGCCAGCGCTGGGTCGCGGCGAACGCCTCGTCGTGGTCGAGGGCCTCGCCGCACTCCGCCAGCAGGTCGTCGAAGTCGAGGAGCCCCCGCCGCCGCTTCTCGCGCTCGTAGCGGGCGTACACCGCGGCGACCTGCGCCGCCGGCCGGGGCGGCGTGCGACCGGCGAGGGCCACGGCGGCCTCGTAGCCGTCGGGCGGGACGAGCCGGGCCTTGGCCCACTCGATCTCGCCAGCGAGCTCCGAGGCGACGACCCGCGCCTCGGCGCCCCGCGCCAGCACCAGCGGCACGAGCAGGCGGGCCTTGCGCTCGAGGAGGTTCGGCGCGGCGCGGCCCCGCTCGGCGGCCCGAGCCCGGAGCTGGGCCAGGCAGAGGGCGTGGAGGGTCCCGGCGGTGACACGGGGGTGCACGGCGAGACGCGCGAGGCGGTCGCGCAGCTCACCGGCGGCGCGGCGGGTGAAGGTCACGGCCAGGACGTGCGCGGCGTCGAGCCGGCCGGTCGCGGCCCGCCACGCGATCCGTCGGGTAAGCACCCGGGTCTTGCCGGCGCCCGCGCCCGCGAGCACGGCCAAGGGGGCCGCGTCGGAGACGACCGCGGCGCGCTGCTGCTCGTCGAGCCCGACGAGCAGGGCGTCGGCGTCCACCCGCGGACGGTACCGACGACGTGTGACATTTCCGCGGACCGGTGCGCGACGCGCGGTGGACAAACCTGTGGATGACGTCGGAACGCGGAAGACCCCGAGTAGCCATTGCGCCGAAGCGCTCCGGACTCCTCGGGGCCCTCCTCGTTCCTCGGGTCCGTCCTCCTGCTCGCCGTACCCCCTCGCGGGGATCGTGCTCGCGGCCCCGAACCGGCTGGAACACCACCGGCCCGAGGACTCGGTCCAAACCCCGGCTCCGGATTCCGAGGCGAACCTCGAAAACCCATCACCGACCGTCGTCTCGTCGACCCGTCTTCCGCGCCGGTCTCCGGATCGCTCCGGTGACCGTTCGGTCCCGTGCCGTCGTGGCGTCGGCTTGGCGAAGTTACGCCGGGCGCGCGCCCGGGTCAAGAGGATTTTTCGCGAAAGCGTTACCTTTTCGCGCGCGCGGTGTCACCGCGTGTTTGACCATGGTGCACGTCACGCCCGAGCGCTTCGAGGAACTCGTCGCCGACGCGCTCGACACGATCCCGCCGGAGCTCGGCCGCGCGATCGAGAATGTCGCGGTCGTCGTCGCCGACTGGCCGACCGTCGCGCAGCTCGGCGGACGGTCAGGCACGCTGCTCGGTCTGTACGAAGGCGTCCCGCTCACGCAGCGCGACTCGATGGCGTACGCGGGCGTCCTCCCGGACCGGATCACGATCTTCCGGGGTCCGATCAGCGCGCGCGCGGCCGACGAGCGCGAGCTCGCGGACGTCGTGCGCACGACGGTGCTGCACGAGGTCGGCCATTACTTCGGCCTCAGCGACGCGCGGCTGCGCGAGCTCGGCTGGGCCTGAGGTATCGCGACCGCGCCCGTCTACCATCGTGACGATGCGCGACGGACATGCCTGGCGCAACTGGGGGCGCACACAGCGCTGTGAGCCCGCCGCCGTCGAGACCCCGACCAGCGAGCTCGAGGTCCGAGAGGCGATCCGGCGGGCCCGGGCGGCAGGCCAGACCGTCAAGGTCGTCGGCAGCGGCCACTCCTTCACCGACATCGCCTGCACCGACGGGCGGATGCTCACCGTCGATGCCCTCGATCGCGTCGTCTCCGTCGACGAGGCCGCCCGGCTCGTGACCGTCGAGGCCGGGATGACGATCCAGCGCCTCAACGAGGAGCTCGCGCTGCGCGGCCTGGCCCTCCCGAACCTCGGCGACATCGACCGCCAGAGCTTCGCCGGGGCGATCGCGACAGCCACCCACGGGACGGGCGCGAAGTTCGGCGGACTCGCGACGTTCGTCCGAGGGATGCAGATGATCACGGCCGACGGGGAGCAGCTGCGCTGCTCAGCCGAGGAGGAACCCGAGGTCTTCCACGTCGCCCGCGTGGGGCTCGGCGCCCTCGGGGTGGTCACTGCGGTCACCCTGCAGTGCGTGCCCGCGTTCACCCTGCACCACGTCGAGCGCCCGCACCCCGTCGACGAGGTGCTCGCCGACCTGGACCACTACGTCGACACGAACGAGCACTTCGAGTTCTACTGGCTGCCCCACACGGACCGATGCGCGACGATCGAGAACAACCGCACCGACGAGCGGCCGCAGGTCAAGAGCGCCTACAAGCGCTGGCGGGCCGAGATTCTCTACCCGAACTACTTCTTCGGCGCGCTCGTCGCGGCCGGGCGGCTGCGGCCCAGCCTCGTGCCGCGGTTGAACCAGGTTGTCGCGAGCGGCGCCGGCTCGACGGAGCTGGTCGACCGCAGCGACCACGTCCTCATCGCCACCCGTCTGGTGCGCTTCGCCGAGATGGAGTACTGCGTGCCGCGCGCGCGGGCCCTTGAGGCCGTCCAGGGCGTGCGCGACCTGATCGACCGAACGGGGCTGCGCGTCAGCTTCCCGATCGAGGTGCGCTTCACCGCGCCCGACGACATCCCCCTGAGCACCGCGTACGGGCGCGACACGTGCTACGTCGCGGTGCATATGGCGCGCGGCGTGCCCTACGAGGAGTACTTCCGAGGCGTCGAGGACGTCATGAACGGCCTCGACGGTCGACCGCACTGGGGAAAGCTCCACTTCCAGACCGCGGCGACGCTCGCGTCGCGGTATCCGGAGTGGGACCGGTTCCAGGCGGTGCGCCGCAAGCTCGACCCCGACGGCTGCTTCGCGAACGCCTATCTCGATCGGGTGCTGGGCCCCGCCTAGCCTCCCCGGCGCATGGCGTTCCCGCGGCATCTCGTCTACGACGACGAGACGGTCGTCCTCGACCTGCGGCCTCACTGGTGGTACTTCTCGCGCCACATCCTCACCGGCGTCCCGCTCCTCGTCCTCGTAATCGGCTCCGTCTCGATCTCGAACGGCGACATCCGAAACGTCGTCCGGTGGCCGGTCGGGCTGCTCGTGCTCGTGTGGGCGCTGTGGCTCTCCAACCAGTTCGTTCGGTGGTGGGTGACCTACTTCGTGGTGACCGACCAGCGGGTCCTCTACCGCACCGGCGTGCTCGCCCGCCACGGCGTCGAGATCCCGCTCGAGCGGATCACGAACATCAACTACCACCAGGGAATCTGGGAGCGGATCATCGGCGCCGGTGACCTCGACATCGAGTCGGCCGGCGAGGAGGGCGACACGCACTTCGACAACGTTCGTCACCCGTACGAGGTGCAGAACGAGATCTACACCCAGATGGAGGGCGCGGCGCACCGCGGCGCCGAGTCGGGTGCCGACGCGATCGGCGACGCGGTGGCGCGGGCCATGGAGCGTCGCGGGGCCGCGCCCGGCGGAACCGACGTGGCGAGCAAGATCGAGCAGCTCGCCCGGCTGCGCGACGAGGGCCACATCACCCAAGCCGAGTTCGAGGGCCGCAAGAACCGTCTGCTCGACCAGCTCTAGCGGGGCACCGGCCCGGCGCCGTCCGCGGCGCGTACCGCCCACGCGCGCGCCGGGAGGCCGGTGCGGAGCCGGTACCGCTCGACCGCGCGGATCAGCATCGTTGGCTGGTCCTCGACGCGGCTCAGCGCCACGACGCAGCCGCCGAAGCCGGCGCCGGTGAGCCGCGCGCCGATCGCGCCCTCCTCGAGGAGCGCCTCGACGAGGAGGTCGAGCTCGGGGGTCGACACTCGGAAGTCGTCGCGCAGGCTCGCCTGGCTCGCCGCGAGCAGCGCGCCGAGCCGCGCCGTGTCGCCCCTGCGAAGCGCGTCGGCGGCCGCCAGGACGCGCGCGTTCTCGGACACCACGTGCCGGGCCAAGGGGTCGTCGGCGACCTGGTCCGGCGAGGCGTCGCGGAGCGACGCGAGCCCCAGTCGCCGCGCCGCCGCCTCGCACCCGGCCCGGCGGTCCGCGTAGTCACTGCCCGCCAGCGTGCGCGGGAGGCCGCTGTGGACCGCGGCGAGCGCCAGCCCCGCGGGCAGCGGGACCGCGTCGACGGTGTTGGCCCGGCAGTCGATGAGCAAGGCCGCGCCCACCCGGCCGAACACCGATGCGAGCTGGTCCATGAGGCCGACCGGGACCCCCGTGGCGCGCACCTCCACGTCGCGCGCCTGGGACGCGAGCCGGTGGCCGGTCGGAGGCTGCCGAACGAGCGCGAGCACGAGCGCCGTGCAGAGCGCGGCGCTCGACGCCAGCCCGGCCCCGGGCGGCACCGACGAGGAGACGACGAGCGCCGCGTCGACGTCGGGCGCGAGCGCGGCCGCTGCGGCGACCAGGCGGCCCCACGGCGGTTCGACGGACGCCGCGGCGGGCGGCCGTCCCGTCCAGGCGACGGCACCGTCGATGTCGAGGGAACGTGCGGTCAGCCCCGGTGCGCCCGCGCGGCGGACTGCGACGACGCACTCGCGGTCGATGGCCACCGGAAGGCAGTAGCCGCCCGTGTAGTCGGTGTGGTCACCGATCAGGTTCACGCGTCCCGGCGCCCGCACGACCCGGGCCGACGACGGATCGCCCCCGAGCGCGTCGAGCACGGTCGCGACGGCGCCCGTCACGCGAGTCACCGTACGACGCGCGGGCTGCGAGTGCGCGCTCGATCCTCAGTGCCCAGCCCTATGCTCGACGACATGCCGCGCATCAAGAACTCCTGGGAGCTGGCCAAGATCTCGTGGTCGGTGCTGCGCTCCGACAAGGCGCTCGCCGTGTTCCCGTTCCTGTCGGCGCTGGCCGGGCTGCTCGTCGTGGGCATCGTCGCCGGCCTGACCGCCGCGACGGGCGTCAACGGGGGCAGCAACGGCTCCCTCAAGGCGATCGGCTACGTGTTCATCGTCGTCGGCTACATCGCCATGGCGCTCGTCACGACGTACTTCCTCGCCGCCCTGGTGCACGCGGCCAACGAGGCCCTCGAGGGTCGGCGCGCCGACCTCGCCGACTGCTTCGCCGCCGCGAACCAGCGGCTGCCCCGCCTCCTCCCGTGGGCCATCGTGCAGGCGAGCGTCTCGATGGTGATCCAGGCGCTCGAGAGCCAGCGCTTCGTCGGCCAGCTCATCGCCGCGCTCATCGGCACGGCGTGGGCCGTGCTCACGTTCCTGACCGTCCCGATCATCATGTTGGAGGACCTCGGTCCTATCAACGCGCTGAAGCGGTCGGGCCACCTGCTGCGCGGCACGTGGGGCGAGAACCTGTCGGCCCAGTTCGGCTTCGGGCTGTTCGGGCTCGTCGCCATGCTGCCCGGCATCCTCGTCATCGCCATCGGCGCCTCGAGCGGGAGCACGGTGGGGATCGTCGTGGCCGCCGCGATCGGCGTGGCGTGGATCGTCGTCGTGTCGCTGGTGGTCTCGGCGCTCAGCGGCATCTACCGCACGGCGCTCTACCGGTTCGCGGTCGACGGCACGTCGCCGCCGGCGTTCGCCGACGCCGACCTCGCCAACGCGCTCGGCCCGCGACGCGGCCCGTCAGGGTTCGGCGGCTTCAGGAACAACTGAGCGACTTCCGCGCCTGACCGGGCGAGCCGGCCCGAAGGCGCGCCGGCGAGGCCGCTCAGCGGAAGGCGGGGACCACCTCGGCGGCGAAGCGGTCCAGCGATTCGGTGTCGAACGGCGCCCGCAGTGCCAGGTTGACCCACTGGGTGCCGGCGTCGCGGTAGGCGCCGATCCGGTCGACGATCTCGCCCGTCGAGCCGGTGAGCGCGCTCGGCCGGATCCAGTCCGCCATCCCGCCGAAGCGGGTGCGCAGGTCCTCCTCGGTCCACGCGAGCGTGAGGTTCACGCTCCGCTCGATCGTCGTGGGGTCCCGGCCCTCTCGATCGCAGTGGGCCTCGAGCACCTCGACCTTGTGCCGGTACGCCTCGGGCGGGATGAACGGGATGTTCCAGCCGTCGGCGTGCCGGGCCGCGAGGCGCAGCGTGACCCGCTCGCCGCCGCCCCCGATCCAGAGCGGGAGGCGCCGCTGGACGGGCTTCGGCTCGCAGCGCGCGTCGCGGAGGGTGAAGAACTCGCCCTCGAAGTCGGCGACCTCGAGCGTGGTGAGCGCCCGGATGCACTGGATGGCCTCGTCGAGCATGCGCAGCCGGACCGGCGCCGGCGGGAAGGGGATCCCGTACGCGGCGAACTCGCCCTGGTGCCAGCCCGCGCCGAGCCCGAGCGTGACCCGGCCGCCGGACAGGTGGTCGATCGTCGCCATCGCGTTCGCGAGCACGGCCGGGTGCCGGTACGCGACGCAGTACACGAGGCTGCCGCAGCGCACGCGGCGCGTCTCGAGCGCGAGCGCGGTGTGCGCCGCGACCGCCTCGTGGCACACCGGCCCCGACGTGGTGCCCTCCTCGGTCACCGTGGCGTCCGCCGCATAGAAGTGATCCCAGATCGAGATCCACTCGAAGCCGGCGGTCTCGATCCGGCGCCACAGGGAGCGCAGCTCGTCGGTGGTCGTGTTCTGCAGCCCGGTGTGGACGCCGAAGCGCACGACCCGGACCTTATCCAGGCCGGTACCGTGAAGGCCGTGCTGCACGTCGAGGCGATCCCGCGCCTGCGCCGCCCCGTGCTCGTGCTCGCCATCGTCGGCTGGGTCGACGCGGGCGAATCCGGTGCACGCGCCGCGGCCGGGCTCGGCACCCAGCTCGACGGCGGGCGCGTGTTCGCGCGCTACGAGCTCGAGGACCTCGTCGACCTGCAGCAGACGCGACCGACCGTCTCGCTGGACGAGCGTGGCGGGCGGCGAATCGCGTGGCCGACGATCGAGCTCGTCGCGGGCCGAGCCGGGCGCGACGTCGTGTGCTGCATCGGGCCGGAGCCGTCGCTGCGCTGGCCGACCGTCACGCGCGAGCTCGTCGAGCTGGCCGGCCAGCTGGGTGTCGAGCGGGCGATCGGGCTCGGTGGGATGCCCGCCGTCGTGTCACACCGCCAGCCGGTCCCCATCCTCGCCACCGCGACGAACGCCGCGCTCGCCGAGGAGGCGGGCGCGATGCGCGCCGACTACAACGGCATGACCGGGCTCCAGACGGTCTTGCAGGTCGCGCTCGGCGAGGCGGGCATCCCGTCGCTCGGCCTGTGGGCCCAGGTGCCGCACTACGTCTCGGCGACGCCCTCGCCCCCCGCGGTGCGGGCGCTGCTCGACCGCCTCCGGGAGCTCGCGGGCATCTCGCTCGATCTGTCGTCGCTCGACGCGCAGGTGGACGAGTACACCGCGCGGGTGGAGGAGGGGCTCGCCGACCGACCCGACGTGGCTGAGCTCGTGACCGCCATCGAGGAGCAGGAGGCGGGCGAGGTGAGCGGCGACGAGATCGCCGCCGAGATCGAGCAGTTCCTCCGCGACCAGTAGCCCCGCCGGTGCGCGGGCCGGGTCGGGTCGCGGGTAGAACAGCGGCCATGAGCGTCGTGCGCATCAACGCGATCACCGTCCCGCCCGAGCGCGCCGAGGAGTTCGAAGGGCGCTTCGCCGCCCGGGCCGGCATGGTGTCGAAGTCGCCCGGCTTCGAGGCGTTCGAGCTGCTGCGCCCGACCGACGACCGCGGCGTCTACCTCGTCTACACGCGGTGGCGCAGCGAGGAGGACTTCCAGGCGTGGGCGGCGAGCCCGGCGTTCCAGCACGGGCACCGCCAGCACAGCACCCAGGGCCCGGTGGGCACCGACAGCTCGCTGTGGTCCTTCGACGTGGTGCAGCGCGAAGCCGCCGGCTGAGCCACCCGCACCCCCGTGCACGTCCTCTTCGACTTCCACAAGACGTGGGCGTACGTCGCGATCGTCGCCAACGGGCTCGTCGGCGTGGCCGCGCTCGTCGCGTGGCAGGTCCCGAAGCTGCGGGGCCGCTGGGTGTTGATCGCCACGATCGTCGCCGAGGCCGCGATCCTGCTGCAGGTCTTCGTCGGCGTGGCCTTGCAGGCGAGCAAGGACTACAAGGCCCCCGGCTTCCACATCTTCTACGGGTTCCTCGTGTTCCTCACCATCGGCTTCGCGTACCAGTACCGCCGGCAGCTACGCACCCGCCAGGAGCTGTACTGCGGGCTGCTCGGGCTCTTCATCATGGGCCTCGGCATCCGGGCGGTGCTCCAGGTCCACGGGTGACGCGCCGGCGGCGGGTGCTGCTGCTCTTCGGCGGCCGCTCCGCGGAGCACGACGTGTCGCGGGTCACCGCCGCCGCGGTGGCGGGCGCCCTCGATCCCGACCGCTACGAGGTCGTGCCGGTCGCGATCACGACCGAGGGCCGCTGGCTGCTGGCGTCGGAGGCGCGCGCCGCGCTCGAGGCGGGCCGCGACGCGCTCCCGGCCGAGTTCCGGGTCGAGGGCGCCCCCGTGACCGAGGCACCCGACCCCGCCGAGCCGGCGCTCGTGCCGCTCGACCGCGACGCGGCCGACGCGCCCGCGCCGACCGACGTCGACGTGGTGCTGCCGCTGCTGCACGGTCCCTACGGGGAGGACGGGACGGTGCAGGGGCTCTTCGAGCTCGCCGACGTGCCCTACGTCGGCGCGGGCGTGCTCGGCTCGGCGCTCGCGATGGACAAGCGGGCCATGAAGGCGGCGTTCGCGGCGGCGGCGCTCCCGCACGCGCGCTGGCTCGCGTTCCGGGACGGTCACGACGCCCGCGCCTTCGCCGACCGGGCCGAGAGCGAGTTCGGCTACCCGTGCTTCGTGAAGCCGGCGAACATGGGCTCCTCGGTCGGCGTGTCCAAGGCGCACGACCGGGGCGAGCTCGACGACGCCATCGTCACCGCGCTCGCGTACGACGAGTGGATCCTCGTCGAGGAGGGGATCGTCGGGCGTGAGATCGAGGTTGGGATCCTCGGCGACGACCCGCCCGAGGCGTCGGTGCCGGGTGAGGTGGTGCCGGGCGCGGAGTTCTACACCTACGCCGACAAGTACGAGGACGACGCGGTGCAGCTGCTCACGCCGGCGCCGCTCAGCGACGCGCAGGCCTCGGAGGTGCGCGCCCTCGCGGTGCGGGCCTTCGAGGCGTGCTGTGGGGAGGCGATGGCCCGAGTCGACTTCTTCCTCACCGGGGACCGCGGCTTCCTCGTGAACGAGGTGAACACCATCCCCGGGTTCACGCCGGCGTCGCAGTACCCGAGGATGTGGGCCGCCAGCGGCGTGGACTACGCGGCGCTGCTCGACCGGCTGATCGACCTGGCGGTCGCCCGCCACGAGCGCCGGGCGCGCCGGGCGGGTATGCAGCGAGGAGCGACGCCGCTTACAGGTTGACGACCGGGCAGGTGAACGTGCGCGTGATCCCCTCGACGGCCTGGATCTGGGAGACGACGAGCCGCCCGAGGTCGTCGAGGCTCGGCGCCTCGGTGCGCACGATCACGTCGTACGGGCCCGTGACGTCGTCCGCGGCCACGACGCCGCCGATGCCGCGCACGGCGCCGGCGACCCGGGCGGCCTTTCCGACCTCGGTCTGGATGAGCACGTACGCGGTGATGGCCATGCCGATCCCCCTTGTCGCCGCGTCGGGATCGTAGCGGTGGACCGCCGAGACGGCTTCGCCGATCGGGTGGACGCGGGCCGTCAGCTCGGCGCCGCGCTGCGGTCCCGCGTGACCGGGACGCCGGTGGTGGCGGGGATCCCGCGGGGCGGCGTCGTGGTGGCGGTGGAGGTGGCGACCGCACTCGACGCCCCGCTCCGCGCCGTCGTGGCGCGGAAGGTCGGCGCCCCCGGACGGCCCGAGCTCGCGCTGGGCGCGGTCGGCCCGGACGGGACGGTGGTGCTCGACGAGACGCTCGCCCGTCGGGCGGGGGCGACGGAGTCGTTCCTCGACGGCGCGGTCGCCGCGGCGCGGGCCGAGGTGCAGGAGCGCACGGCGCGGCTCGCGGCCGTCGTCACGGCCGACGAGGCGCGCGCGCGGGGCGTGGTCGTCGTCGACGACGGCGTGGCGACCGGCTCGACGGCCGCCGCGGTCGGCCGCTGGCTCGCGACGGTTGGCGCCCCGGTGCGGGTGCTGGCGCTGCCGGTCGGGCCGGCCGACACCCTGGCCGCGCTCCGCGCGGAGTACGCCGACGTGCTCGCGCTGCTGGCCCCGGCGTACTTCGTCGCCGTCGGGCAGTGGTACCGCGACTTCCGTCAGGTCACCGACGAGCAGGTGGCGCGGCTGCTGAGCGCGTCGGCCTAGGGGGAGCTCCGGCCGGGATCAGCTCGCGTCGAGCCGTGACTCGAGCGCGTCGAGCTCGTGCTCCAGCGCGGCGGGGAGCCGGTCCCCGAAGCGCGCGAAGTGCTCGCGCATGGTCGGCAGCTCGGCGCGCCACGCGTCGGCGTCGACCGCCAGCGCCTCGCCCAGCCGGCCTCGGGTCCCGTCGGCGAGCCCGTCGAGGTCGAGGTCCTCGGGGCGGGGGACCGCGCCGATCGCCGTGTCGAGCGCGCCCGCGTCGTCGTCGAGGCGGCGGCAGATCCAGTCGAGGACCCGCGAGTTCTCGCCGTACCCGGGCCAGAGGAAGTGGCCGTCGGCGTCCTTGCGGAACCAGTTCACGCCGTAGATGCGGGGGAGCTTGCCGGGGTCGGTGCGGTCGGGCATCGACAGCCAGTGCGCGAAGTAGTCGCCCATGTGGTAGCCGCAGAACGGCAGCATCGCGAACGGGTCGCGCCGGAGCTGGCCGACGTTCCCGAACGCGGCCGCGGTCTTCTCGGAGCCCATCGTGGCGGCCACGAACACGCCGTGCGTCCAGTCCCGGGACTCGAACACGAGGGGGACCGTGCCGGCGCGCCGGCCGCCGAAGAGGAACGCCGAGATCGGCACGCCGGCCGTGTCGTCGTACTCGGGCGCGAGCACCGGGCACTCGTCGAGGGGGACGCAGAACCGCGAGTTGGGGTGCGCGGCCGGCGCGTCGGCGCCGGGCGCCCAGTCGTGGCGGTGCCAGTCGGTCAGGTGGGCCGGCGGCTCACCGTCCATGCCCTCCCACCACACGTCCCCGTCGTCGGTGAGCGCCGTGTTGGTGAACACGGTGTTGCGCTCGACCGTGCGCATGGCGTTCGGGTTCGTCGCCCAGTTCGTCCCCGGCGCGACCCCGAAGAACCCGTTCTCGGGGTTGATCGCGTAGAGCCGGCCGTCGTCGCCGAACTTCATCCACGCGATGTCGTCGCCGATGCACTCGGCCTTCCACCCCGGGATGGTGGGGACGATGAGCGCGAGGTTCGTCTTCCCGCACGCGGACGGGAACGCCGCCGCCACGTAGTAGGTGGCGCCCTTCGGCGACGTGAGCTTCAGGATCAGCATGTGCTCGGCGAGCCAGCCCTCGTCGCGGGCGATCACCGACGCGATGCGCAGCGCCAGGCACTTCTTGCCGAGGAGCGCGTTCCCGCCGTACCCGGAGCCGTAGGACCAGATCTCGCGCGTCTCGGGGAAGTGGACGATCCACTTCTCGTCCGGGTTGCACGGCCAGACCGTGTCGGCTTCCCCGTCGGCGAGGGGTGCGCCGAGGGAGTGGAGGCAGGGCACGAACTGGCCGTCGTCGCCGAGGACGTCGAGGGCGCCCTTCCCGGCGCGGGTCATGACGATCATCGACGCCGCGACGTAGGGCGAGTCGGTGATCTCCACGCCGATGTAGGAGAGACGGGACCCGAGCGGCCCCATGCTGAACGGGACGACGTACATCGTCCGGCCGTGCATGCAGCCCGCGAACAGGGAGCGGAGCTTGGCCCGCATCTCGGCCGGGTCCATCCAGTGGTTCGTCGGGCCGGCGTCCGACTCCCGCTCGGAGCAGATGAAGGTGCGGTCCTCGACCCGGGCCACGTCGCTCGGGTCGGTGCTCGCCCAGAACGAGCCCGGCCGGCGGGTGCCGTCGAGCTCCATGAACGTGCCGGCGTCGACGAGGGTCCGGCAGAGCTGCTCGTACTCGGCCTGGGACCCGTCGCACCAGTGGACGGCCGCGGGCTCGCAGAGGTCGGTGACCTCTCGGACCCACGCCACCAGGCCCGGATGCCCGGTGGGCGTGTCCACGTCGGCTGCCACGAATCGAGCTCCTTGGCTGCGGACCGGGAACAGGCAGTCTACTGGGGGTGCTCCTCGCGCCCCGAAGTGAGGTCCTGCGGGCGCCGGGCGCCACGCAGCGCGCCGAGCCGACGGCGGCCGACGCGCTGCGCGTGGCGACTCCTCGCACGCGGGTCGGTACGCTGCGGCGCCGTGAGCTGGCTGTCGTGGATCGTTGTCGGGTTCATCGCCGGACTCGCCGCGAAGGTCGTCACCGGGCGGCGCCTCGGCTGCCTCGGCACGATCGTGCTCGGGATCGTCGGCGGGATCCTCGGCGGCCTCCTCTTCAAGGCGGCCGGGGGCGAGAGCATCAACCGCTTCTCGCTCTACTCGATCCTCGTGGCGTTCGTCGGTGCCACGATCCTGCTCTTCGCCTGGGGGCTCCTCAGCGGCGAGCGCCGCTGAGGCCTAGACCTCGGCGGTCGGCAGCCCGAGGTCGGGCTCGGAGCCGATGCGCACCCGGGTGACGCGCCCCTCGGCGTCGAGCTCGAAGTTCACGCGCTGGCCCTGGCGCAGCAGCCGGAACAGCGAACCGTGCAGCGCGTCGGGGGCCAGCACGAGCTCGGCCCGGTCGGCGTCGCGCACGACGAGGCCCTCACCCGTCTGCGGATCGTAGATGCGCACGACGCCCTGCATCAGGGCTTCTGGACCTTGCCCGCCTTCAGGCACGACGTGCACACGTGGATGCGCTTCGGGGCGCCGTTCACCACGGCGCGCACCCGCTGCACGTTCGGGTTCCAGCGCCGCTTCGTGCGCCGGTGCGAGTGGCTCAGGCGCATCCCGAACCGCGGCGCCTTGCCGCAGACGTCACACACTGAAGCCATCGTGCACTCCTCGATCGGAGCGTCGAGCGTACCCGTTGGGCACGAGACGCGAAGCACGCGGAAGTACCATCCGCGCGGTGCCAGGCGTGCCCGTGCTCGATGTCCTCGATGGGGCGGCCCTGGCCCGGGTCGTCGCCAGCTACCGCGACGCGCTGCGCGCCCACCAGGAGGAGCTGAACCGCCTCAACGTCTACCCGGTCCCCGACGGCGACACCGGGACGAACATGACGCTGACGCTGGAGTCGGTGTGCGCCGAGCTGGGCAGCGCCGAGCGGATGGACGACGTGTGCCAGGCGGTCGCGCACGGCTCGCTCATGGGCGCCCGGGGCAACTCCGGGGTGATCCTCTCCCAGATCCTGCGCGGCTTCGCCGAGGTGTTCGCCGACCGGCAAGCGGTCACGACGGAGGATCTCGTCACCGCGCTCCGCCGGGGGGCCGACGCGGCGTACGACGCGGTCGTCCGCCCCGTCGAGGGGACGATCCTCACCGTGGTCCGCGCCGCGGCCGAGGCGGCCGAGGCCACCGGCGCCGCCGGCGCCTCGAGCCTCGACGCGGTGCTCGAGCGGGTTGACGCCGCGGCGCGCGACGCCGTCGAGCGCACCCCCGACCTGCTGCCCGTGCTGAAGGAGGCGGGCGTCGTCGACGCCGGCGGCCGCGGGTTCACGCTGCTGCTCGACGCCTTCCTCCACGTCGTCGACGGGCGCCCCCTGCCCGAGCCCGAGGTCGTGAAGACCCCGGCCGCGGTGAGCGCGCACCAGCGCGGCGAGGACGTCACCGGGATGCGCTACGAGGTCATGTACCTCCTCGACGCGACGGACGAGACGATCCCCGCGTTCAAGGAGGCGTGGGACGCGCTCGGCGACTCGATCGTGGTCGTCGGCGGCGAGGGCGTCTGGAACTGCCACGTGCACACCAACGACGTCGGCGCGGCGATCGAGGTCGGGGTCGAGGCCGGCCGGCCCTCGAAGATCCGGGTCACGGACCTGCTCGAGCAGGTCGAGGAGGAGCGCTGGGTGCGCGAGGCCGGCGACGAGGCGGCGCGCGACGCGACCCCCGTCACGACCGCAGTGGTGGCGGTCGCGATGGGGAACGGCGTGCGCCGGCTCCTCCGCAGCGTCGGGGTGCAGGCGATCGTGGCCGGCGGCCAGTCGATGAACCCCTCGACGGCGGAGATCCTCGAGGCCGTCGAGGGGGTCGCGGCCGAGTCGGTGATCGTGCTGCCCAACAACAAGAACATCGTCGCCGTCGCCGAGCAGGTCGACGGCCTGACGAGGCGGTCGGTCGCCGTCGTGCCGACCCACGCGGTCGTCGCCGCGCTCGCCGCGCTCGTCTCCTACGACCCCGACGCCGACCTCGAGACGAACCGCAAGGCGATGACCGCGGCGGCCGAGCGGGTCCGCGCGGGTGAGGTGACCCAGGCCGTGCGGGACGCCGCCGGGGTCCACGAGGGCGACTGGCTGGCACTCACCGAGCACGGCGTCTGCGTCCGCGCCGGGTCGGCCCTCGACGCCGCGACGCAGCTCGTCGAGCACCTCGCGGACGACGACAGCGAGCTGGTCACCGTCCTCGTCGGCGCCGACGCGCGCGGTGCCGACACCGATCGCCTGCGCGACCAGCTCGGCCTGGCCCGGCCCGACCTCGAGCTCGAGGTCCACGAGGGCCAGCAGCCCCTGTACCCGTACCTCATCGGCGTGGAGTAATTGGCGGCGCCCGAGGGCCTCACGCTCCGCGAGCTGCGCGACAAGCCGGTGACGGCGTTGAAGGCGGTCGGCCCGCGTCTCGCCGACCAGCTCGCCGAGCTCGAGATCGTCACGGTGCTCGACCTGCTCGAGCACTACCCGCGCCGCTATCACGACCGCACGAACCTCGTCGAGATCGCCAGCCTCACCGTCGGGCAGGAGGCGACGGTCACGGGGGAGGTGAAGAAGGTGTCGGTGCGCCGGCCGAGGGGTCGGCGGCCCATCGTCGAGCTCGAGCTCTTCGACTCGAGCTCGTACCTGCGCTTGACCTTCTTCAACCAGGAGTACCGGGCGAAGCTCGAGGTCGGCACCGAGGTGTCGGTGTTCGGGCGCGTCGAGCAGTACCGGGGGCGGCGCCAGATGGTGAACCCGGCGCTCGACGAGCTCGGCCACCACGGCGACGCGACCACGGGCGTGCTGCTGCCCGTGTACCCGCAGTCAGGGAAGGCCGGGATCCACAGCTGGCAGCTGCGCCGCCTCGTCGGGCAGACGCTCGAGCGGACGCGCCCGCGCGGGTTCGCCGACCCGCTCGACGAGGACGTGCGGCGCGCCGAGGGCCTCGTCGACCGCACGGCGGCCTACTGGGGGATCCACCAGCCGGCGAGCCTCGACGAGGCGCGTGCGGCGCGCCAGCGCCTGGCGTTCGACGAGTTCCTGCGCATCCAGGTGCGGCTCCAGGTGCACCGCCGCGCCGTCGAGGCGGAGCGCACGGGGATCGAGCACGACGTCGCGGGGCCGCTCGTCGACGCGTTCCGCGCCCAGCTGCCGTTCGAGCTCACCGCGTCCCAGGAGCGGGCGCTCGCCGACATCGCGGCTGACCTCGGGCGGTCCGCCCCGATGCATCGCCTGCTGCAGGGCGAGGTCGGGTCGGGCAAGACCGTCGTCGCGCTCGCCGCGCTGCTCACCGCGGTGCAGGGCGGCTATCAGGGGGCGTTCCTCGCGCCGACCGAGGTGCTCGCCGAGCAGCACGCGCTCACGCTGCGCGCCCTCGTCGGCGGGCTCACCGTCGCCAACGAGGGCAGCCTGCTGCCCGACCGGCCGGTGCACGTCGCGCTGCTCACCTCCCGGACGGGCGCCGCCGAGCGGCGGCGGCTCGCCGCCGGGCTCGACGCCGGGCAGGTCGACATCGTCGTGGGGACGCACGCCCTCCTGGAGGAGGGGGTGCGGTTCCCGCGCCTCGGGCTCGCAGTGATCGACGAGCAGCACCGCTTCGGCGTCGAGCAGCGCGACGTGCTGCGTGGGAAGGGCGACGACCCGGACGTGCTCGTGATGACGGCGACACCCATCCCGCGTACCGCGGCGATGCTCCTCTACGGCGACCTCGACAAGTCGGAGCTGCGCGAGCTCCCGGCGGGGCGCGCCGCGGTCGAGACGACCCGAGTCGGCCCGAGCCCGCTCGAGCGGTCCGGGGTTTACGAGCGCCTGCGCGACGAGGTCGCAGCCGGCCGGCAGGCCTACGTCGTGTGCCCCCTCGTCGAGGGCTCCGAGCGCCTGGTCGCGACGGCGGCGACGACCGAGTACGAGCGGCTCGCGGCCGAGGAGCTCGCCGGGCTGCGCCTCGGGCTGCTGCACGGCCAGCTGCCGTCGCCCGAGAAGGAGGCGGTCATGGCGGCGTTCCGCGCCGGCGAGCTCGATGTGCTCGTCGCCACGACCGTCATCGAGGTCGGGGTCGACGTCCCGAACGCCACCGTGATGGTCGTCGAGGACGCCGACCGGTTCGGGCTGCTCCAGCTGCACCAGCTCCGCGGCCGCATCGGGCGCGGATCGCACCGTTCGTGGTGCTTCCTCCTCGCCGACCCGACGACCCCCGAGGGCGCGGCGCGCCTCGACGCGATGCAGGAGACGACCGACGGCTTCGAGCTCGCCGAGCGCGACCTCGAGATCCGCGGCGCGGGCGCGGTGTTCGGCGAGCGCCAGTCGGGGTTCAGCGACCTGAAGCTCGGCCGGCTCCCACGCGACGAGCCGGTCATCGTCGACGCCCGCCGGGTGGCCGAGCACCTGCTGGCCGTGGACCCCGATCTCGGCGAGCACGCCGCGCTGCGCGACGAGTTCGAGGATCTCTACCCCGAGGACGCCGCCGAGTTCCTGCTCAAGAGCTGAGGGGCAGGGGAACCCGGGTCCGCGCCAGCGGCGACACTGGGGACATGGCCACGCGTCGGAGGGCCCACCGGGGCGGGCGCGGTCCCCGGCTGCGCGTCGTCGCCGGAACGGCGGGCGGCCGCCGACTCCGCGCGCCCGCTGAGATCCGGCCCACGACGGCGCGCGTGCGCGAGGCGCTGTTCGACTCGCTCGGCGACGTCGTGCTCGACGCGTCGGTCCTCGACCTCTACGCGGGCAGCGGCGCGCTCGCCGTCGAGGCGCTCTCGCGCGGCGCGGCGCGGGCCGTCCTGGTCGACGACGCCGCCACGGCGACCGCAGCGTGCGAGGCGAACGTCGCGTCCACCGGGTTCGCCGCGACCGCGCGGGTGTGCCGCGACCGGGTGACCACCTTCGTGGCGGGCCCCGCGCCGCCCGAGGCGCCGTTCGACCTCGTGCTCCTCGACCCGCCCTACGGCGTGGCGCCCGACGAGGTCCCCGAGGTCCTCGGACGGCTGACGCACCCCGGCTGGCTCAGCGGCGACCCCCGGGTCGTCGTGGAGACGCCCGCCGTCGGCGACGCACCGGAGGCCCCCGCCGGGCTCGACGTCCGGTCACGCCGCCGGTACGGCGATACGCTCCTGACCACCCTCGGTCCCGTCCCCGGTTCCTGAGGAGGACCGCGTGGCTACCGCGCTCTGCCCGGGCTCCTTCGACCCCGTGACGAACGGACACCTCGACATCATCGAGCGCACCGCGCGCCACTTCGACCACGTCATCGTCGCGGTCATCCGCAACCCCCAGAAGTCCCAGTCGCTGTTCACCCTCGAGGAGCGCCAGGCGATGCTCCACGAGGTCACGGCCCATCTCGACAACATCGCGATCGACTTCTTCAAGGGCCTCCTCGTCGACTTCGCGAAGGAGAAGGGCGGCCACGCGATCGTGAAGGGCCTGCGGGCCGTGTCGGACTTCGACTACGAGCTGCAGATGGCCCAGATGAACCAGCGGCTCTCGGGCATCGACACCTTCTTCATCTCGACGAGCCCCCAGTACTCGTTCCTGTCCTCGAGCCTGGTCCGTGAAGTGGCGCGCTACGGCGGGGACGTCTCGAGCATGGTCCCGCCGCTCGTCGCCAAGCGCTTGGCCGAGCGCTTCGGCCCCGGGACGGGATGAGCGAGGCCGAAGCCCGCCACCTCGACGCGCTCCTCGAGCAGCTGCGCGATGTGATCGAGACGGCCCGCACGATGCCGATGTCGGCGTCGGTGCTCGTCAACCGCGACGAGGCGGTCGAGCTCGTCAACCAGGCGCTCAGCTCGATCCCGGCCGAGCTGCGCCACGCCCGCTGGCTCCTGAAGGAGCGCCAGGAGTACCTGACCACGGCGCAGCGGGAATCGGGGGACCTCGTCGAGTCGGCGAGGGTGCAGGCCGAGCGGATGGTCGAGCGCAGCGACATCGTGCGCGAGGCCCGGCGCAGCGCCCAGCAGATCCTCGCCGACGCCGAGGCCGAGGCCCGCCGCCTGCACCACGCGGCCGAGGACTACGTCGACGCGCGCCTGGCCGCCATCGAGGGGCTGCTCGACCGGACGATGACCGGCGTGCGCAAGGGGCGCGAGCGACTCGCGGTCGAGCTCCCGCCCGACGAGAAAGAAGAAGAGGACGAGGGGCCCCGCGAGGTGCCGGTCTTCGATCAGGACCTCGCCAGCCAACCGGACAAAGCGCACTAAACACCCAGGGTGGTGCCTTTCGGTCTCTGATCGGGGCGGGGGCCTCGCTGGTATCGTGGGCGGTCGCATCGCTCGAGGCCGCCCGAATGTCCAGTTTTCGCATCGACGTCGCCGACCTGCTCCACCACCCGGGGGCGCGGCGGACGGTTCGCCTGACCGAGCCGGTCGAGGACCTCGCCGGCACCGGCACGTCGGTCCCCGACCCGGTCGCCGTGGTCCTCGACCTCGAACGGATCTCCGAGGGGATCGTCGTGCGGGGCACCATCTCGGCCACCTGGCGGGGCGACTGCGCCCGCTGCCTGGCCCCCCTCTCCGAGCCCCTCGAGCTGCACGTCGACGAGCTCTTCGAGGCCGACCCCGTGCCCGGCGAGACCTACGCGCTCGAGGGCCACGAGCTCGACCTCGACCAGCTCGTGCGCGACGCGGTGCTCCTCGAGCTGCCGCTCGCGCCGCACTGCGACCCGCCCTGCCCGCTCCCGTCCCGGGCGAGCGACGACGCCGAGCCCGACGTCGACCCTCGCTGGCGGGCGCTGTCCGACCTCGAGCTCTAGAGGAGAGCCCCGATGGCCGTCCCGAAGCGCAAGACCCCCCGGAGCCGCACGCACAGCCGCCGCTCCGCCAACCGCCGGCTCGACCCGCCGCCCCGCTCGCTGTGCCCCCACTGCGGCGCGGTGAAGCTGCCGCACCGGGTGTGCACCAACTGCGGCTACTACCGGGGCAGGCAGCGCATCGAGGTGGACTGAGCCCATGGCCGCGTGCACGGTCGCGGTCGACGCCATGGGCGGCGACCGGGCGCCGGGCGAGATCGTCGCCGGCGCGCTCGAGGCGGCCACCACGCTCGGCGTGCACATCCTCCTCCACGGGCGCGTCGAGGAGCTCCGCCCCCTCCTGCCGGACCCCGTCCCGGAGCTCGTGACCCTCGTCGACACCCGCGACGTCATCGCCATGGACGACGAGCCGCTCGCCGCGGTGCGCAAGCAGAAGGACTCCTCGATCGTCGTGAGCGCGCAGGCCGTGCGCGACGGCGCGGCCGACGCGATGGTCAGCGCGGGCAACACGGGCGCGGTGACGGCCGCCGCCGTGCTGCGGATGAAGCGCTTCCGCGGCGTCCCGAGCCCGGCGATCGCCGTGCCGATCCCGGTGCCGGGGCACCACCCCCAGGTGCTGGTCGACGCCGGCGCGGTCGTCGACGCGTCACCCGAGCGGCTGCGCCTCTACGCGCAGATGGGCGGGGCGTACGCCCGCGCCCGCTACGGGCTCGACTCGCCGACCATCGGGCTGCTCTCCAACGGTGAGGAGCCGGGGAAGGGCGACGACCTGCGCCGCCAGGCGAACCAGCTGCTGCGCAGCGTCCCCGGCTTCGTCGGCAACGTCGAGG
The DNA here is from genome assembly GCA_051986275.1 of Acidimicrobiia bacterium. Taxonomy (GTDB): domain Bacteria; phylum Actinomycetota; class Acidimicrobiia; order IMCC26256; family PALSA-555; genus PALSA-555. The sequence goes on along the minus strand of JBPYDT010000120.1, from coordinate 5,467 downwards.
GCTCCGACTTCATGCACCCCGGCCGGGCCGACGTGATCGTCACCGACGGGTTCACGGGCAACGTCGCGCTGAAGAGCATGGAGGCTGCCCTGCGGTCCCTCGCGAGCGTGGTCTTCGGCGTCCTCGACGCCACGCCCGAGACCCGCGAGGCGGCGAAGGTCATCACGCCGCGCCTCCTCGAGGCGGCCGAGGCGTACGACCCCGACCTCACCGGCGGCGCGGTGCTGCTGGGCGTCGACGGCGTGTGCGTCATCTCGCACGGCAACTCCTCGGCGCGCGCGGTGGTGAGCGCCGTCCAGCTCGCCGCGGACTGCGTCCAGGCGGGCGCGGTGCGCCGCATGCAGGAGGCGGTGGCGAATGCCCGCTGAGACCCACGTCGAGCGCACGCCGCTCGGGCCCGACGACGTGTTCGGGCTCGTGCGCGAGCGACTCGCCGCGATCCTCGAGATCGACGAGGACCGCATCACGCTCGACGCGCGCTTCGTCGAGGACCTCGACGCCGACTCGCTCGCGCTCATCGAGCTCGTCGAGGAGCTCGAGGAGGAGCTCGGGGAGCGCACCGTCGGCTTCCACGTCGACGACGAGGACCTGGCGGACCTGCACACCGTGCGGGAAGCGGTCGACTACGTCGTCGCCCGGCTCGACGAGGGGGGCGGCGCGACGTCATGAACGACGACGCGCGGGCCCGTCTGGCGGCGGCGCTCGGCCATGACTTCAGAGATCCCAGGCTGCTCGACGCGGCGCTGACGCACCGCTCCTACTGCGCCGAGCATCCCGACACGTCCTCGAACGAGCGCCTCGAGTTCCTGGGCGACGCCGTGCTGGGGCTCGTCGTGACGGTCCACATCTATGACGAGTACCCCGAGCTGCCCGAAGGCGAGCTGGCCAAGGTGCGCGCGTCGGTCGTGAACGCCGAGGTGCTCGCCGACCTCGCCACCGGCGTCGAGCTCGGCGCGGCGCTCGCGCTCGGCAAGGGCGAGGACGCGTCGGGGGGACGGGCCAAGCCCTCGATCCTCGCCGACGCGATGGAGGCGGTCATCGCCGCGGTGTACCTGGACGGGGGGTGGCCCGCCGCCGAGGAGCTCGTGCTGCGCCTCCTCGACGACCGCATCCGGGCCGGCGCGGCCGGTCCCGGCGGCCAGGACTTCAAGACGCGGCTGCAGGAGCTCGCCGCGCAGCGCTTCGACCAGCTGCCCCGCTACCAGGTGCGCGCCGAGGGGCCCGACCACTCGAAGCAGTTCTTCGCCCGCGTCCGACTGAACGGCGAGGTGTGCGGGGAGGGCGAGGGCCGCTCGAAGAAGCAGGCCGAGCAGGCGGCGGCCCGCCTCGCCTGGGAGCGCCTCCACAAGACCGAGGGAGTCGATGCCGGAGCTGCCTGAGGTGGAGGTCGTGCGACGCGATCTCGAGCGCGAGATCGTCGGGAAGCGCATCAAGGGCGTCGAGGTCGACGGGATGCGCTCCGTGCGCCGCCACCACAACCGCAAACAGTTCATCACCCGTCTCGAGGGCAAGAAGATCCTCGGGGTCGAGCGGCGCGGGAAGTACCTGCTGTGCCGGCTCGAGGGCGGCGACGTGCTCATCATCCACCTCGGCATGTCGGGCCAGCTGCTGCGGGCCAAGACCGCCCGCGAGGCGCGGGGGAAGCACACCCACGTCGTGATCACGTTCACCCAGGGCGGCCAGCTGCGCTTCGTCGACCCGCGCACCTTCGGCGAGATGTTCGTGACCGAGGCGGACGCGCTGAACAAGGTGACGGAGCTCAACCACCTCGGGCTCGACCCGCTCGAGACGGCGATGTCATGGGAGCAGTTCGGGAACCTCATCTCGCAGAAGCACACGAAGCTCAAGCCCCTGCTCATGGACCAGAAGTTCCTCGCCGGGATCGGCAACATCTACAGCGACGAGATCCTGTGGGGCGCCGGGCTGCGGTGGGACCGGATGAGCGACTCGCTGTCGTCGCAGGAGGTCCGGCGTCTCTACCGGTCGATGGTCGAGACCCTCCAGGACGCGGTGAAGTACCGCGGGTCCACGCTCGAGGACGAGCAGTACGTCGACCTCTTCGGCAAGCCGGGCGACTACCAGCAGCACCACGCGGTGTACGCCCGCGACGGCGAGTACTGCCGGCGCTGCCGCCACCTCATCCGGCGCGAGCGCTACGGCGGCCGCTCCACCTTCTACTGCGAGGCCTGCCAGGTCTGAGGTGACCGACCGGGTCCGCCGTCACCTCTGGATCTCCGGCCGCGTCCAGGGCGTCTGGTTCCGCGACCGCTGCCGTTCCGAGGCCGTCCACCGGGGCGTCGACGGGTACGTCCGCAACCTGGCTGACGGCCGCGTCGAAGTGGTCCTCGAGGGGCCGCCCGACGCCGTCGGCGCCGTCGAGGCCTGGTGCGCCGAGGGCCCGCCGCGGGCCCGCGTCGACCGCGTGGAGGCGCACGACGAGCCGCCGACGGGCGTGACCGGCTTCACGTTCGGGTGACCTGGCCCTTTCCCCCTGACCTCCAGCGCTCACCGCCGGCCCCGGTGGCACGGCCGGGGAGGGGTCGGGTCCCCCCGGTTCCCGTTCGGCGCGCGAGGGCCTCACTACGATCCGCGCGGGGAGAAGGAGCCGCCGGGTGTTCCTGAAGGCGCTGACGCTGCGAGGCTTCAAGTCGTTCGCCGACAAGACGACGCTCGACTTCGAGCCGGGCGTCACGGTCGTCGTCGGCCCGAACGGCTCCGGGAAGTCGAACCTCGTCGACGCGGTGGCGTGGGTTCTCGGCGCGCAGGGGCCACGGACGCTGCGCGGCGCCCGGATGGACGACGTGATCTTCGCCGGCACGCCGAGCCGGCCGGCGCTCGGTCGCGCCGAGGTGTCGCTCACCATCGACAACTCGGCCCACCTGCTCCCGATCGAGTTCAGCGAGGTGACGATCACACGGAGCCTGTTCCGCACCGGTGAGTCCGAGTACCAGCTGAACGGCGCGCCGTGCCGCCTCCTCGACCTCCAGGAGCTGCTCTCCGACACCGGCATCGGCCGCCAGCAGCACGTCATCGTGGGGCAGGGCCAGCTCGACACGATCCTCTCGGCGACACCGGACGACCGGCGAGCGATCATCGAGGAGGCGGCCGGGATCCTGAAGTTCCGGCGGCGCAAGGAGCGGGCCGAGCGCCGCCTCGTCGCCACCGAGGCCAACCTCGTGCGGCTCCAGGACCTGCTCCGCGAGGTGCGCCGCCAGCTCGCGCCGCTCGAGCGCCAAGCGCGGGCCGCCGAGCGTCACGGCGCGGTCGTGGACGAGCTCCGCGCCCTGCGCCTCTACCTGATTGGGCACCAGCTCGCCGGCCTCCAGACCCGGCTCGCCCGCCTCCGCGACGAACGCCAGGCGCTGAGCGAGCAGGACGCCGACCTCCACACGCGCCTCGCGGCGCTCGACGACGCCGTCGTCGGCGCCGAGGCGTCGCTCACCGTGCTCGGGTCGGAGGGCCTCGCCGAGTGGGTGGCCCGCGTCGAGGCGCTCCGCGAGCGCGGCCGCGGCCTCGCGGCCCTGCTGACCGAGAAGCGGCGGGGCCTCGAGCGGGAGCTCGCGAGCGCGGCCGACACGGGCGTCGTCGAGACGCTCGTGGCCGACGCTGTCGCGTTGCGCAACGACCTCGCCGCGCTCGAGGCGGCCGAGCTCACGCTGCCGGGCACCGACGCGCTCGAGGCCGCGGCCACTGCCGAGGACACGTTGCACGCCGCCGAGGAGCGGTGGCGCGCGGCCGAGGGCGACGCGGCGCGCGCCCGCGCCGGCGCCGACGCGCTCGAGCGTCAGCTGCGCGCCGCGCGTGCCGAGGCCGCGGCCGGCGAGCTCGACGCGGTGCACGGCGTGATGGGCCCGCTCGTCGACTACCTCGAGATCGAGGCGGGCGCCGAGGCGGCCGTCAACACCGCGCTCGGAGACGCGATGCGGGCCGTCGTGGTGCGCGACGCCCGCGCCGCGCGCGAGGCGATCGCTCGTCTGCGCGCCGGTGAGACGACGGCGCTGCTGCTCGTGCTGGGCGACGACCTCGGGCCGCCCACGCGCCAGGCGCCGGCTGGCGCCCGGCTGCTGCGCGACGCGGTACGAGCGCACGACGACGCGCTACATGTCGCGCTCGGTCGCCTGCTCGACCGCCACGTCCTTGTTGACGACTGGCGCGCCGCGCTCGACCTGGTCACCGACCATCCCGAGCTCGTCGCGGTTACCCCGGCCGGCGACCGGCTCGGTGGCCACGGCCCGTGGCATGTGGGCGGCGAGCACGGCACGGCCGTGACGCAGCGGGCGCTCGATGAGGCGCAAGCCCACGCCACCGCCGCCGAGGTGGCCCGCGCGGAGGCCGAGCGGACGGTCGAGACCGCCCGCGCCGCGCTCGGCGCGGCGCGCGCCGCCGAGCTGCGCCGGGCCACCGCGGAGGAGCGGCGGGCGCTGCTCGCGGCGCGGCTCGCCGACGTCGAGACCCGCCTCGCCGACCGCGACCCCGCGGCGCAGGCCGCGGCCGAGCGCCAGCGCCTCGAGCTCCTCGCCCGCGACGAGGCCCTCGCCACGATCGCCCGCCGGCTGGCCGAGCACCGGTCGCGCGTTGACGCGCTCTCCGACCGGCTGCGGGAGCGCCGCCGGCGTGAGACCGAATCGGCGCGGCTGTCCGCCGAGCAGCTCGAGGCGCTGCGCGTCGAGCGGCGGGCCCTCGAGAGCGAGCTGAGCGGGGTGCGGGAGCGGGCCGGGCGCCTCGACGTCGACGAGGCCGAGGCTCGGCTCCGCTTCGACACGACCGTCGACACGCTGCGCGCCGACTTCGACGTCGAGCCGAGCGTCGCGCTCGACGCGCCCCAGCCCGAGGTGCCGGAGGGCAGCACGCTCGCCGGCCGGGCGCGCGAGCTCGAGCGCGACCTGCGCCTCATGGGTCCGATCAACCCGCTCGCGCTCGAGGAGCACCGCGCCCTCCAGGAGCGCAACGAGTTCCTCGGCACCCAGCTCGACGACGTGCGGGCCAGCCGCCGGGAGCTCACCCGCGTCATCCGGGCCGTGGACCGCGAGATCGTGAGGGTGTTCGAGGAGGCGTTCGCCGACGTCAGCACCCACTTCACGGCGCTGTTCAGCACGCTGTTCCCGGGCGGCGCGGGACGGCTCACGCTCGTCGACCCCGACGACCTCCTGAACACCGGCATCGAGGTCGACGCCCGCCCGTCGGGCAAAACGGTGCGCCGCCTCTCGCTGCTCTCGGGTGGGGAGCGGTCGCTGACCGCGCTCGCCTACCTCTTCGCCGTCTTCCGGGCCCGACCGTCGCCGTTCTACCTGCTCGACGAGGTCGAGGCCGCGCTCGACGACGTCAACCTGCACCGGTTCCTCGACCTCGTGGACGAGTTCCGCGAGGAGGCCCAGCTCGTCATCGTCACCCACCAGAAGCGGACGATGGAGGCGGGCGACGTCCTCTACGGCGTCACCATGCCCCCGGGCGGCTCGACGCGCGTCGT
>JBPYDT010000119.1:0-2760 GCA_051986275.1 Acidimicrobiia bacterium | reverse complement strand
GTCGATGCTGATCGACCCCACGTAGTGGAGGTCGGCGCCGGTGACCGTGGCCCGGTGGATCTTCGACTTCATCATGCGGCGGCGCATCGGCTCACCCAATCCTTTCGAGGTGGCGGACCGGCCGCTCGTCGCGCCGGGGTTCTGCGGTGATCGGGACGTCCGGCAGGGCCGGCGCGTTGTCGATGAGGCGCACCGGGCCCACGGCGGCGGCGATGAGCAGCCGGACGGCCGCCGGGTCGGCGAGCACGTCGGCCTCGGCCAGAGAGGTCGCGTCGACGACGACGGCGTAGTCGAGGCGGACGAGCGGCTCGCCGGCAACGACGTCGCGCATGACGCGGGAGACCGCCGGACCCGAACGCTCGCCCTCGGCCACGGCATCCTGCCCGGCGGCCAGGGCGCGCGAGAGGACTGCCGCCGCATCCCGCTCGTCGGGCGTGAGCCGCACGTTGCGGCTCGAGCGCGCCACGCCGTCGGCCTCGCGGGCGATGGGACAGCCAACGATCTCGACCGGCAGCGCCAGGTCCGCGGCCAGTCGGCGCACGACGGCCAGCTGCTGGAAGTCCTTCTCACCGAAGTAGGCGCGGCACGGCCCCGCGATGGAGAACAGCTTGGCCACGACGGTGGCCACCCCGTCGAAGTGCCCCGGTCGCGACGCGCCCTCCCAGAGCTCGCTCACGCCGCGGACCGTCACCGTGGTCGCGGGGGTGTCGGGCCACGAGGGGTACATCTCGATCACCGGCGGGACGAAGGCGACGTCGGCCCCGGTCTCGGCGCAAACGGCCAGGTCGTGCTCGAGCGTCCGCGGGTAGTGCGCGATGTCCTCGGGGTCGCCGAACTGGAGGGGGTTGACGAAGATGCTCACCGCGACGACGTCGCATTCGGAACGTGCCCGCGCGATCAGCGAGACGTGCCCCTCGTGCAGCGCGCCCATGGTCGGCACCAGGCCGACGGTGCGTCCGGCCGCGCGGGCCGAGTCGAGGAGCGCACGGCAGCGGGCCGCGGTCTCGACGAGCTCGACGGCCATGGCCCTAGAGCGCCGCGGGCACGGTGGCCCGCTCCTCCGGCGAGTCCGGCGCGTCCGGGGCGTTCGGCGCGGCCGCCGCCGCCTCCTGGGCGAGCCGGGTGGCCAGCGCGGCGCCGGCTTGATAGGCGGCGCGCTCGCCCGCGGGCAGCGCGTCGAGGTGGCGGCTGAGCGTGGCCCAGTCGCCTCGGCGAGCCGGACCGGTGAGGGCGGCTCCGGGGCCGAGGTCCGCGACGTCGTCGACGGCGGCCCGCGTCAGGGGCAGGAACGACTCGAGGTCGAGGCCCACCGAGGCCGCCACGCGCTCCACCTGACCCAGCAGGGCGACGACGTGGTTCGCCGCGATGCAGGCGGCGGCGTGGTAGGTGGCCCGGTCGCCGTCGGCCACCTCGACGACGCGTCCGCCGAGCGTCGCGACGACGGCGCGTGCGGCGGGGTCGCCGGCCACCGCGAACGTCACCCCCGAGCCCAGGCGCGCCGCGCCGACCGCGGCGTTGGGCAGGGGCACGAGCGGGTGCAGGCCGGCGCGCCGCGGGTGGGGCGCGAGCGCGTCGAGGCCGAGAGACCCGGAGAGGTGGACGACGGTCGTGGCGGGCACGGGGTCGACGGCGGCGGCCACCTCAGCGATGGCGTCGTCGGGCACGGCGAGCACCAGCACGTCGACGTCCCGGGCGGCGCCGGACAAATCGTCGCCACGGCCGAGGAACCCGGCGAAGGACCAGCCGCGCGCGGAGAGCGCGGCGGCGAGAGAGGTGCCGGCCCGGCCGGGACCGATGATCCGGATGGAGTGCATCTGACCTCCTTCGGCGTTCCAGCCCCTGGCGGGTGCCGTTCGCCTACAGACGATCGAAAAACGACGCCTACAGCCTACCCATACGCACGACGTCCCCACCAGCAGCGGCGAGCCGCGACGACGGCACCAGGTCGGGCGCCAGGTCCGCCAGCGGTTGGACGACGAAGCGCCGCTCCCACAACCGGGGATGGGGCACCGTCAGGTCGGGCTCGTCCACCGTGGTGCCCTCGACCAGGAGGACGTCGGCGTCGAGTGTGCGGGGGCCCCAGCGCTCGGCGCGCACCCGGCCCGCGGCCTCTTCCAGGGCCCGGCACCGCTCGAGGAGCCGGCGCGGGGTGTCGTCTGTCGACAGCTCCACGACCACGTTGAGGTAGGGGCCCTGGCCGGCGGGACCGCCCACGGGCTCGGTCTCGTAGAGCGGCGACACGGCGACGACGTCGCCCCCGGCGCGGAGCCCCTCGACGGCCGCGGTCAGGTGCGCCCGTCGGTCGCCGAGGTTCGAGCCGAGGCCGATGAACGCCCGGGCCATCGGCGGGTCAGCGGGCGCGGCGCACCCGCACCCCGGTGGAGCCCACGTCGAGCTCCAGAGGCGGGCGGAGCTTGCGGACCGTCACCTCGACCGCCTCCAGGCGGGGGTCGGTGATCAGCAGCGCGCTCGCCATCCGCCCGGCCAGGGCCTCGAGCAGCCGGTAGGAACGGCCGCCCACCACGTCGGCGGCCGTGCGGGCCAGCGCGCCGTAGTCGACGGTGTCGGCCAGGTCGTCGCTCTGCTGGGCGGCCGTCGTGTCCACCCAGGCCACCACGTCCACGGCGAAGGGCTGGGCCCGCGCCCGCTCCTCCTCGAGGACGCCGTGCGTCCCGAGCACGCGGAGGTCGCGGATCTCGATCCGGTCGGTCACTTGGCCTGGCGGGCCGGCATGCCCTCCAGCTCGGCCAGGAGCTCCCG
>JBPYDT010000118.1:0-50358 GCA_051986275.1 Acidimicrobiia bacterium | reverse complement strand
CCCGCGACCGTCGACGACCTCGCCGCGCTGGGCGCGCACACCCTCTACCTGCAGGCGACGATCGACGACCCGCGCGCGGCGGGGCTCATCGCCGACCCGCCGCTGCTCGCCGCGATGCTGCGCCGCGCGCACGCCGACGGCCTGCGCGTCGTCGCCTGGTACTACCCGCAGCTCGTCGACCCGACCCGGGACGCGGCGCGCCTGGACGCGATCCTCGCCTTCCGGGCGGGCGGGGAGCACTTCGACGGGATCGCGCTCGACATCGAGTCGGCGCAGGTGCCGACGATCATCGCCCGCAACCAGCGCCTCGTCGCGCTCGCCCAGCAGCTGCGCGCCCGGGCCGCCACGCTGCCCGTCGGCGCGATCGTCTACCCCGCGGTGCTCCTCGAGGCCGTGAACCCGGGCCTGTGGCCCGACTTCCCGTACCAGGCGCTCGCGCCGTCGGTGGACGTGTGGCTGCCCGAGACCTACTGGACGCTGCGCAGCGGCCCGTACCGGGACGCCTTCGCGTACACCGACCAGAGCATCACCCGGCTGCGCGCCGATCTCCACGACCCGCACGCGAGGGTGGCGCCGATCGGCGGGGAGGCCGGCTCCAGCACGCCGAACGACCTGAACGAGTTCGCGCTCGCGGCGAAGAAGAATGGCGCGATCGGCCGCTCGATCTTCGACGTCACGGGGACGGCCACGAGCGACTGGCCGTACCTGCGGCCGTGACTCAGTACTGCAGCGACGAGTAGCGCATCAGCTTGTGCCACATGTGGTTCGCCTGGATGCGCCGGATGGTGCCGCTCTTGGCCCGCATGACGAGCGACTCCGTCGTGGCGCCGTCGCCCCGGTAGCGGACGCCCTTCAGCAGGTCCCCGTCGGTCACGCCCGTGGCGGCGAAGAAGACGTCCTCGCCGCCCACCAGGTCGTCGGTGTGGAGGATCTTGTCGAGGTCGTAGCCCCGGTCGAGGGCGGCCCGCCGCTCGTCGTCGTTGCGCGGGTAGAGCCGGCCCTGGATCTCGCCGCCGAGCGCCTTCAGCGCGCAGGCCGCGATGACCCCCTCGGGCGTGCCGCCGATCCCGAAGAGGATGTCGTAGCCGGTGTCGGGCCAGCCGGTGGCGAGCGCCCCCATCACGTCGCCGTCGGGGATGAGCCGGATACGGGCCCCGGCCTCTCGGCACTCGCGGATCAGGTCGGCGTGGCGGTCGCGGTCCAGGATCACCGCCGTCACGTCCTTGACCTGCTCCCCGCGGGCCTTCGCCACGGCCTCGAGGTTCGTCTTCACGGGCGCCTCGAGGTCGATGAGGTCGACGGCCTCGGCGCCGACGGCGATCTTCTCCATGTAGAAGCACGGCCCCGGGTCGAACATCTCGCCCCGCTGGGCGAGCGCGATGACCGACACGGCGTGGTTGCGGCCGAGCGACGTGAGCGTCGTCCCGTCGATCGGGTCGACGGCGATGTCGGTCGTCGGCCCGTTGCCCGCGCCGATCGCCTCCCCGTTGAAGAGCATCGGGGCCTCGTCCTTCTCGCCCTCCCCGATGACCACCACGCCGTCCATCGGGACGGTGTTGAGCACGAGCCGCATGGCGTCGACCGCCGCCTGGTCGGCCGACTCCTTGTCGCCCCGCCCCACCCAGCGGCCCGCGGCCAGCGCGGCCGCCTCGGTCACCCGGGCGAGGTCCATCGCCAGGTTGCGGTCGGGGGCCTCTCGCTGCTCCATGAGGTGTTCCTCCGGTCACGCGATCGGGCCTAGAGGGTACCCGGCCCCGCCGGGAAGGGCGCCGGGCGACCCGCGGTAGGTTCCGGCCGTGGCGGACCGGGTCGCGGCGGTGACGGGCGCGGCGTCGGGCATCGGACGCGCGACCGCAACGCGGCTCGCCCGCGACGGCTGGTCGGTCGTCGCGGTCGACGCGCGCGCCGGCGGGCTCGACGGGTTCCCGGCGGACGTCGTGACCGTCGCCGCCGACATCGTCACCGAGCAGGGCAACGCCGCGATGGTCCAGGCCGCGGGCGACCGCTTCGGCCACCTCGACGGGCTGGTCCTCAACGCCGGCGTCGCGTCCCGCGGCGAGCTCGACGTCGAGACGATGGACGGCTTCGACCGGGTGCTGTCGGTCAACCTCCGCGGCGTGGTGCTCGGCCTGCGCGCGGCGCTGCCCGCGCTGCGCGCCACCGGGGGCGGGCGCATCGTCGTGACCGCGTCGGTCTCGGGCCTCGGCGGTGACTCCGGTCTGTTCGCCTACAACGCGTCGAAGGGCGCCGTGGTGAACCTCGTGCGCAGCGTCGCCCTCGACCTCGCACCTGAGGGGATTCGCATCAACGCGGTGTGCCCGGGCGGGATCCGGGGGACCGGGATGACCGGGCCGCTCGAGCGCCACGCTCCCGAGCTGTACGAGGAGATGCGCACGCACATCCCCATGGGCCGCTTCGGGGAGCCCGACGAGATCGCCGCCGCGGTCGCCTTCTTGCTGAGCGACGATGCCTCGTTCGTGACCGGGGTTGCCTTCCCCGTCGACGGGGGCGTCACCGCCGGCACCGGCCAGTTCCGCGGCAAGGTGCCCCCACCGCGGTGACGGCTCAGGCGAGGTCGCGCATCATCGCGCTGGTGTCGAAGTAGTCGCGCCAGCGCCGCACCTTGTCGCCGACCACCTCGAAGTAGCCCGCGACCCGCACGTCGACCTGCTTGCCGCCGGGCATGAAGAAGTGGTCGACCCGCTCGTTCATGACCGTGCGGTCCTGCTCGAGCTGGGCGAGCACGTCCCACTTCACCCGCTCGGCGCCGGCGTAGAACCCGCCGAGCAGGGCCCGCACCTCGTCGGGCCCGTGGCAGACGCCCATGCCGACGTTCTCGTACTCGACGTCGTCGGTGAGCACGGCGCACAGCGCGTCGATGTCCCGGTCCTCGTTGGCCTTGATCAGCTGGGCGACGACGTCTCCCGCGCGCATGGCGTCCTCCTCGTCGCGCGCGGAACGTAGCAGCCGGGCGCGCCCGGTACCGTGGGCGCCGCGCCGATGGACCCGACCTTGCTCGAGCACGCCCGCACCGCGATCGGGTTCATGCCCGACGACGAGGGGCTCGCCCTGCACGACGCCGGGCGGGCCGCGACGGCGGCGGGCCCGCTGCTCGAGATCGGCACCTACTGCGGGAAGTCGGCGATCTACCTCGGCGCGGCGGCGCGTGCCGGCGGGACCGTCGTCTACACCGTCGACCACCACCGCGGGTCCGAGGAGAACCAGCCGGGCTGGGAGTGGCACGACGAGCGGCTCGTCGACCCGGCGACCGGCCGGCTCGACACGCTGCCCGCGTTCCGCCGCACGATCGCGGCCGCCGGCCTGGAGGACGTCGTCGTGGCGATCGTCGGCAACTCGCCGACCGTCGGGCGGCACTGGGCGACGCCGCTCGGCCTCGTGTTCATCGACGGCGGCCACGCCTACGACGTGGCCCTCGCCGACTACGAGAGCTGGGCGCCCCACGTCGCGCCCGACGGCGTCCTCGTGTTCCACGACGTGTTCGAGGACCCGGCCGACGGCGGGCAGGCGCCGTTCCGGGTGTGGCAGCGCGCCGCCGCCGACGGGTTCACGCCGGCGTCGACGACGGGGTCGCTGCGCGTGCTGCGGCGCTGAGCTACTCCGCCCGCGGCTCTCGGGCCGCGAGCTCGCGCTCGATCTCCGCGCCCGCCTCGATGAGCTCGTCGGCCGTCAGTCCGACCGGGAGGCCCTCGCCCCGGAACAACCCGGCCGTCGGGCCGGACCCGCCGAGCGCGTTGGCCGCGAGCACGACGGCGGCCGAGTTCCAGCTCGGCTGCTCGACGGGGAACAGCTCGCCGTCCTCGGCGAAGCGCCCGTCGTCGAAGTTGGCGCCGGTCCAGTAGCCGCCCTCGTCGGCGCGGAGGAACTGCACCCACCCGAAGAGCTGCCGCGCCTTCGCGTCGAGCCCGATCGCGTCCAGGGCCATCACGAGCTCGCACGTCTCGGCGGCCGTGACCCAGGGCCGGTCGGACACGCAGCGCACGCCGCGCCCGTCGACCACGAAGCGGTCCCACTGCGCGGCGGCCCGGGCGTGGGCCGAGTGGCCGCGGAGCACGCCGCCGAGGATCGGGTAGTACCAGTCCATCGCCCAGCGGGCCTTGTCGAGGAACGCGTCCGGGCGGTGCGCGACCGCGATGGCGAGCGCGCCGAGGGACAGCTCCCAGTCGGGCCGTTCGTGGTCGAGGCGCTCGGCGATCGCGATCGCGCACCGCACGCTGGCGTGGATGCTCGACGAGCCGGTCAGCAGCGCGCCGTCGGCGGGCTGGTCGCCGCGCCACGCGATCTCGCCGGTCTCGGTCTGGAGGCCGAGCGCGAAGTCGATGGCCGTCTCGACCACCGGCCAGAACTCCTCGAGGAACGCCGTGTCGCCCGTCGCGAGGTAGTGGTGCCAGACGCCGTTGGCGATGTAGGAGGTGACGTTCGTGTCGAGCGCCGGGTCCTTCACCGCCCGGCCGACGTAGTAGGCGTGCCAGCAGCCGTCGGGGCGCTGCATCTCACGCAGCCATTCGTACGCGCGCTCCGCCGCGGCGTGCCGGTACCCGACGTCGAGCGCCATGGCCGCCTCGATCAGGTTCCACGGATCGGTGTGGTCGCCGACGCTCCACGGGATGTGCCCGTCGGGCTGCTGGATGGCGACGATGGCGTCGACCGTCGCGCTGACGTCGCCGACGGTCAGGATCCCCTCGACCGCCGGCAGCGGCGGACGCGGGCTCACGGCTCGCACCGCTGGGCGTAGACGACCACGCTCTTGCCCAACACCGGGTTCAGCGCCCGCTCGAGCGCGGCGAGGAGCGGGGCGCGGCCCGCGATCTGCCGCGCGAGCTGGTCGTGGTAGCGGCGGACGGCCCACGGGGGGTCGACGCGGTGCACGCCCGTCGCGCACTTCAACCACCAGTACGGCGAGTGGAGCGCGTGCGCGTGGTGCGAGCCGCGCAGCCAACAGCCGGCGGCCTCGATCTTGGCCTCGAGCTCGTGCTGGCGGTAGATGCGCACGTGCCCGCCCGGCGTGTCGTGGTAGCGGTAGTCGAGCGCCCAGCACACCCGCTCGGGCCAGCGGGTCGGCACGGTGACGGCGAGGCGGCCGCCCGGGCGCAGCACGCGGACGAGCTCGGCGAGCGCGCCGCGGTCGTCCCAGACGTGCTCGAGCACCTCCGAGGCGATCACCGCGTCGAACACGCCGTCGGGCATCGGCAGCGCGAGCGCGTCGCCGTTCACGACGCCGCCCGGTGCCCCGGCGGCGAGCTCGCCGGCGGCGAGCATCCCGCCGACGACGGCGCGGGCGTCCTTCAGCTCACCTTCCGACCGGTCGAGGGCCACGACCGTCGCGCCGCGGCGCCACGCCTCGAAGGCGTGCCGGCCGCCGCCGCAGCCCAGGTCGAGGACCCGGGAGCCGGGGCGCAGGTCGAGCCGCTCGAAGTCGACGGTCAGCACGGCCGGGCGTGCTCCTCGAGCAGCGCCCGGTACTGGTCGACCGTCCCCTCGGCGGTGCGCCGCCAGGTGAAGCGGGCCAGGACGCGTTTCCGCCCCGCGGCGCCGATCCGGTCGCGGAGCGCCGCGTCGTCGAGGGCCCGGCCGAGCGCCGCGGCGAGCGCCGAGGGGTCGGCCGGCGGGACGAGCAGGCCCGTGTCGCCGTCGCGTCCGATGACCTCCGGCACCGCGCCACCGGTCGTGCCGACGACGGGGACGGCGCAGGCCATCGCCTCGACGGCCGGGAGCGAGAACCCCTCGTAGAGGGACGGCACGCACGCCACCTGGGCCTGCGCGTAGCGCTCGACGATGTCCTCGGTGGTCACGCCGCTCACGAACGTGACCGCGTCCGCGAGACCGAGCTGCTCGATCCGTCGAGGGATGGGGCTCTTGGGCTTTGGGCGCCCGATCACCACGAGGTGCGCGTCATGGCGTTCGGTCCGCAGCTTGGCCAGCGCGTCGAGCAGGTGGACCAGGCCCTTCATCGGCACGTCGGCGCTGGCGGTGGTCATGATCCGACCCGGGACGCGGGCCACGCCCGGGAGCGGCCGAAACACGACGGGGTCCACGCCGACCGGGACGATGTGGAGCCGCGCCGGGTCGACCCCCATCTGGTCGGCGATGTCGCGCTTGGACGATTCCGACACCGTGACCAGGCGGGGGATGCGCCGGGCGACCTCCATCTGCATGTGGAGGAACCCGTACCAGCGGTGGAGGGTGAGGCGTCGCAGCGGGCTGCGGGTGTGCGCCAGGTCGAGGTCACGGTCGACCGTGATCGGGTGGTGCAGCGTGGCGAGCACCGGCCAGCCGTCCCGCTCCATCATCGGCACGAGGCCGCGGCCGAGGCACTGGTTGTCGTGGACCAGGTCGAAGTCGCCTCGACGCTCGGTGAGCAGCCGCCGGGCCCGGAGGCTGAACGTGTACGGCTCGGGGAACCCGGCGGCGCACATGATGGCCAGCTCGCGGACGTCGATCGTGGTGCGCAACTCGTGGGGCCACGGGACCCGGAAGGGGTTGGAGGGCCGGTAGAGGTCGAGGCTCGGCACCCGGACGAGCTGGGTCGGGTCGGCCAGGTCGGGGTAGGGCGGCCCGGACAGCACCGTCACCTCGTGGCCGAGCGCGGTGAGCTCCCGGACCAGCTCCCGCGTGTACACGCCCTGCCCGCCGCAGTGGGGGTTCCCCCGGTACACGAGATACGCGATGCGCAGGCGCTCCGGGGCGGGCATGAGGGGGGCGAGCCTATCGGCCGAATACCGTCAGACTCCTGTGGGGCCCCCGGTGTCGGCCGCGATGCTCGCTCGCTCTCGCACGGTCGCCGAGCCCCGGTGGTCGCCCGACGGTCGCCGCCTGGCGTGGGTGGACGCCTTCGCCGGCCGGGCGGACATCGTGGTCGCCGCGGCCGACGGCTCGGGGCCACCCATCGTGGTGACCGCCGACACGTCCGTCGCGTCGGTGGGCGCCTACGGCGGCGGCGCGTACACGTGGGCGGGCGCCGATCGCCTCGTGGTGGCCGCGTCCGACGGTCGGCTCGTGGCGGTCGCGGGTGACGGCGCCGACGCCACGACGCTCTCGGCGGTCGGCCGGGCGGCCGCGCCGGCGTGCCCCGCCGTGCCGGGCCGCGTGGCGTTCGTCCGCGAAGGCGACGACTGCTGCGAGCTGGCGGTCGTGGGACTCGAGGAGCCCGGCGAGGCGACGGTGCTGAGCGCGGCGGACTACGCGTGGGACCCGGCGTGGTCGCCCGACCGGGCACTCGTCGCCTGGCACGAGTGGGACCTCCCGCACATGCCGTGGGACGGGTCCCGCATCGTCGTCGCCGCGATCGGCGACGGGTCGCGTGTCGTCGCGGGCGGCGAGGACGAGGCGGTCGGGCAGCCGCGCTGGTCGCCTGACGGGTCGCGGCTCGGCTTCGTGACCGACCGGGACGGCTGGTGGAACGTGTGGACGGTCGACCGCGAGGGCCGCGATGCGCGTCCGGTGCTCGCCGAGCCCCGCGAGCAGGCGGAGCCGCCGTGGGGTCCGGGGCAGCGGTCCTTCGCCTGGTCGCCTGACGGGTCGGCGGTCGCGTTGGTGCGAAACGAGGACGGCTTCGGCCGGCTCGTCACCGTCGGCCCCGACGGCGCGCAGCCCCGCGCCCGCGGCTGGCACCACGGCCTCGACTGGGGCCAGGCGGGGATCGTCGCGGTGCGGTCCGGGGGGCGCACGCCGTCGGCGGTCACGGTGCTCGGGCCGGACGGCCGGCGCGTCGTGGCCCGCGGGCCGGTCGGCGGGTTCGAGACGGTCGGTCTCGTCGAGCCCGAGCCGGTGGCATGGCCGGGCACCGACGGGACCACGGTCCCCGGACTGCTCTGGCGGCCCACCGGTACTAGGCCCGGGTCGCGCCCGCCGCTGCTCGTCGACGTGCACGGGGGGCCCACCGGGCAGGCCACCGCGGCGTGGCGGCCCGCCGCCTCCTTCTTCACCAGCCGCGGCTGGGCCGTCCTCGCGCCGAACCCGACGGGGTCCACCGGGTACGGCCGCGCGTACGCGCAGGCGCTCGCCGGCCGGTGGGGTGAGCGCGACGTCGAGGACGTCGCGGCCGGGATCCGTGCCGCGGCCGCCCGCGGGTGGGGCGACCCCGACCGGGTCGTGGTGAGCGGCGGTAGCGCGGGCGCGCTCACTGCCCTGCTGGTCTGCGTTCGCCACCCCGACCTCGTGCGCGCCGCGGTGAGCCAGTACGGCGTGACCGACCTCGCGGCCCTCGCCGCGACCACCCACCGGTTCGAGTCGCGCTACCTCGACCGGCTCGTCGGCCTGCTGCCGCGCGACGCGGCGCGCTACCGCGACCGCTCGCCCGCGACCCACGCCGCGGGGCTCCGCGTCCCGGTGCTCGTGCTCCACGGCCGGGACGACCGGGTCGTGCCCGTCGCGCAGGCCGAGGCGCTTGTCCGCGCCGTCGACGCGGTCGGCGGCACGGTCGAGTGCCACCTGTACGACGGCGAGGGCCACGGCTGGCGGCTCCCCGACACGATCGAGGACTCATACCAGCGCATCGACGCCTTCCTCCGCCGCCACGTCGCCGACCGATGAGCGGGCAGGATCGCGCCGTGGACTACCAGGGACCTCGCCGCCAGGCGGACCGTGCCGTGCTCCTCGCCCACGGAGCCGGCGCCGATCGCCGCGCGCCCGCCCTCGTGGCCGTCGCGGACGCGCTCGCCGCGGCGGGCATCCCGTCACTGCGCTTCGACTACCCCTACCGCGCCGCGGGGCGGCGCGCGCCGGACCGCCCGCCCGTGCTCGCGTCCGCGACGCGCGAGGCGGCGCGTGAGCTGGCCCGGCGCGCCGGGCTGCCGCCCGAGCGGCTGGTCCTCGGCGGCCGGTCGATGGGCGGGCGCGTCGCGTCCCTCCTCGTTGCGGACCCGGACGAGCCGCTGCCCGCCCTCGGGCTGCTCCTGCTCGGCTACCCGTTGCAGCCCGCCGGGCGGCCCGACCGCCGACGCGACGGACACTTCGGGGCGCTCACGATGCCGGTGTGCTTCCTCTCCGGGACGCGCGACGCGCTCGCGCCGCGCGCCGAGCTGACCCGCGCCACCAAGCGCGTGGCCGGTCCAGTGACGCTGCACTGGCTCGAGTCCGCGGACCACGGATACCGGCCGCTGAAGTCGAGCGGCCGAACGATCGACGACGTGCTCGCCGAAGTCGCCGAGACTTCTGTCACATGGGTCCAATCTCTTCCGAAGCGACATCGCGCCCGCCGTCCCGCGTGAACGGCCCGTAAACGACCTCGAATTGGTTCGAGATGTCGTGGGCCGGCCTGCGAGACTGGACGCATGCGAGTCCAGCGCACCTTCGCGTTCGCCGACCTCTGCGGGTTCACGCACTTCACGAACCGGCACGGGGACGAGCGCGCGGTCGACGTGCTCACCCGGTTCCGCGGGGTCGTGCGCGAGATCGGGTCGAGCTACGGGGTGCGGGTCGCGAAGTGGCTCGGTGACGGCGCGATGTTCGTCAGCACGGCGCGCGAGCCCGCCGTCGAATCGATCCTGCATCTCGCCGGACGCGCCGACGAGGTCGGGGTGCGCCTGCCGTTGCGCGCCGGGCTCGCCGCGGGACCCGTGATCCTCTTCGAGGGCGACGACTACATCGGCGGGCCGGTCAACCTCGCGGCCCGGCTCTGCGACGCCGCGGAGCCCCGCGAGCTGCTCGCGACGGCGGAGCTGGCGGACGCCGTGCCGCCGTGGGCGGACGCCGTGCCCGTCGGCCCCCGCGACATCTCGGGGTTCCCGATGGCGATCGACGTCGTGCGCGTCGAGGCCTCGGTGGCCCTCCCTGCGGTGGGCGCCGGCCGGTAACGTCGCCGGTCGTGGGCGAGCCGACCTACGAGACGCTGCGGTTCGAGCGGCACGAGCACGTCGGGTGGCTGCGGCTCCACCGGCCCGAGAAGCTCAACGCCATGACGCCCACCATGTGGCGGGAGCTCGGCGAGCTCGGCCGCCGCGTCGGTGACGACGAGGACCTGCGGGCCGTCGTCGTCATCGGCGACGGCCGCGCCTTCTCGAGCGGCATCGACACGTCCGTGTTCACCGACGGGACGGGCGCCGACTCGATCGTCGCGGACCGCGCCGCGCGTCACCCCGACCCGACGATCGCCGGGATCCTGGCCGTCCAGGACACGTTCACGTGGCTGGAGCGGGCGCCGTACGTGACGATCGCCGCGACGCACGGCTACGCGCTCGGCGCCGGCCTGCAGCTCGCCCTGGCCTGCGACCTGCGCGTCATGGGGACGGGCACGAAGCTGGGGCTCCTGGAGCTGCAGTACGGCATCCTGCCCGACCTCGGGGGCACACAGCGGCTGCCGCGACTCGTCGGCCCGTCCAAGGCGCTGCAGCTCATCGTCACCGGCGCGCGCATCGACGCCGAGGAGGCGGCGCGGCTCGGGCTCGCCGACGTGCTCGTCGCCGACGATGCGGTCGAGGACACCGCTCGCGCGCTGGCGGACCGGATCGCCGCGCAGCCGCCGCTCGCGGTCCGCGGCACGAAGCGTGCGGTGCAGGCCGCGGTGTCGGGGTGCAGCGTCGCCGACGGTCTGCTCGTCGAAGCCGAGGGGCAAGCGGCGTGCCTGCGCTCGACCGACATGACCGAGGCCATCACCGCGTTCGTGGAGCAGCGGCCCCCCGTCTACAAAGGCGCCTGAAACCGGGACCGGCCCGGCCGGTCCGCGTACCATGCGCCGATGGAGCGCTACGTCGTACGGTCGGGCGCGCCCCTCGCCGGCACGGTCCGCGTCTCGGGCATGACGAAGAACGCGGGGTGCAAGCAGATGGCCGCCGCGCTGCTCGCGCCGGGTGTGACGACGCTGCGCAACATGACGCCGGTGGCCGACCTCGACGTGATGGTCGAGCTGCTCGAGGCGATCGGCGCCACGGTGCGCCGGGACGGTGACGTCGTGGCGGTCGACGCGTCGAACGACCTCGTGCCCGAGGCGCCGTACGAGCACGTGCGCCGGATGCGGGCCTCGATCAACGTGCTCGGCCCGCTGCTCGCCCGCTACGGGCGGGCGCGCGTCGCGATGCCGGGTGGGGACAACATCGGCAGCCGGAAGCTCGACATGCACTTCGCCGCGTTGACGGCGATGGGCGCCGAGCTCGACGTCCGCAACGGGTTCATCGAGGCTCGAGCGAACGCCCTCGCCGGCGCGCCGGTCCTGCTCGACTTCCCGAGCGTCGGCGCCACCGAGACCGTGCTCACCGCCGCGGTGCTCGCGAAGGGCGAGACGGTCATCGACAACGCCGCCCGGGAGCCCGAGGTCTCCGACCTGTGCCGGCTCCTCAACGAGATGGGGGCGCACGTCGACGGGATCGGGACGTCGACGGTGCGGGTCGAGGGTGTCACCGAGCTCGCCGCGAGCGACCACGCGATCATCGGCGACCGCATCGAGGCCGGCACCCTGCTCTTCGCCTGCGCGATCGCCGGGGGCGACGTCGTGATCGACGGCGTCCCGCTCAGCCATCTCGAGACGGTTGCCCGCAAGCTCAGCGCCATGGGCGTCCGCGTCGGGCCGGCCCCCGACGGGATCGCGGCCCGGGCGGAGGGCCGCCGCGACCCCACGGACGTGCAGACCCTGCCGTTCCCGGGCTTCGCCACCGACTTCATGCCCCTCGCGGTCGCCGCGCTCGCCACGGCCCACGGCACGGCGATCGTGACCGAGAACGTCTTCGACAACCGGTTCGTGTTCGTCGGTGAGCTGAACCGCATGGGCGCCGACGTGCGCACCGAAGGACGCCACGCGGTCGTCCGGGGCGTGCCGCGGCTCTCGGGTGCGCCCGTCCGGGCGCCGGACGTGCGCGCCGGAGCGGCGCTGCTGCTCGCCGGGCTCGCGGCCGACGGCGAGACGACGGTCGTGGACACGTACCCCGTCGCGCGCGGGTACGCCGACCTCCCCGGTCGGCTCCAAGCGCTCGGCGCCGATGTCCGTCGGGAGGGGGAGCCGGCGCGGGAAGACGGGCGAGACTGACGACGTTGGGCACCTCGATGGAGACGGACGTGGCGCGGGCGATCGACGCGATCCGGCCCGCGCTGCAGGCCGACGGGGGCGACATCGTGTTCCGCGACGTCGACGACGCCGGTGTCGTGCACGTCGAGCTCGTCGGCGCCTGCGGCACCTGCCCGATCTCGACGATGACCCTGAAGGCGGGTGTTGAGCGGATCATCAAGGATCGCGTCCCGAGCGTCGCGGCCGTCGAGGCCGTCGACGCGGCGTGAGCACCACACCAGCCGCGCTCGCCGACCGGGCGCGACTCGGTGACCGAGGAGCCCTCGCCCGGCTCCTGTCGCTGATCGAGGCGGGCGGGCCCGGCGCGGTCGAGGCGCTCGCCCACCTCTACCCGCACACCGGCGGCGCGTGGACGATCGGCGTCACGGGCGCGCCGGGTGCCGGCAAGTCGACGCTCACCGACCGGCTCATCGCGCGCATCCGCCGCGAGGGCGCGGCCGTCGGTGTCCTCGCCGTCGACCCGTCCAGCCCGTTCAGCGGCGGCGCGATCCTCGGCGACCGGGTCCGCATGCAGGGCCACGCCACCGACCCCGAGGTCTTCATCCGCTCGATGGCGAGCCGCGGCCACCTCGGCGGGCTCGCGCTCGCCACGCCGCAGGCGGTCCGCGTCCTCGACGCGGTGGGGATCCCGTGGGTGATCATCGAGACCGTCGGCGTCGGCCAGGTCGAGGTCGAGGTGGCCGGCGCGGCCGACACGACGGTCGTGGTGGTGAACCCGGGATGGGGCGACGCGGTGCAGACCCAGAAGGCCGGCCTCCTCGAGGTCGCCGACGTGCTCGTGGTGAACAAGGCCGACCGGGCCGGCCGCGACGAGACGGTGCAGGACCTGCACCGCATGCTGGCGTTAGCCGCTCAGGGCGACTGGAGGCCGCCCGTCGTCGAGACCGTCGCGACCGAGGGGAAGGGCGTCGACGACCTCTGGGCCGCGATCGGCGCCCACCGCGCCCACCTCGTGGCCAGCGATGGCCTCACGGCGAAGCGGGCGGCCCGGACGCGGGACGAGCTGCGCTCGCTCGTGCGGGAGCAGCTCGGACCGCGCGCCGCCGCCGTCTGCGAAGGTCCGAGCTTCGACGACCTCGTGACGCGGGTCGCGGACCGTGCGCTCGACCCGTACGCCGCGGTGACGTCGCTGCTCGACGACCCGGAGAGCTGACCCGACCCTCGGCGCGTCAGGTGAGGACGGCGAAGAGCTCGTCGATCGTGTCGCGATCCATCAGCGCGCCCATGTTCGCGACGCGAAAGATCTCGTCTCGCAGCTCCGCCTGCCCCGGGTAGATGACCATGCCGTGCTCGTACGCGCGGCGGAACAGGTCGTCGATCGTGTGCCCGCCGAGGCGAAACGAGGTCAGCACGTGTGAGCGGTGCGGCTCGTCGAGCAGGAGCTCGAAGTGCTCGCCGCCCGTCGCCCACACGTGTCGGGCGAGGCGCTCGTACCGGGCCGGCCGGTCCTCCCCGGCGAGGAGGTCGAGCGCGATGTCGAGCGCGACGTACGCCTGCACGTTCGGTGTGCTGGCCATCCCCCGCGCGTACGCGCCGACGTCCAGCACCGGGACGGTGGCGTGGGTCGGGAGGTCGGAGCGCCACAGGACGCCCGCGATCCCGGGGAGCGACTCGAGGCACTTGCTGCTGTTGAAGCAGACGACGTCCGCCCGCGGGTCGACCGGGTGGGCACCGAGCGAGCTGACGGCGTCGACGAACAGGCGCGCGCCCTGCTCCGCGCAGAGCCCGGCGACGGCGGCCAGCGGGTTCAGGAGACCGGTGGTGGTCTCGTGGTGGACGATCGCGACCCAGTCGGGCACGGCGCGGGCGATGACCGCCTCGAGCTCGTCCAGAGCCACGGGACGGCCGACGCCGAGCGTGTGCTCGACGACGTCGGCGCCGCCGACCCCGGCGAGCGTGGTGCTGATGCGCTGGCAGTAGAGGCCGTTGTGCACGACGAGCACTCGGCCTCGCACGAGCGACGCGAGGGCGGCGTCGACCGCGAGGGTGCCGGACCCGTGCATGAGGCTGACCTCGAAGGCGGACGGGAAGCCCACCGCGGCCAGCAGCCGGCGCCGGATGCTCGCCGCGAGCCGATCGAACTCGGGTTCGCGATGACAGAGCTCGACGTTGAACAGGTTGTGCTTGATCTCGGGGTCGAGGTTGACGGGACCCGGGTTGAACAGCACCTGCCGGCGGCGAGGGAGCACGACTCAGGTCACGGTGGTACGAGCACGCCGCATCGGGAGCGTCGCGCCGCCGTGCACGCGCGGCACCCTAGCGGCCCGGCCGCTCGTCACCCCTCGCTCGCGTGGGGTCGGCAATAGGCTCGGCGCGTGACGACCGAGATGGTGCGGCTCGACAACCACGACGACGGCGTCGTGGTGCTGCGGCTCGCGCGGCCACCCCTCAACGCGCTGTCGATCGGACTGCTGCAGGAGCTCGCTGACGTGGCGAGCAGTCTCTGCCGGGCTCCGGTACCGAAGGCCGTCGTCGTTGCCGGGAACGAGCGGGCCTTCGCCGCGGGCGCCGACATCGAGGAGCTCGAGGCGGTGGACCCGGTCCGGGTCGCCGCCGCGTTCCGGGTGGCCTTCGACGGGGTGGCGGCGATCCCGCGTCCGGTCATCGCCGCCGTCCGCGGCTTCGCGCTCGGCGGCGGCCTCGAGCTGGCCATGGCGTGCGACCTGCGGGTGGCGGGCGAGGGTGCGCGGCTCGGCCAGCCCGAGACGCTGCTCGGGATCCTCCCGGGGGCCGGTGGCACCCAGCGTCTCCCGCGCCTGGTGGGGCCGGCGCGGGCGAAAGAGCTCGTGTGGAGCGGACGCCACGTGCGCGCCGACGAGGCCGCGGCGATCGGGCTCGTGGACCGGGTCGTGCCCGACCACGAGGTCGAGACCGCCGCGTTGGCATGGGCGGCATCGTTCGCCGACGGCGCGGTGGTGGCGATGGGCCTGGCCAAGCACGCGATCGACCGCGGCCTCGACGGGACACTCGCGGGCGGGCTCGATCTGGAGCGCGACGCGTTCATCGACGTCTTCCGAACCGACGATGCCGCCCGCGGTGTCCGCTCGTTCCTCGACCACGGTCCGGGCCGCGCGACCTTCGAGGGTCGGTAACCGACGCAACGCGCGCACCCGGCAGCACATACGAGCCGGCACGCAGCGCTACTCCGCCCGGAGCGCCTCCGCGGCGCGGCGCGGATCGACGGGCTCGATCGACACACCCGTCCCGAGCTCGAACCCCGCCGGTACCTCGAGGCGGGGCACGATCCGGATCCACCAGTGGTACGGCTCGTCGCCCGCGGTCGGCGCGTCGTACACGACGACGTTGTAGGGCGGGTCGGCGAGCGCGGCGGCGAGCAGCCGCGTCGCGTCCCGCAGCGCGAGCGCCACATCCGCGGCCTCCTCGTCCGAGGATTCCGCGAACCGACGACCGGCGCCGAGCGCGGCGAGGCGCACCTCGAACCCGGCGCTCGAGCTCGGCGAGCACCACGCGACGGTGTCGCCCCGAGTGAGCACCGCGCCGTCGGCGCCCGCGGCCGCGGCGTGATCCTCGAGGACCCGGTCGGTCGCGGCGAAGCGGCGGAGCGCGGCGACGACCGCGGGCGGCACGAAATCTAGGGCCACCACCTGGGCGTGCGGGTGGGCGATCGACGCGCCGGCGGCTCGCCCCTGGTTCACGACCACCTGGACGTGAGCGTGCCCTTCGGCGGCGTGAGCGCGCGCCCGCGCCCGCAGCATCTCGACGACCTCGACGATCGCGTCGTCGTCGAGCCGGGCGAGCGTGCGGTCGTGATCGGGCGAGAGGACCACGACCTCGTGCGCGCCGGTGGCGCCCGGCGCCGCGTCGGGCCCGCCGACCGCCGGGTAGAGGTTGGCGAACACCCGGACGCGCCAGCCGGGCCCGCCTGGCTCGCCGCCGCCGAGGCGGGCGACCTCGGGTGGCGTCTCTGCCTCGTGGCCCGGGCAGAAGGGGCACGTCGACGCGTCACCCTCGGTCACTGGTGCCGTCGTGTGGGGGCGCGCGGCGCGCCCGGGCGCCACGAGGACGACCTCTCCCGTCAGCTGGCCGTGACGCAGCACCGGCACCGACGGGAGCGTACGGGCCGCTCCTGGGGAGGCGGGGATTCGCCGCCTACCCTGGCGGGATGCCGACCACTCGTCTCGTCATCATCGGCGCCGGCCCGGCGGGGAACACGTGCGCGACCGTCGCGGCGTCGCTCGGCGCCGAGGTGACGCTCGTCGAGCGGGAGGTCATCGGCGGGGCGGCGCACCTCTGGGACTGCATCCCCTCGAAGGCGCTCATCGCCACGGGCGCCGAGCTGGCCGAGCTCACGCGCGCCCCGACGATGGGGCTGAAGGCGCAGGGCGCGCTCGACATCGCGGCGCTGCGTCGCCGAGTCTCCGACATCCAGGCGCACCTGCACGCCCAGCTCTGCACGCTGCTCACGTCACAGGGCGTCCGGCTCGTGCACGGCGTCGCCCGGTTCAAGGACCCGCACACCGTCGTGGCGGACACCGCCGACGGGATCGAGGAGCTGCCGGCCGACGTCGTGCTGATCTCGACGGGCTCGCGGCCCCGGATCCCCGACTTCGTGACCGTCGACGGCGAGCGGGTGCTCACCACGCGCGAGTCCTACCCGCCCCCCGAGATCCCCGAGCACGCGATCATCATCGGCTCGGGCGTCACCGGGGTCGAGTTCACGCACATGTTCGGGTCGCTCGGCTCGAAGGTCTCGCTGCTCGTGTCCCGCCAGCAGGTGCTGCCGATCAAGGACCCCGAGGTCGCCGCGGTGCTCGAGGAGGCGTTCCTCGAGCAGGGCGTCAAGCTCTTGAAGGGCGCGCGGGCGTCGGCCGTGACCCGCAACGGCGACACGGTGTGCGTCACCTGCGAGGACGGGCGCGTCATCGAGGGGTCCCACGCGGTGCTGGGCGTCGGCTCGGTGCCGAACAGCGAGGGTCTCGGGCTGGAGGAGGCCGGCCTCGAGGTCGACGACGGCGGCTGCATCCCCGTGAACCACAACTGCCTGACGACCGTGGGGCACATCTACGCCGCGGGCGACGTCGCCGGCCGGCTGCCGCTCTCCTCGGTGGCGGCGATGCAGGGCCGCAAGATCGCCGAGCACATGATGGGGATGCACAACCGTCCCCACCGCCACCTCGACTACGACAAGGCCCCGTCGGCGATCTTCACCGAGCCCGAGATCGCCGACGTCGGGCTCGCCGAGGCTGAGGCGTTCTCCACCGGGCGCAAGATCCGCGTCACGAAGGTCCCGTTCACCGCGAACGCCAAGGCCCTGATCAAGGGGGACCCGCGCGGGTTCGTCAAGATCATCTCCGACCCGGCGCGCGGCGTCGTGCTCGGCGGCTCGATCGTGGGGCGAAACGCGGCCGAGCTGATCGGGATCGTCGCGGTCGCGGTCACGAACGGTCTCAAGGTCGATGACATCATCGACTCGCTGCTCGTGCACCCGACCCTGTCGGAATCCCTGGCCGAAGCAGCGTCCTGACGCGCGGCGCGCGCGCCGTCAGCCGATCACGACGAGGACGTCGCCCGTCCCGACGGTGTCGCCCGGCTGGACCCGGATCTCCTTCACCGTCCCGCCCATCTCGGCGTTGAGGTGGTTCTCCATCTTCATCGCCTCGAGCACCAGGACGGCCTGCCCGACGCTCACCTCGTCGCCGACCTGCACGAGCAGGCGCACGATCGTGCCCTGCATGGGCGCCGCGATCGTCCCGTTCCCGGCCGCTCCCGCCCCGCCTCCCGGCTTGGGCCGGGGCGCGCGCCGCGCCGCGGCCGGTGCCGTCGCCGGCTCGTCCGGCAGCCACAGCCGCACCGAGAACCGCTTGCCGTCCACCTCGACGGGGACCGTGCGCTCGACGAGGCCCTCGCTGGCCGCGGCCTCGGCCTCCGCGTCGGCCGGCTCGGCTTCGGGCACGGCCGCGAAGAACGACCTGTCGAGCTCCTCCTCCACCCACTTGGTCGAGTGGCGCGCCGCGGCGAAGTCGGGATGCGCCAGGAGGAGTTGATGCGCCGGAATGGTGGTGCGCACGCCGCCGATGCGCAGCTCGCCGAGGGCTCGCAGCATGCGGTGGCGCGCGCTGTCCCGGTGGGCGCTCCAGACGACGAGCTTGCCGACGAGGTTGTCGTAGTACTGCGAGATCTCGTCGCCTTCCTCGTAGCCGCCGTCCCAGCGCACCCCCGGCCCGCCCGGCACACGAAGGCGCGTGATCGGTCCCGGTGACGGAAGGAAGCCGCGCGCGGGGTCCTCGGCGTTGATCCGGCACTCGATGGCGTGGCCGTCTCGGCGGATCGATTCCTGGGTGAAGGAGAGCGGCTCGCCGTCGGCGACGCGCAGCTGCTCCGCGACCAGGTCCAGGCCCGTGACCATCTCGGTCACGCAGTGCTCCACCTGCAGTCGGGTGTTCATCTCGAGGAACCAGAAGCCGCCGTCCTGGTAGAGCATCTCGACCGTGCCGGCGTTCACGTAGCCGCAGCCCCGGGCGACCTTCACCGCGGCCTCGCCCATCGCGGTGCGGGTCTCGTCGTCGAGCCCGGGCGCGGGGGCCTCCTCGATCAGCTTCTGGTGGCGGCGCTGCGTGGAGCAGTCGCGCTCGCCCAGCCAGACCGCGTGGCCGTGGGTGTCGCAGAACACCTGGATCTCGATGTGGCGCGGCCGGGGGAGGTAGCGCTCGAGGTACGCCTCGGGGCGCCCGAAGTAGGCGGTCGCCTCCCGCGTGGCCGATTCGAAGGCGGCCTTGGCGCCGTCGGCGTCGCGGACCACCTTGAGGCCCTTGCCGCCGCCGCCGTAGGCCGCCTTGATGGCCACCGGCCACCCGTGGTCCTCGCCGAAGGCGACGATCTCGTCCACGTCCTGGATGGCGGTCGTGGTGCCCGGGACGGCGTCGACGCCCGCCGCGGCGGCGGCGAGCCGCGACGAGATCTTGTCGCCCATCACCTCGATCGCCCCCGGGGGCGGTCCGATCCAGGTGGCGCCCGAGTCGGTGACGGCGCGGGCGAAGTCGGCGTTCTCGGCGAAGAAGCCGTAGCCCGGGTGCAGCGCGTCGGCACCGCTGCGCTCGATGATCTCGAGGATGCACGCCGTGTTGAGGTAGCTCTCCGCCGCGGTCTGCCCGCCGAGCGCGTACGCCTCGTCGGCGTAGCGCACATGCGCCGCGTCGCGGTCCAGGTCGGAGTAGACGGCGACCGTGCCCACACCCAGCTCCCGGCACGTGCGCATCACGCGCACCGCGATCTCACCGCGGTTGGCGATCAGGATCTTGGAGGGCACAGGGTCTCGAGACGTCCGGTGAGTAAGCCGCCGTATCCTACGGGCGATGGGCGATCCGCCCGCCACCCGGGACGTGCGCTGGCGAGTCCGTCGCTTCGAGGACATCGATTCCACCAACCGCTACGCGCTCGACGCGGCCCGAGCCGGGGAGCCGCCGGGTCTCGTCGTCGTCGCCGACCATCAGCACGCCGGTCGCGGGCGCCGCGGCCGCACGTGGACCGCACCCGCCGGGTCGTCGCTGCTCGTGTCTGTGCTGCTCGCGCCACCCGCTACCCGCGACGCGCATGTGCTCACGATGGCGGCGGCCCTGGCGCTGCAGGCCGCGGTGTCGAAGGTCGCGGGTGTGGAGGCCGCGCTCAAGTGGCCGAACGACCTCGTCGTCGAAGACCGCAAGCTCGCGGGTCTGCTCGCCGAGGCGGACGTGCGCGGCGGGACGGTGCAGCGCATCGTCGTCGGGATCGGCTGCAACGTCGGATGGGTCGACTTCCCGCCCGAGCTCGCCGACACCGCGACCTCGTGCGCCCTCGAGGCCGGCCGCGACGTCGACCGGGGCTCGTTGCTCGACGCGCTCCTCAGTTCGCTCGCGGCGCGCCTCGACGCGCTCGACGACGTTCCGACCGACTACCGAACCCGCCTCTCGACGATCGGGCGCACCGTCCGCATCGAGCTCGCCGACGGCGCGCTGGAGGGGGTCGCCACCGACGTCGACGCGGCAGGGCGCTTGGTGGTGCAGCCGGCGAGCGGTGGACCCACGGTCGTCGCCGTCGGCGACGTCGTGCACCTCCGCCCCGTCACGGATCGAGGTTCGACGCCACCAGCTCGCTGAACGCCCGCGCCAAGGTGCGTGTGTGCGGTCCGGGCGCGGCGAGACGGGTCTCGTCGACCGCGGCGATGGCCACGACCTCCCGCGTGCTCGACGTGAGAAACGCCTCCTCGGAGGCGGCGAGCGCCTCGAGCGGCAGCGTGCGCTCTTCAACGGGTACGCCGGCGCTGGGTCCGAGCTCGAGCACGAGCGCCCGAGTCACGCCGAGGAGGCACCCCGCGGCGGGCGGCGGGGTGCACACGACCCCGTCGACGGCGACGAACACGTTGGAGCCGGTGGCCTCGCAGAGCTCGCCGCGGGTGTTGGCGAACACGGCCTCGGTCGCGCCGCGCTCGTGAGCGAGGGCGAGGGCACGGACGTTGTCGGCGTAGGACACGGTCTTCAGGCCGGCCGTCGCGCCCCGCTCGTTGCGGGGCCATGGGACGGTCACCACCGCCTCCTGGTCGCGGCGCGGCCGCGCCGGTGCGGCCGCCAGGATCACCGTCGGCGGGCCGTCGCCCCGCTCGGAGCCGAGCGGGGACGGCCCGCCCGTGACGGTGATGCGCAGCCGACCGTCCCGGATCCCGTTGGCGTCGAGCACGCGGTCGGCGGCCTGGCGGAGCGTGCCGCCGTCCGGGACCGTGAGCCCGAGGCCCTCCGCCGAGCGGCGGAGCCGGGCGTCGTGCCGTGTCCACGCGAAGGGCACGCGCCCGTAGACGCCGAGCGTCTCGAACACGCCGTCACCGACCAAGACCCCGTGGTCGAACGCCGACAGGTGGGGCGCGTCGCTGGCGACGAGCGACCCGTTCACCCAGACCGACGACGTCACCGAACGACTCCGCGTCGCAAGAAGCCCTCAGGTTTCGTGAAGGAACGGTGCAGGGCGCGGCGCGGGCCCGACGACACGCCGCCGAGGGTAGGCGCCTGGTGGGGAACGACGGTGCCTCCTCAGTACACTGACCCGCCACATGAAGGTTCCCCGCTCCGTCCTGCGCGCCCTGTCGGGGCGGTACCTCATCGCCCTCGGCGTGGCCGTCGCCGTGATGGTCGTGGGCGTGGTGGCCGTGAACGCACTGATCACCAGCAAGGTCAACTCGGTGAAGCGCGTGACGGTCAACGTCGCCCCGGCCCCATCGCAGGGCGCGAACTACCTCATCCTCGGCTGCGCCACGCCCCGTGCCGCACGACCCGGTCCGGGAACGTGTTACGACGTCAACAACAGCCAGTCCACCGAGGACCGTGTCAACTCCGACACGATGATGGTGGTGCACGTGGAGCCGAACCAGAAGCGGCTCCTCATCGTGTCGTTCCCGCGTGATCTGTGGGTCAACATTCCTGGGATCGGGATGGCGAAGATCGACGCGGCGCTCGGGGCCGGCGCGAACACGACGATCGCGACGCTGAAGGACAACTTCAACATCCCGATCAACCACTACATCCTCGTCGACTTCCAGGCCTTCGAACAGATCGTGGACGCCATCGGCAGCGTGCCGGTGTACTTCCCCTACGCGGCGCGGGACCCGGAGAGCGGACTCGGCGTGCTGCCGGGCTGCATCCAGCTGAACGGCGCCCAAGCGCTCGCGTACGCGCGCTCGCGCACACTCCAGTTCTACAGCACGGTCTCGAAGCAGTGGATCCTCGCCGACCCGACCGCCGACATCGGGCGGATCGCCCGCCAGCAGCAGTTCATCCGGGAGCTCGCCGGGATCGCCGTCGCCCGCAGCCTCCAGGACCCCGCGACGGGGCTCCAGATCGTCGACAAGGTCATCGGGGACCTCATCTTCGACCAGAATCTGTCGAAGAATGACGTGCTCACCCTCGTCGACGACTTCCGCAGCGTGAACCCCAACGACACCAGCCACCTCGAGTTCGAAACGCTGCCCTGGCAGGAGGGCGTCGCGGGCACGGCCCAACCGCCGACGCAACAGGGCCAGGACGTCCTGTACGTGCAGCCGGGAGAGCAGGAGCAGGCGATCCTGGCCCGCCTACGGGACTTCAGCGGCACCGACACCAGCCAGTCCGTCACCACCCTCACGCCGAAGCAGGTCACGGTGCG
This sequence comes from Acidimicrobiia bacterium, assembly GCA_051986275.1. GTDB lineage: Bacteria > Actinomycetota > Acidimicrobiia > IMCC26256 > PALSA-555 > PALSA-555. The sequence goes on along the minus strand of JBPYDT010000118.1, from coordinate 28,220 downwards.
CGTGGCCGACGGAAGCGGGAACCCGAGCCTCGCCACCTCGGCGCTCAGCGAGTTCGTCTCGCGGGCCGGCTTCAAGTCGGGCGGGATCGGCCACGTGTCGGGTTCCTTCGCCACGACGCAGGTCCGCTACCGGCCGGGCTCGATCACCCAGGGCGAGCTGGTGCTGCAGTTCCTGTCACCGAACACGCAGCTGGTCGAGGACCCGTCGCTCGGCGTCGGCGTGGAGGTCGTGCTGGGCAAGGACTTCTCCTCGATCACGATCCCCAACGGCGGCGGGGCGGTCACGACAGGCCAGAACGCCGGGACGCCCCAGGCCACGGGGCCGAACGGTCAGGACAACGCGGGCGACACGTACGCCACCGGCAGCGGGACGGGCGTCGACGCGGCCCAGTTCGGGGCGCCGGCAGCGAAGGGATACTGCCGGTGAGCCGACCGACGTGAGCCGCGTCGGCGTCGTCGGCGCCGGCTACGTGGGGTTGACGACGGGCGCGTGCCTCGCGCACCTCGGGCACGAGGTCACCGTCGGCGAGATCGACGCCGACAAGGTGCGACGCCTCGCGAAGGGTGACGTCGACGTCCTCGAGGAGGGGCTCCCCGAGCTCGTGGCCGAGGGCCTCGCCACGCGGCGCCTCCGCTTCGTCGTGGGAGCCGCCCAGGCCGCCGCCGACGCCGAGTTCGTGTTCCTGTGCGTCCCGACGCCGGAAGGCGCCGACGGGGACGCCGACCTGTCGATCGTCGAGGCGGTCGTGCGCGAGCTCGCGGTCGCGCTGCCCCCCGGTGCCGTGCTGGTCAACAAGTCGACGATGCCCGTCGGGTCGAGCGGCCACGTCGGTCGGCTGCTGCGGGCCTCGGGCGCCGCGCCCGACGTCGGCGTCGCGTCGAACCCCGAGTTCCTGCGCGAGGGCACCGCCGTCCGCGACTTCCTGTCGCCCGCGCGGGTCGTGATCGGCGCCGATGATCCGACCGTCGCCGTCCGCGTCTCGGACCTCTACCGCGACGTGCAGGGCCCGATGCTGGTGACGAACACGGCGTCGGCCGAGATGATCAAGTACGCCTCGAACGCCTTCCTCGCGGCGAAGGTGTCCTTCGTGAACGCGATCGCGAACCTCTGCGAGGCGGTGAACGCCGACGTGCGCGAGGTCACGCTCGGCATGGGGTACGACCCCCGGATCGGCTTCGAGTTCCTCCACCCCGGGCCGGGATGGGGCGGCTCCTGCTTCCCGAAGGACACCGCCGCGCTGGCCCGCACCGCGGCGCGCGTCGGCGACGCCTTCCCGATCCTCTCGGCGATCATCGACACGAACCGCGAGCAGCGTGACCGGGTCGTCGCGAAGGTGGCGGACGCGGCGGGGGGCGACCTCGCGGGGCGCGCGGTGGCGGTGTGGGGCCTGACGTTCAAGGCCAACACCAACGACCTGCGCGACTCGCCGGCGATCGACATCGCCCGCCGACTTCTCGGCGCGGGCGCCCTCGTCCGGGGCTACGACCCCGCGGCGGGCGAGGCCGCCGGCCGCCTCGTCCCTGGCCTGGAGGTCGTCGCGGACCCGTACGAGGCGTGCGTCGGTGCGGACGTGCTCTGCGTGCTCACCGAGTGGGACGAGTTCCGGTGGCTCGACTACGAGCGGGTCGCGAGCCTGCTTCCCGGCCGGTCGATCGTCGACGCGCGGAACGTCCTCGACCCCGCCGCGATGCGCCACTTGGGCTTCGCCTACCGCGGCATCGGGCGCTGATGCCCCGCACCGTCGTCACGGGTGGCGCCGGGTTCGTCGGCGGGCACCTCTGTCGCGCGTTGCGCGAGGCGGGGCACGACGTCATCGCGGTCGACGACCTCTCGACGGGCAGCCGTGACCAGGTCGCCGACCTGCTCGATGACCCCAAGTTCACGCTGCTGGAGCACGACGTCGTCGAGGGGATCCCCGTCACCGGGCCGGTCGACGCGGTGCTGCACCTCGCGAGCGCGGCGAGCGTCCCGCGGTACCTCGCCCGGCCGGTCGAGACGCTGCGCGCCGGCTCGGAGGGCACCCGCAACGCGCTGGAGATGGCCCGGGCGCACCGCGCCCGGTTCCTGCTGGCATCCACGAGCGAGATCTACGGCGACCCGCTCGAGCACCCCCAGCGCGAGAGCTACTGGGGCCACGTGAACCCGGTCGGTCCCCGGGCCGTCTACGACGAGGCGAAGCGCTACGCCGAGGCGCTCACGATGGCGTACCACCGCACGCACGGCGTCGACACGAAGATCGTGCGCATCTTCAACACCTTCGGGCCGGGCCTCGCCCCGGGTGACGGCCGGGTGGTGTCGAACTTCCTCGCCCAGGCGATGGCGGGGGAGCCGCTCACCGTCTACGGGACCGGCGAACAGACCCGATCCTTCTGCTACGTCGCCGACGAGGTCCGCGGGATCCTCGCGCTGCTCGCCTCCGACTGGGTCGGGCCGATGAACATCGGGAATCCCGAGGAGCACACGATCGTCGAGCTCGCCGAGCTCGTCCTCGAGGTCACCGGCTCGCAGTCCAAGCTGCGCTTCGTCGACCTGCCGGAAGACGACCCGACGCGACGCTGCCCGGACATCAGCCAGGCGCGGGACGTGCTCGGCTGGTCACCGCAGGTCCCGCTGCGGACCGGCGTCGAGCTGACGTACGAGTCGTATCGCTGCGCGGCCGACGCCTGAGACGCGCGCCGAGCCGGCCCGCGCCGCGTGGCCCCAGGTAGCCTCCGGCATGGCCCGCGCGCGCCGTGCCCGTCGCCGCGTCCGGCCATGAGGGCGGTCGTGCTGGTGGGCGGCGAGGGCACCCGCCTCCGGCCCTTGACCTTCGAGACCCCCAAGCCGCTGCTGCCGGTGGTCAACCAGGTGTTCCTCGATCGCCAGCTCGGCTGGCTCGCGGCCCACGGCGTGGACGAGGTCGGCCTGTCCCTCGGCTACCTGCCGGACGCCTTCGTCGAGCGGTACCCCGAGGGGACGTTCACCGACCCCGACGGGCGGGAGGTGCGGCTGCGCTACGCGCCGGAGCCGACGCCGCTCGGCACCGCGGGGGCGGTGCGCTTCGCCGCCGAGCAGCTCGGCGTCCGCGAGCGCTTCGTCGTGTGCAACGGCGACGTGCTCACGGGCCTCGACCTCGGCGCGCTCATCGCGTTCCACGACCAGCGCGGCGCCGAGGCGACGATCCACCTCGCCGCCGTCGACGAGCCATCGCGCTTCGGCGTCGTGCCGACGGACGACCGGGGTCGGGTCGTCGCCTTCGTCGAGAAGCCGGCGCCCGGGACCGAGCCGACGCGCTGGATCAACGCCGGGACCTACGTGCTCGAGCCGAGCGTGCTCGAGCGGATCGCGCCCGAGCGGCCCGTGTCGATCGAGTTCGAGACGTTTCCGGCCATCCTCGAGAACGGGGGCGGCCTCTACGCGCTGCCGAGCGACGCGTACTGGATCGACGTCGGCGCCGTCGCCCAGTACCTGCAGGCGCACGCCGACCTGCTCGCGGGCCGGCTGGGGACGCCGCCCGCGCCGGGCGCCCGCGAGGTGAAGCCGGGGGTGTGGGTGCAGGGCCCCGGACCGGCGCCGTCGGGCGTCACCGCGCCGGCGCTGGTGGGGGAGCGCCACGAGGTCGACCCGAGCGCCCACGTCGTGAGCTCCGTGCTCGGCGCCGGCGTGCGGGTCGGCGCCCACGCCACGGTCGCCGACTCGGTCGTCCACGTCGGCGCCACGATCGGGCCGGGCGCGACCGTGCGCGCGTCGATCGTCGGAGCCGGCGCGGTGGTCGGCGCGGGCGCGACCGTCGAGGACGCGTCGATCGTGGGGCCGAACGTGACGGTCGACGCCGGCGCGACGCTCGCCGGCCAGCGGGTCCCGCCGGCGGACGCGGGGGCGCCGGCGTGAGGGTCCTCGTCACGGGCGGCGCGGGCTTCATCGGCTCGAACCTCGTGGATCGGCTGCTCGCCGAGGACTGCGACGTCGACGTGGTCGACGACCTCTCGAGCGGCTCGCTGCCGAACCTCGCCGAGGCACGGGCGCAGCGGCACCGGCGCTGCAGCTTCCACCGCCTCGACGTGAGCGTCGGCGGCGTCGAGGAACTCATGGCGCACCGCAAGCCCGAGATCGTGTACCACCTCGCAGCGCAGAAGAGCGTCACCGCGTCGGTCGCCGACCCCGGGTACGACGCGCTCGTCAACATCGTCGGGTCGCTGCACGTGCTGCAGGGCGCGGTCGACGCCGGGACGCGCAAGCTCGTCTTCGCGGGGTCGGGCGGAACGCTCTACGGCATCGCGAAAACGATCCCCACCCCCGAGAGCCACCCCAAGCACCCGGTCTCGCCGTACGGCGTCTCGAAGCTGGCGGTGGCCGACTACCTCCACTACTACCGCGACCAGCACAACCTGTCGTTCACGGTCCTCGCGCTCGCGAACATCTACGGGCCGCGTCAGGACCCCGACGGTGAGGCCGGCGTCGTCGCGATCTTCTCGAAGAAGGTGCTCGCGAAGGCGCAGCCGACGATCTACGGCGACGGCGAGCAGACCCGCGACTATGTCTACGTCGACGACGCCGTCGACGCGTTCGTCCGGGCCAGCGACCGCGCCGACGGGAAGCTGCTGAACATCGGGACGGGGATCGAGACGTCGGTGCTCGACCTCTACGACCTGGTCGCGGCCGCCGCGGGCTACGGCGGTCGCGCGCGGCTCCAGCCGGCCCGGCCGGGCGAGCTGCGACGCTCGGCGCTCGACCCGACGGCGGCCGCCACCCAGCTCGGCTGGCGGGCGTGGACCACCCTCGAGGACGGGGTCACGCGGACCGTGGAGTGGTTCCGGTCCCAGAGTCAGCGCGACTGACGAAGCGGGCCCGCATCGTGGCGAGGTCCACCGCGGGTCGGGTGCGGGCCACGTAGCCCGGGTCGGGGTAGCCGACGAGCACGAGGGCGTGCGGTCGCCAGGTCGGGTCGAGCCCGAGCGCCGCCCCCGCCTCCTCGGGGCAGAAAATCGGTGCCGCGACCCAGCACGACGCCAGCCCGAGGTCCGTCGCCGTCAGCATCAGGTTCTCGACCGCGGCGCCGAGCGCGAGCAGCGCCATGCCCCACTCGGCGCGCTGGCGGCGCTCGTCCGGGTAGCGGTCGAGCCCCTCGTCGGTCAGGCAGCCGAGCAGCGCGGCGGGGGCGCCGACCAGCCGGGCGCGCGACGACGCGACGAGCTCGTCGATCCGGGGCGTCGGGACGTCGTCGCCCGCGAGGTCGACGCGCCAGCGGGCGCCCATGCCGTCGGCGAGCGCGGCCTGCCGCGTCGGGTCGGCCAGCACGACCCAGCGCCACGGCCGGGAGTGGTGGGGCGCGGGCGCAAGGCACGCGGCCTCGACGAGCGTGTCGAGCAGCGCGGGCGCCACGGGATCGGGGCGGAACGCCCGGATCGAGCGGCGGGCCTCGACGAACGCCGGGACCGCCGACATCAGCGGAACAGGTCGTCGCCCGGGGCGCGTACCAGCTCGCGCACCGAGCCGTCGCGCCGCCAGGCCGGGTCGAGCCCGCGGACGATCGCCGCCGGGACGCGCGCCGACTTCCCCATGACCAGCTCGGCGGCGCCCGCGACCTCGTCGGCGACCGCGACTTCGGTCACCTGCAGCTCTCGGCCGAGACCGTCGGCGCCGCCGCGCAGGTCCACGACGGCGGCCAGCCCGGCGACGCCGATGGCCACGTCGGTCAGCCCGTGTCGCCACGCTCGACCGAACGTGTCCGAGACGATGACCGCCGCATCGACGCCGGCGCGGGCCCGCAGCGCATCCCGGATGTGCCGGGCGGAGCGGTCGGCGTCCACGGGGAGCAGCGCGGCCAAGCCCTCCTCGACGTTCGAGAGGTCCACGCCGGCGTTCGCGCACACGAAGCCGTGTCGCGTCTCGCTGATGATCAGGTCGCCGCGCCGGCGCAGCACGCGCGCCGACTCAGCGTCGACGAGACGGCGACGAGCGTCGCGGTCGTCGGGGTCGAGCTCGACGAGCCGACCCTCGGCCTTCGAGACCACCTTCTGGGTGATCACGAGGCAGTCGCCGTCGGCGAGCGGCGTGTCCTGTTCGCGGGCGGCGTCGTCGACGAGGACGGCGAGCTCGTCGTCGGGGCGCACCTCGGGCAGTCCCCGGACGGGGATGATCGTGAGCGTCACGCCACTGCGGCGAGCGTGTCGCGCGCCAGCGCGGCGGCGACCCGCGCGTCTCGCATCAACGTGTCGGTGACCACGACGCGCACCCCAAGGGCCTCGATGCGCTGCCGGTCGTCGGCGTCGACCTGGTCGATCACGACGGTGGCGCAGACGTCCCGGTAGGCGCGGGCCACGCCGACGCTCGACACCTCGATGTCGAGCGGGGCCATGAGCCGGTCCGCGGGGCCCTTCACGGGGCGACCCCCGACGATCGGGCTGACGGCGACGACGCGGTCGCGCCGTGCCGCCAGGGCGTCGCGGATCCCGGGCACGGCCAGGACCGGTCCGATCGAGATCACGGGGTTGCTGGGGCAGATCACGATGGCGTCGGCGGTGGCGAGCGCCTCGAGGACGCCGGGCGCCGGGCGGGCCGCGTCGGCGCCCGCGAAGTGCACGCTGAGAACGGGCGGCTCGGCCCGTTCGCGCACGAACCACTCCTGCATGGCGAGCTCGTTCGGGGTGCCGTCCGGGCCGCGGACGGTGATCCGGGTCGCGACCCGGTCGTCGCTCATCGGGAGGAGGCGGGTCGTGACCCCCCAGGCCGCCGCGATCTCCCGGCTGATCGTGCTGAGCGGCGTGCCCCCGCGCCGGCGCTCGCTGCGATACAGGTGGGTGGCGAGGTCACGGTCGCCGAGGCGGAACCACGTCGGGGCGCGGTAACGATCGAGCGCGTCGATGGTGTGGAAGGACTCGCCGGCCAGACCCCACCCCGTCTCGGGGTTGTTCGCGCCGGCGAGCGCGTACGTGACGCTGTCGAGGTCGGGGCAGACCCAGAGCCCGTGGAACTCGTCGTCGTCGCCGGTGTTCACGATGGCCGTGACTGACGCGGGGTCGACGACGTCGACCAGCCCGCACAGGAAGCGAGCCGCCCCTACCCCTCCGGCGAGCGCCGCGAGCACCCCGTGACGTTACGCGTCCGGGCTCGCCGCGCTCGCCGTCGAGGGGTCAGTTCTTCGTGGCGCTCGTGGCGCTCGTGGAGCTCTTGCCGGTCGTGGCGCTCTTGCCGGTCGTGGCGCTCTTGGCGCTGGTGGCGGTCTTGGGGTCCGCCGGACGGCGCGTGGCGACGCCGAGGCTCTCGAGCACGGGCTCGACGCGGGTGCGGACGTCGGCCACGATCGGCTCGACCTGCTCGCCCAGGCGGCTGACGACGGGCTCGACTCGCGCCTTCACCTCGGCCCCGAACGACTCGAGGGCGGTGCGGGCGTCGCCCGACAGCGTCACGGCCTGGGAGCGCGCGTCATGGGTCGCGCTGGCCAGCCGCTGCTGGACGGCGCGCCGCCGGACCTGCGCCTGCTGGAAGCCGAGCACGCCGACCCCCACGGCGGTGTACGCCGCGTCCTCGGCGCGCTGGCGGAGATCACGAAGCGTGTCGTTGCTCATCGAAGGCTCCTTTCGGAGGAGGTGATCGCTGCTAGCGAAGATAGCCGAAACTGCTAACTATTGCAAGCACTGGTGCCACAGGCCTGATGGGGCGCCCGCACCGCCGCAGATGGTCGGGGTGCCGAGGGAAGCGGCCCCTATCCTCAGCCCCGCCGATGAGCCTGCCCGACGACGCTGACGGTCTCCTCCGCCCGCCCGGCGAGCAGGAGTTCGAGGAGATCGACGAGGGCGCGCCGTCGGTCGTCGCGGTCGTCGTGACCCGGAACCCCGGGTCCTTCCTCGAGCCCGCCCTCCGCGCGCTCCGCAGCCAGGACTACCCGGCGCTGTCCGTCCTGGTGGTCGACGCGGGCTCGACCACGGACCCGGCGCCACGGGTCGCCGCGGTCCTGCCCGACGCCATCGTCCACCAAGCGGGGCGGAAGGCGGGGTTCGGCGGGGCGGCCGACCTGGCCCTGCGCTTCGCGAAGAGCGCGACCTTCCTCCTGTGCTGCCACGACGACGCGGTGCTCGCCCCCGACGCCGTCCGGGTGCTCGTGGAGGAGGCGTACCGGTCGAACGCCGGGATCGTCGGCCCGAAGCTCGTCTCGGCGAACAACCCGGAGGTCCTCCTCGACGTCGGGCGCAACATCGACCGCCTCGGGGGGTCGCACACCGGGATCGAGCCCGGCGAGCTCGACCAGGAGCAGCACGACGCTGTCCGGGACGTCTTCTACGTCTCCAGCGCCGCGATGCTCGTGCGCACCGACCTCTTCGACGCCCTCGACGGCTTCGACCCCGAGGCGTTCCCTGGGTCCGAGGACCTCGACCTGTGCTGGCGGGCCTGGCTGGCCGGCGCACGCGTGGTCGTCGCGCCGGACGCCCGCGCGGCCCACGTCGAGGCCGCGATGCTGCGCCAGCCCGAGGACATCCCGTCCGCACGCGACCTGGCCCGCCGGCGGGTCCGCGTCGTGGTCACCTGCTACTCGCGCCGCTCGTTGCTGCGGCTCGTGCCGGTCGGCATCGCGCTCGCGCTGTTCGAGGCCATCCTCTACGCCGCCACCCCGAGACGGCGACAGGCCCTCGCCATGCTCGGCGCCTGGCGCTGGAACCTCATGCACGCCGGGCGACGCCGTCGCGCCCGGCGCCGCGCCCAGTCGGCGCGCACGATCAACGACGGCGAGCTGCGCGAGCTGCAGGTCGGTTCGACGGCGCGTGTCGGCGCGTTCCTCAGCCAGCACCACGCCGACGAGCGCATCGAATCGCTCGAAGACCGGCTGCGCGACAACCTCGAATCGTTCGCGCACGCGCTGACCCATCCCGCGGCGCTCGGCCTTATCGCGTTCGTGCTCGCCGTCATCATCGGGTCACGGGACTTCTTCTCGTCGGGGGTGCCGGCGGTCGGCGACTTCGCGGCCTGGCCCGGCGTGCAGGCCCTCGCGGCGGCGTTCACGTCGGCGTGGCGCTACACGACCCTCGGATCGACCGCGGCCGCGCCGCCCGCGCTGGCGCTCATGACGGGGATCGGCACCGTGCTCGTCGGGAGCGTGGGACTCGGGCTGACCCTCCTCGTCGTGCTCGCGATCCCGGTGGGCGCCGCGGGTGCATTGCGCCTCGCGCGACAGGTCGGCGCCGACGGCACCGGCGCGGTCGTCGCCGCCATCGCCTACGGGGTCAATCCCGTGCCGCGCAACGCGATCGCACAGGGGCGCCTCGGCCCGCTCATCCTCTTCGCGCTCGTCCCGCACCTCGTCCTGCTCCTCGTGCGCGCCGCGCGCTTCGACGAGAACGCCCCGACGGGGCGGCGTCAGCTCCTCGGCCTCGCCATCGTGACCGCGCTCGCCAGCGCGTGGTTCCCGCCGGCCGCCGTCGTCCTGCTGCTCGCGGCGGTCGCGTTCGTCGTCGCCGGGTTCGTCGCCGGTGGCGTCGGGCCCGCGCTCCGCGGCGTCGGCGCGGCGCTCCTCGGCGGCGTCGGCGCCGCCGTCCTGCTGTTCCCGTGGACGACCACCGCGTCGCACGGGCTCCACGACCCGGGGTCGTTCGGCTTCACCTTCCATCCCAGCTACTCGATCCTCGACCTGGTGCGCTTCGAGACCGGCCCGGCCGGGGGCGGCGTCGCCGTCTTCGGCTTGCTCGCCGCCGCGGCCATGGCGCTCCTGGTCGCGACCGGTCCGCGCCTCGCGTGGGCGACGCGTGCGTGGGTGCTGACGCTCGTGGCGTGGGCCGCGGTCGAGCTACCGGCCCGCTTCGCGCCCGGCTTCGCCGTGCCCGCGCCCGAAGGCGTGCTCTCGCTCGGGGCCCTCGGCCTCGCGGTCGCCGCGGGCCTCGCCGTGGCGAGCCGCCGGCCGCGTCGCCTCGGTGTGCGCGGGCTCACGATCGTCGTCGCGGTCGCGGGGGTCACGCTCGCCGGCCTCGGGTTCCTCGGGGACGCGGCCGACGGCCGCTGGCACAGCCCGGGCTCGTCGTGGGCGTCCGCGCTCTCGTTCACGAGCGACCAGCAGTCCCAGGGCGAGTTCCGGATCCTGTGGGTCGGCGACCCGAACGTCCTGCCGCTCGCGCCCGTCGCCGTCACCCCGGGCCTCTCGTACACGCTGACCCGCAACGGCCCGGGCGACGGACGGGAGTTCCTGCGGGCGCCGGTCACGCGGACGCCCGACCCCGTGGCCGAGGCGCTCACCGCCGCGATCACTGGCCGCACAAACCGGCTGGGGCGGGTGCTCGGCCCGCTCGGCGTGCGCTACGTCGTCCTGACCCGGCGCAACGGACCGGGCGGGATCGCCGGGCGGCCGCTCCCCGCGCTCGACGCCGGGCTCCGCGGGCAGCTCGACCTCGCGCGGCTGGGCAGCGACGCGGGCATCGAGCTCTATGAGAACGAGGCGTGGTTCCCGGGACGCGCCGTCGTCCCGCGGCACCGTGGAGCGATTCCGGGCGCGGTCGCCGACCCGGCGCGGGCCGCCGCCGGGTTCGACCTCTCCACCAGCCGCGCGCTCGGTTCGGCACCGGCGGGTCCCGGGACCGTGCTCTGGTTCGAGTCGTTCGACGCCGGCTGGCAGGCGCGAGCCGGCGGGCAGGGGCTCGCGCACCGCCCCGCGTTCGGGGTCACGAACCAGTTCCGCCTGCCGGCGCACGCCTCGGTCAGCATCACGCACACCGGCCAAGGTCGTGTCTACGAGCTCGTCGGCATCGAAGCGTTGCTCTGGCTCCTCGCGCTCGTGTGGTGGGCCCGCGGCCGCCGGCGCGCCCCGCCCGACCCGACGCGTGATGCGGCCCGGCTCGCCGCCCGCCGCGAGCGCGAGGAGCGCCGGCTCAGCGGCGCCCCCCTGATCGAGAGCGACGTCGAGTTCTGGGAGCAGGGGTGAGCCCGCGGCGCAGCGCGCCCGGGCGGCGGCTCGTCGCCGTCCTGGCCGTCGCCGGGGGCGCGTTCGGGCTCTTCGCCGCCAGCCAGGTCGGCCACCCCTATCGACCCTCGCTGCCGCCCGCCCCGTCGGCCACCGCGGGGCCGGTGCTCGCTCCCGGGAGCGCGATCGCGTCGACGTGGTTCTGCGCCGAGGGCACCGCGGTCACCAACGGCCGCGCCGCCGAGACCGTGCTCATCGCGAACGTCGCCCCGCGCACCGTGACCGCCACGGTCACGGTGATGACCGGGTCCGCGAAGCCCCTCACGCGACGGCTGTCGGTCGCCGCGTTCGGCCAGCGGCGCGTGCCGGTCTCCACGCTCGCGACCGCACCGGAGCCGGGCGTGGTCGTCGAGGTGCCCGGCAGCGGGGGCGTCGTCGAGCACGAGCTCAGCCGCGGGTCGCAGGACACCATCGGGCCCTGCGCGCGCCAGGCCACGACCGACTGGTACTTCTCGGGCGGCAACACCGGGGTCGGCGCCGAAGACTGGCTCGCGCTGTTCAACCCGTTCGGTGACGACGCCATCGTCGACGTGACGTTCCTCACCTCGACGGGCGTCGAGTCGCCGGGCTCGGCGCAGGCTGTCGTGGTGCCCCGGCGCTCCCGCGTGTCGCTGCCGCTCCACGTCATCGTCCCCGACCACGAGGCGCTCGCCTTCCACGTGCACGCCCGTCTCGGTCGCCTCGTCGCCGAGCAGTCGATCGCGACCGACGGGTCCAACGGCCCGGCCGGGCTGACCACCATGCTCGGCGTCGCCGCGCCGGCGACGACGTGGCGCATCCCGGCGCTGGACGCCCAGTCCGGCACGGCCGCGACGCTCTCGATCGCCAACTTCGCCAACGCCGGCACGAAGACGACACTGAACTTCGCGCTCGACCAGCACGCGACCCTGCCCGTGAACCGCTTCACCGTCCCGTCGATGGACGTCACGGCCAACCCCGTCGGCCAGAACGTGCCGCCCAGCGGCGGCTGGGCGCTGACCGTCCGCGGCCCCCGCGCCGGGCCCATCCTCCCGGCCGTCACCGAGACGTGGGCCGCGCCCGCGGCAGTCGCGGGGATGTCCGCGACGGTCGGCGCCACCGCGTCGGCCCGCCGCTGGGTGTTCACGACCGGTCGCCTCGACACCGCCGACCCGGCGCAGGTCGTCGCGCTCAACACGACGGGCCGGCGCCTCCACGTCACCCTGCTGACCGCGGGGAGCGACGCGGCCGCGCTGCACCCCGTGTCCACGACGGCGGTCGGCGCGCACCGGCGGGCCGTCTTCCCGCTCGACGCGACGATCGGACCCGATCAGGTGCTCGTCCTGCAGGCGACCGGGCCGGTCGTCGGGGGCCGGCTGGTGCTCGGGCCGAGCGTGATCACCGGCACCGGCGTGCCGGACCTCGGATGACGCTCCTCATCGGGGCCGGCGTCCTCCTGGTCGCGCTCGCCGTCGCCGCACGCCTGCGCCGGCGCCGGCCGGAGAGCCCGCCGCGCGACCAGTACCCGATCCCGCGCCAGCTCGACCGGGCCGACTTCGCCCGGCCGGACGCGGCGTGGCTCGTCGCCTACTTCTCGTCCGACACCTGCGCGTCGTGCCAGGGGCTCGGCCCGAAGGTCGCGGTCCTCGAGTCGGACGCCGTCGCGACGTGCGAGCTCGACTTCGTCGAGCGCCGCGACCTGCACGACCGCTACGAGATCTCGGCGATCCCGATGATCCTGCTCGCCGACGCAGGCGGCGTGGTGCGCCGCGCGTTCGTCGGCGCGACGACGGCCACGGATCTGTGGGCCGCGGTCGCCGAGCTGCGCGCCCCGGGCTCGACGCCCGAGCCGACGCTCGGCGCGCTCGAGGACCCGCCCGCCTGACTCAGCTCCCGCGCCGCGTCCGGGCGGGGGCCCGGCGCTTGCGGCCGCCGTTCTCGGCGGGCGGCTTGACCTCGACGACGGTGCCGTCCGCGCGCTGGATCTTGCGGTAGCCACCGACCTTGCGGCCCATCGCGTAGTCGACGATCCGCGCCACCTCGTCGCCGTCGACCGTCTCGTGCTCGAGCAGCGCGCGCGCCAGCGCGTCGAGGCCGCGCCGGTGGAGACGCAGGATCCGCCGGGCCCGGCTCTCCTCCTGCCGCAGGATCCGCTCGACCTCCTCGTCGATCACCCGTGCCGTCTCGTCGGAGTAGTCCCGGGTGTGCACCAGGTCCTCGCCCAGGAACACCGGGCCTTGCGAGCCCCAGGCCATCGGGCCGATGCGCTCGCTCATGCCCCACTCGCGGACCATCTTGCGGGCGAGCTCGGTGATGCGGACCAGGTCGTTCTGGGCGCCGGTGGACACGTGGCCGAACACGATCTCCTCGGCGGTGCGGCCGCCGAGCGCGACGACGATCGAGTCGGCGATGTACTCCTTCTTGTAGATGTGCTGCTCCTCCTCGGGGAGCTGCTGGGTGACGCCGAGCGCCATCCCGGTCGGCAGGATCGTCACCTTGTGGATCGGGTCGGCGTGGTCGAGGACGTAGGCGAGCACCGCGTGGCCGCCCTCGTGGTACGCGATGACCTCCTTCTCCTCCTCGCTCAGCGCCATCGAGTCGCGCTTGAGGCCCATGAGCACGCGGTCGCGGGCCGCCTCGATGTCCTCGGCGTGGACCTGGGCCGCGCCACGGCGCACCGCGAACAGCGCGGCCTCGTTCACCAGGTTGGCGAGGTCGGCGCCCGCCATGCCGGGGGTGCCGCGCGCCACGATCGTCGGGTCGAGGTCGGGCGCGATCTTCATGTCGCGCATGTGGACCTTGAGGATCGCCACGCGCTCCTCCAGGGTGGGGAGGGGCACCACGATCTGGCGGTCGAAGCGGCCCGGCCGCAGCAGCGCCGGGTCGAGCACGTCGGGCCGGTTCGTCGCGGCCATCATCACGACGCCCTCGGTGGCCTCGAAGCCGTCCATCTCGGCCAGCATCTGGTTCAGCGTCTGCTCGCGCTCGTCGTGGCCGCCGCCGAGCCCGGCGCCGCGCTTGCGGCCGATCGAGTCGACCTCGTCGACGAAGATGATCGCCGGCGCCTGCTTGCGCGCCGTCTGGAACAGGTCGCGGACGCGGGCCGCGCCGACCCCCACGAACATCTCCATGAAGTCCGAGCCGGTCACCGACACGAACGGGACGCCCGCCTCGCCGGCCACGGCGCGGGCGATCAGCGTCTTGCCCGTCCCCGGCGGGCCGACGAGCAGCACGCCCTTCGGAATCCGCGCCCCGATCTGCTTGAACTTCTGCGGGTACTTGAGGAAGTCGACGACCTCGGCGATCTCGCCCTTCACCGCGCCGTAGCCGGCCACGTCGCTGAACGTGGTCTTGGGCTTCTCGGTCGAGTAGACCTTCGCCCGGCTGCGGCCGATGTTCATCACCGCGCCCATCTGGCCCTGGGCGCGCCGGCTCATCCACACGAAGATCCCGACGATCACCAGGATGAGGATGAGCTCGGGCAGCAGCTCGATGAAGATGTTCGTGCTGCTCGACGTGTAGACGAGGTCGACGCCGCGCGCCTGGAGGTCCGCCACGACCGCGCCCTGCAGGTCGTTCGCCGGGCCGTTGCTGGTGAAGCTCTTGGCGCCGTCGACCGTCCCGTTGAAGTCACCGGAGATGTTGCCGTTCGAGCGGTTGAACGTGACCTTCTTGACCTCGCCCTTGTTCACCGCGCTGACGAACTGGCTGTAGGTGAGGCTCTTCGCCGAGCCGGACGAGCCGGAGAACACGTTCGTGAGGGCGAAGATCGCGACGAGGGCGAGGATCAGCACCCAGGGGATCACCCGCGCCCACGACGGCGGCGGGTTCGGCGCCGGCCGGCCGTCCGGGCGCCGTTCGGGTCCGCCCGCGGGACGACGACCCGGCGGCATCTCAGAGGGGGGGCGGCTCATCGGGGCTCCTCAGCGGGTGGACGGGCGTCGCGCAGCCCCTCCGCCCCTCCATGGTACGGCTCGCACGCCGACTTCGGAATCCGAGCCGCGGCCGCGGCGTCGGGGCGGCGCAGACCGGCCGGTAGCGTCCCGGCCGATGGAAGGTCGGGCCGTCGGGCCGCTCGGGTCCAGCGAGGCGCCGCGCGTCGGCTGGGGCCTCCCCGACGCCGCCGTCGCCTTCCTTCTCTCTCTGCTCGCCGCCTCGATCGTCGAGGCGCCGTTCATCACCCACGGGAAGCTCCCCCAGAGCGCCCAGGTGCCGGCGTCGCTCGCCGGGCTGGCGGCCCAGACCACGACGGCCGTCGTGTACCTCAGCTTCGCCGCCCGCCGCGGCCTCGGCAGCCTCCGAGCCGACTTCGGGCTGCACCTCTCGCTGCGGGACAGCGGCTGGTTCGTCGTCGGGCTGGGGCTGGCGTTCGTCGCCGGGATCGGCCTCACCCCGATCGTCGACGCCGGGAATCTCAACCAGGGCCAGTCGTCCCAGAGCGTCGTCCGGGTCTTCCAGTCGGCGCACGGCTGGGAGGGTGCGGCGTTCGTGGTGGCGGTGCTCGTCGTCGCCCCGCTCGGGGAGGAGCTGCTCTTCCGCGGGGCGCTGCTGCGCGCGCTGGTGCGCCGGACCAACGCGACGGCGGCGGTCGCCGTCTCGGCGCTGGTGTTCGCCCTCGTCCACGTGGCGCTGGACCCGGGCGCCGGCTTCGCCGTCCCCGCCCTCTTCTTCCTGGGGCTCGTGTCGGGGGACCGAGCCCTGCGGACCGGCGACCTGTCCGAATCGCTCTTCCTCCACGCCGGGTTCAACCTGCTGGCCGTGCTGCAGATCCTCCTCTAGGTCCCGACGGTTCCCCCTCCACAGCCGATTCGAGCGATTCAAGGTCCTGCTCCCGCGCGCCGATAGGGCGGGTCTAGGTGAGGCTGGGAGGTTGCGATGCAATGCCCTTCGTGTGTCAAAGGTTCTCTCGTCGAGATTCGGATGCGGGTCTCCGGGCAGGACCTGACGTTCCGGCGCTGCGGCCGCTGCGAGGCGAAGACCTGGACCGCCGGTGACAGCCACGTGCCCTTGAGCCACGTCCTGGAGCTGGCCCGGGCCCGTTAGCCCCCGCCGCCGGGACGGGTGACCGTCCTGGCAGGCTAAGGAAATGGCCGCCTCGACGTCGGTGCTCGACGCGCCGGCCGACGACGCCGAGCCGGTCGAGCCGCCGCCGGCCCCCTGGTGGGGCCGCCTCGAGGTGTGGGTGGGGCTCCTCGTCCTCGCGGCGTGCGTCACCTTCATCTTCGTGCAGCTCAACCCGACGCTGCTGCTGCGCAACACGACCCCGTCCGGCGGCGACACGGGCGCCCACGTCTGGTGGCCGGCGTTCCTCCGCGACCACCTGCTGCCGTGGCGGCTCTCGGGCTGGTCGCCCGACTACTACGCCGGCTTCCCGGCCGGGCAGTTCTACTTCCCGTTCCCGGCGCTGCTGATCGTCGGCCTGAACGGCGTCATCAACTACAACGTCGCGTTCAAGCTCATCACCGCGCTTGGCCCGCTGCTCATGCCGGTCGGCGCGTACGTCTTCGCTCGGGGCCTGCGTGCCCCCGAGCCGACGCCGGCGGCATTCGCCGTCGCCGCCACCGGGTTCGTCTTCTTCAACGGCGACACCGGCTCGTCGACGTTCGACCGCAGCACCGTCGCCTTCGACCAGCACATCATGGGCGGCACGCTGGCCAGCAACCTCGCCGGCGAGTTCTCCTACACGATCGCGCTCGCGCTCGCGTTGTGCTTCCTCGGCGCGCTCGCGTGGTCGCTGCGCACGCGGCGCGGGCTCTGGCTCCCCGCGGTGCTGCTCGCCGCGACCGCGATGAGCCACATCGTCGTCGCGGTGTTCGCGGTCGTCGGCGCCGTCGTCGTGGTCGTCGGGTCGTCGCCGAAGCCCTGGACGCGCGGGCGACGACGAGCCGCCTGGGTGGGGCTCGGCGCGCTCGTCGCGGTCGGGCCGGCCCTCCTCACGGTCGTGACCGGCCAGCCCGGCGGGGTGGCGTCGGTGGTGTTCGCCGGCCTCGGCGTGCTCATCGTGCTGTGCGCCTGCTGGCCGCGCGAGACGCTGGCGCGCGCGATGGCGATCGGCGTCGTCGGCGTGCTCCTCACCGCGGTCTGGAGCGTCCCCCTCGTCGCCACGCTCCAGTACACGACGGACATGCGCTACGCGCCGATCACCCAGTACGGGTCGTTCCTGTTCCCGTGGTCGTACCTCTTCGGGATCCGTGGCGCGCTGCCGTGGCAGTGGGGTGCGGCGGTGCTCATCACGATCGCCGTGGTCGGCGGGGTCCTCGGCCGGCGCCGCTCGACTCTCGTGCTCGCCCTCCTCACCGCGCTCACCGGCCTCATGTTCGTCGTGTGGGCGAGCGTGCAGGCCACCCCGGCCTGGAACCTGCGCGTGCTCCCGTTCTGGTACCTGTGCGTGTTCCTCATGATGGGCGTCGGCGTCGCCGAGCTCGTGCGCGGCGCGGCGTGGCTCGCCCGGCGCGTCCAGGCGTGGCGCCTCGCCGCCCGAGCGGACGACGTGCTGCTCGACGGCGTCCCGCCGCGCTGGACGGCCGCGCCGCGAATCGTCGGCATCGGCACCGCCGTCGTGCTCACCGTGGCGCTGACCGTCGGGACGCTCATCAACATCGACCGGTCGAGGGACTTCCTGCCCTACTGGGTGAAGTGGAACGAGAGCGGGTACCAGGACCTCAGGGGGCAGGGGCCGGGCCTGAAGAAGGACTTCCCCGAGTACCAGCGCCTCATGGACACGATCGGGCGGCTGCCCGACCCGGGCCGGACCCTCTTCGAGGGCGGGCCGGGCATCAACGTGTACGGGACGCCGCTCGCGCTCATGCTGCTGCCGTACTGGACGAACGGCCGGTTCCCCACGATGGATGGTCTCTACTACGAGTCGTCGGCGACGACCCCCTACGTGTTCATGGCCATCGCCACCCTCGGCGCGCCGGGCAACATCTCGAACCCCGTCCGGGGCGTGCCGTACCGGACGATCGCCGACTTCCCGCTCGGCGTGGCGTACCTGCAGATGCTCGGCGTCCGGTACTACGCCGCCCACTCGTCGGTGGCGCGTGAGGCCGCCGACCGCAGTCCCGCGCTGAAGCTCGTCGCGACGAGCCCGACGAGCCACGGCGGGATCTACCCGGACCGGTGGAACATCTACCGCGTGGCGAACTCGCCGACTGTGTCCCCGCTGACGGCCCAGCCCGTCGTCGTCGACGCGCTGTCGTCGCACGAGCAGGCGACGTGCACGCAGGAGGTCATCAACAACGGGGTCGACCCGGGCGACGTCACGCTGCACGACTGGCAGGACTGCATCGCGGTGCCGTGGTTCAACGACCCCACCGCGCTGGACCGCGTCCTCGTCGCCGACGGCCCCGCCAGCTGGCAGCACGCCCAGGCCACGCCGGCGCGCCAGCTGACGCGCAAGGCGCTGCCGCCGGTGCGGGTCACCCACATCCGCCAGACCGACACGAGCGTCTCGTTCGACGTGTCCCGCACCGGCGTGCCGGTGCTCGTGAAGACGTCCTACTTCCCTAACTGGCAGGCCCGCGGCGCGACCGGCCCCTACCGGTCCACCCCGAACTTCATGGTGGTCGTGCCCACCAGCCACCACGTGACGCTCGCCTACGGCACGACGGGCGCCGAGTGGCTCGGACGCATCCTCACCCTGCTCGGCCTCGCGGGCATCGCGCTCCTCGTCTGGTGGGCGCGACGGACCCGGCGGCTGGCGGTCGCGAGCGGAACGGCGGGTAGGTTGACCGACGCGTGAGCCCCCGGCCGGCGTCGCTCGACCTCATCTTCAAGGCGTACGACATCCGGGGCGTGTACCCCGACCAGCTCGACGAGTCGATCGCCGAGCGCGTCGGCGGCGCGTTCGTCACGTACACCAAGGCGCGCCGCGTGCTCGTCGGGCGCGACGCCCGGCCGTCGTCCGAGCCGCTCGTCGCGGCGTTCACCTACGGCGCGACCGCCGCGGGCGCTGACGTCGTCGACCTCGGCCTCGCCTCGACCGACCTCGTGTACTTCGCGTCGGGGCACCTCGACGCGCCCGCCGCGATGTTCACGGCGAGCCACAACCCGGCGGAGTACAACGGCATCAAGCTGTGCCGCGCCGGGGCCGCGCCGGTGGGGGAGGAGACCGGCCTTGCCGAGATCCGCGCGCTCGTCGCCGACGGGCACCTCGACGGGGGCGGCCGGCGCGGCGAGGTCGAGCACCAGGACCTGCTGCCGGCGTTCGTCCGCCACGTGCGCTCGTTCGTCGACGTCAACGCGCTCGCCGGCCAGCGGATCGTGGCCGACACGGCGAACGGGCTCGGGGGCCTCGTCGTCCCCGCGGTGTTCGACGGGCTGCCGGTGAGCGTCGAGCTGCTCTACGGCGAGCTCGACGGCACCTTCCCCAACCACCCGGCCGACCCGATCCAGCCCGAGAACCTGGTCGACCTCCAGCGGGCGGTCCGCGATCGAGGCGCGGACGTCGGCCTCGCCTTCGACGGCGACGCGGACCGGGTGTTCCTCGTCGACGACGCCGCGGAGCCCCTCTCGGGGTCCCTCACCACGTCGATCGTGGCCGCATCGACGCTGCGCGGGCTGCCGGCCGACGCGCCGTTGCCCGACCGCACGATCGTGCACAACCTCATCTGCTCGAAGGCGGTCCCCGAGATCGTGCGTGAGCTGGGCGGCACACCCGTGCGCACCCGCGTCGGCCACTCGTTCATCAAGGCGGTCATGGCCGAGACGGGCGCCAGCTTCGGCGGCGAGCACTCGGGCCACTACTACTTCCGCGACAACTACCGCGCCGACTCGGGCATCATCGCCGCGCTCGTGGTCCTCGAGGCGCTCGCCCGCAGCGGGATGCCGCTCTCGACGCTGCGCCGCCCGTACGAGCGCTACGTCCAGTCGGGCGAGATCAACCAGCGCGTCGGCGACCCCGGGGCGGTCCTCGAGGCGGTCGCGTCCGCGTACGCCGGCGTCTCCCAAGACCGACTCGACGGCCTCACGGTCGACCACGGCGCCTGGTGGTTCAACCTGCGGCCGAGCAACACCGAGCCGCTGCTGCGCCTGAACGTCGAGGCGCCCGACGCCGACGCGTGCCAAGCGCACGCCGCCGAGGTCCTCACGCTCGTGGCGCGCGAGGCAGACTGACGCCCGTGACGCTCGACCCGAAACTGCTCGAGATCCTCGCCTGCCCCGAGGACAAGGGCCCGCTGCTCTACTTCCCCGACGAGTCCGCGCTCTACAACCCGCGGCTGCACCGCCGTTACGCCGTCCGGGACGACATCCCGATCATGCTCATCGACGAGGCCGAGACCGTCGACGACGGCGAGCACGAGCGCCTCGTCGCCAAGGCCGCGGCCGAGGGCATCCAGCCGACCTTCGAGGCCTAGGCGTGGCGCCCGACACCCTCGGGTTCCTCGACTCCGTGCGCGAGCTCCCCGAGCAGCTCGCGGCCGCCCACGAGCAGGCCGGCGTGGTCCTTGACCACACGACGCTGCCCCACGCCGACCAGGTCGACAACATCGTCGTGCTCGGCATGGGCGGCTCGGGCATCGCCGGCGACGTGCTGCGGGCGACCGCCTCGTCGCTCCCCGTCCCGGTCGTCGTCCTCAAGCAGATCCGCACCCCGGCGTTCGTCGGGCCGCGCACGCTCGCGTTCGCGCTGTCCTACTCGGGCAACACCGAAGAGACCCTCGCCATGGCGAGCGGCGCGCTCGACGCCGGCGCCCGCCTCGTCGCCGTCGCGGCGGGTGGTGACCTCGCGGCGCTCGCGGCCGACCGAGGCGGCGTGCACGTGCCCTGCGACCCGAACCTGGGGATGCCGCGCGCCGCGATCGGCGCGCTCGTCGCGCCGCTCTTCGTGGCTGTGTTCCACGCCGGGCTGCTGCCGCAGGGGCGTGCGCTCCTGGTCGAGGCCCAGGCGCAGCTGAAGCGGCGCCGCGACCAGTGCGCCCCACGCGTCGAGGGCGCGGCGAACCCCGCCCGGGAGCTGGCGCGTCGCATCGGCCGCAGCATCCCGCTCATCTACGGGGGCGGCGCGCTCGGGGCGGTCGCGGCCTACCGCTGGAAGTGCGACATCAACGAGAACGCCAAGGCGCCGGCCTTCGACGCGTCGTACCCCGAGCTTGACCACAACGAGATCTGCGGCTGGGGCCAGCACGGCGACGTGACGCGCCAGCTCCTCACGCTCGTGTCGCTGCGCCACGGGTTCGAGCACGCCCGGCTCTCCGAGCGGATCGACCGCACGACCGAGCTGATCGAGGAGGCCGTCCAGCAGGTGATCGAGGTCACCGCCGAGGGCGAGGGCCGTCTCGCCGAGCTCCTCGACCTCATGTACCTCGGCGACTGGGTGTCGTGCTATCTCGCGCTCGACAACGACGTCGACCCGGGACCGATCGACGCGATCGCCCAGCTCAAGGCGGCGATGGGTCCCACCGCCGACTAGCCTGGTTGGCGGTCGGGCTGCCCGCAGCTGTCACCCGGTGATCCGGGCCGACTCCCCGAACATCGCTGCGGCGCGTCGACGCGCCCGAGCCCGGAGGAGTCGACATGACCACCACCGCACCCGCCAACCGCTCGACCGACCGTCCCGCGAGCAAGGTCGCCGACCCGAGCCTCGCCGACTTCGGCCGCAAGGAGATCGCGCTCGCCGAGCTCGAGATGCCCGGGCTGATAGCGATGCGCGAGCGGCACGCCGCGACGCAGCCGCTCGCCGGAGCACGGATCACCGGCTCGCTGCACATGACCATCCAGACCGCGGTGCTCATCGAGACCCTCGTCGCGCTCGGCGCGCGCGTCCGCTGGGCCTCCTGCAACATCTTCTCCACCCAGGACCACGCCGCGGCCGCGATCGCGGCGCGCGGCATCCCCGTGTTCGCTTGGAAGGGCGAGACGCTGGAGGAGTACTGGTGGTGCACCGAGCAGGCGCTGCGCTGGCCGGACGCCGACACCGGCGGGCCCACCCTGCTGCTCGACGACGGCGGTGACGCCACCCTCGCCGTGCACCGCGGCGTCGAGTACGAGACGGCGGGCGCGGTCCCTCAGCCGAGCGCCGACGACAGCGAGGAGTGGCGCTGCGTGCTCGGCATGCTGCGCCGCGTCCGGGCCGAGGACGACCGGTGCTGGCACCGCATGGCCGACGCCATCCTCGGGGTGACCGAGGAGACCACGACCGGCGTGCACCGCCTCTACCAGATGCACGAGGCCGGCACCCTCCTGTTCCCCGCGATCAACGTGAACGACTCGGTGACCAAGTCGAAGTTCGACAACCTCTACGGCTGCCGGCACTCGCTGGTCGACGGGATCTGCCGGGCGACCGACGTGATGCTCGCCGGGAAGGTCGCCGTCGTCTGCGGCTACGGCGACGTCGGGAAGGGCTGCGCCCAGTCGCTCCGCGGCCAGGGAGCCCGCGTCGTCATCACCGAGATCGACCCGATCTGCGCGCTGCAGGCGGCCATGGAGGGCTACCAGGTGCTGCGCCTCGAGGACGCGGTGCGCACGGCCGACCTCTTCGTCACGGCGACGGGCAACACGAGCATCATCACGGCCGAGCAGATGGCGCAGATGAAGCACAACGCGATTGTCGCCAACATCGGCCACTTCGACAACGAGATCGACATGGCCGGCCTCGCCGCCGTGCCCGGGATCACGAGGGTCAACGTGAAGCCCCAGGTCGACGAGTGGCGCTTCCCCGACGGGCACGCCGTCATCGTCCTCGCCGAGGGCCGCCTCGTGAACCTCGGGTGCGCGACGGGGCACCCGAGCTTCGTCATGTCGAACAGCTTCACGAACCAGGTGCTCGCCCAGCTGGAGCTGTACACGCACCGCGACTTCTACGAGCGGAGGGTGTACACGCTGCCGAAGCACCTCGACGAGGAGGTGGCGCGCCTGCACCTCGACAAGCTCGGGGTGCGACTGACGACGCTCACCGACGCCCAGGCCGCGTACCTCGGCGTCCCGGTCGCCGGGCCCTTCAAGCCCGACCACTACCGGTAC
The DNA here is from genome assembly GCA_051986275.1 of Acidimicrobiia bacterium. Classification (GTDB taxonomy): domain Bacteria; phylum Actinomycetota; class Acidimicrobiia; order IMCC26256; family PALSA-555; genus PALSA-555. The sequence goes on along the minus strand of JBPYDT010000118.1, from coordinate 5,379 downwards.
TGACGCCGGAGGCTCCGGGGGCCGGCCCGGCGGTGCGGGCGTACACTCCGCGCGAGCGAACCCCGACCGGCCGACGGGAGGCGCGCATGGACGTCGTCGTACGCGGACGGAACGTTCCCTCGACGCTGCGCAGCGCCGCGGAGCGCAAGCTCGGGCGGCTCGAGCGCATGGTGCGGGACGTCTCGTGGGCCGAGGTCGACTTCACCGAGGAGCGCAACCCGCGGATCGCGCGTCGCCATCGCTGCGCGGTGGTCGTGCACCGTCGCCACGCCCCCGTCGCCGCGCGCGCGGCCGCGCCGGTTCCGGAAGCCGCCCTGGACCTCGTCGTCGACAAGCTGCGCCGCCAGGTGAGCCGCCACCACAACCGCTAGGTGCGATGACCACGGACGTCGCTGAGGTGGCTGGCATCCCCCCGTCGCGCGGCCTCCCAGCGACGGGCGAGGTCGAGCACGTTGGCGTCCACATCGCCCGCGAAGCGGTGGGCAACGTCGCCGAGTGCCTGGCAGCCCGCGCGGCTCGGCTGGCGCGGGCAGGCGCGGAGTCCCCGGAGCGGGTCACCACGCGGCTCGACTCGGAAGAGCGTGAAGCTGGGCGTGTTGACTCGTCGGAACGCGGACGTCGCGAAGAGCACCCCGGCGTAGGTGAAGGTGCGGACGACGGGCGGTCGCGGGAACGCATCGTCGGTGAACGTGTACGCGAACCCACCGTTCATGCCCGGGCGCAGGACCACGTCGTCGATCCGGTCATAGACGTTGTGCAGCAGCGCGATCGAGAAGGCGGCCGGGTCCTGCTCCTGCGAGAGGCGATCGAGGAACGCCGTCCGATCGTTCTCGCGAGACGACGGCGAACTCGCTTGGGTGTCCCACCAGTTGAACACGTACACGGGGAGGAAGGTGGGCAGCTGCCACAGGTCGGTGAGCACGACGCGGTGCGTGACCGAACCGCCCGCGGCCCGCTGGAAGTCGGCGAGCAGCGTCGCGGGGTACACCGAGGCGCGCTGCTCGTTGACGTAGGGGATCGAGCTGACGGCGCTCTGCGCCAAGCTGAACGCGAGCAGCACACCGGCGACCACCGCGGCCGTGGTGACACCGGCGCGCCCGAACCGCGCACGCAGCCACTCGCTGCCGACGAGGAACTGCCAACCGTCCACGAGCGCGAGCCCCGCCGCGGCCCCGAGGATCGCATCGATAACCTCATCGGCCTGGAACGAGAGGATCGGAACGTTCGCGAGGACACCGACGTAGCCGGCGACGTAATACAGCAGCCCCGCCGCGAGGAGGCCGAGCAGCGCCAGTGAGATCGGGGAGCGCCGGGCCGTGAGGAGGAGGTACACCAGCCCGACGAGCATGACGATGCCGGGCACGTCGAAGGTCAAGAAGCGCAGGCGCAGGTCCACGAAGTCCGACACGTAGTAGCGGTTGAAGCTTGACTGGTACCCGTAGCGCAGCACGGAGACCGCGAGGGGCAGCCAGAACGGCGAGCTCAACACCGCGGTTCCGCCCAGCACGAGACCGGTGTCGCGCAGGTTCTGTGGTGGGAGCGCGAGTCCTCGGGCCGCCGCCGGCCGACGCAGGACGAGGACCACGAGGAGCATGAGCACCCCGAGGAAGAACGGGAAGTAGTAGGTGCACAGCAACGCCGCGCCGATGACCGCGGCCACTGCGAGCTCCAGCCGGGACCGAGCGGGGGAGCGGCCGACGCCGAGCACGCCCCACAGCCACCACGGCACGAACAGGGCCACGACCAGCCACGCCATGGGGCGGTACCACGCTTGGAAGACGAGGGCGCCGGCCAGCACGGCCGCCGCGCCGCTGACCTCGCCGACGACCCGCCGCCACAGCGGCCAACTGAGCACCGGGACGAGGAAGGCGGTGGCCAGGACGTCGACCTTCAGCATCTTCCACGGCGCGATCGACAGCAGCGCGGCGAGCCGACCGAGCACCCAGAAGCTGAGCGGCGGATACGAGGCGGGCAAGCCCTTGTAGGCGAAATCGACCCAGCCCCAGCCGGCGGCGAACTTCGTGATGCTGGCCGTCCGGTGGCTCTGGTCGAGTGCCGCCCCGAAGGGGGCGAAGTCGTTGGCGCTCAGGATGAACGCCGCGCCGAGCATGAGCGCCGAGCCGACGAGGACCGCGATGAGCAGCCCCTTCGTTCCCCGCGGCAGCCGCGAGGCAAGGATGGTGAGCACGACCGCGGTGCAGACCACGAGCCAGAGCCGGGCGGCGACGTCGACGGTCGGATCGTTCGACCGGGCGTGAGGTATCGCCACGACGAGCACAGCGGCCAGCGCCGCGACGCTCGCCAGGACCGCGGCGACGAACCACCGTCGGTCCGCGCGCCCGAGGGGCTCGCTGGTCGAGGGGCGCACGGCGGCGAGCATAGGGACGACGACGCGCACGAATCTGGGCGCGGCGCCGCCGGAGTCGGAGGGCCGCGCCGGTACACTCGGCGCGGCTATGGGAGTCTTCGAACGGCTGTTGCACGTCGGTGAGGGCCGCAAGCTCAAGGCTCTGGAGTCGCTCGTGCCCGAGGTCGGCGCGTACGAGCCCGAGATGGAGCAGCGCACCGACGACGAGCTGCGCGCGCTCACCGGCGAGCTGCGCGGTCGGATCGACCGCGCCGGCGACCCGGTCACCGAGCGCGACCGCCGACTCGACGCGCTCGACGACGTGCTCCCCGAGGCGTTCGCGCTCGTGCGCGAGGCCGCCCGCCGCACGCTCGGGCAGCGCCACTTCGACGTCCAGGTGATGGGCGGCGCCGCGCTGCACCTCGGGTGGGTCGCCGAGATGAAGACCGGGGAGGGCAAGACCCTCGTGGCGACGCTCCCCGTCTACCTCAACGCGCTCGCCGGGTACGGCGTGCACGTCGTCACGGTGAACGACTACCTCGCGCGCCGGGACGCCGAGTGGATGGGCCGGATCTACCACGCGCTGGGGCTCGACGTCGGCGTTGTCATCCCCGACATCGCCGACTACGGCGAGAAGCGGCGCGCCTACCAGGCCGACCTGACGTACGGCACCAACAACGAGTTCGGGTTCGACTACCTGCGGGACAACATGGCGGGGAGCCGCGAGGACCAGGTCCAGCGCGGCCACTACTTCGCGATCGTCGACGAGGTCGACTCGATCCTCGTGGACGAGGCCCGGACGCCGCTCATCATCTCCGGGCCGTCGGACGACGCCCAGGCCCTCTACTACCAGTTCGCCCGGATCGTGCGACCGCTGCGCGCCGAGCGCGACTACGAGGTGGACGAGGCGAAGCGCACGGTGGCGCCGACGGAGGAGGGCATCGCCCGCGTCGAGGAGTCCCTCGGCGTCACCAACCTCTACGAGCACGTGAACCAGAACTTCGTGCATCAGCTGCAGGCCGCCCTGCGCGCCAAGGAGCTGTTCAAGCGCGACGTCGACTACGTGATCCAGGGCGGCGAGGTCAAGATCGTCGACGAGTTCACCGGCCGGATCCTCGAGGGCCGCCGCTGGAGCGAGGGCCTGCACCAGGCGGTCGAGGCGAAGGAGGGTGTGCGGATCAAGGAGGAGAACCAGACCCTCGCCACGATCACCCTCCAGAACTACTTCCGCATGTACGAGAAGCTCTCGGGGATGACGGGGACGGCCTCGACCGAGGCCGGCGAGTTCGCGCACACGTACGCGCTCGAGGTCGTGACGATCCCCACCAACGCGCCGATGATCAGGCTGGACAACGCCGACCTCATCTACAAGTCGGAGGAGGGCAAGTTCAACGCGGTCGCCGACGACATCGAGGAGCGACACGAGGAGGGCCAGCCGGTCCTCGTGGGGACGATCTCGGTCGACAAGTCCGAGGTGCTCTCCCGGATCCTCAACAAGCGCGGCATCCCGCACTCCGTCCTCAACGCGAAGGCGCACGAGCCGGAGGCGCACATCGTCGCCCAGGCCGGCCGGTCCTCCACGGTGACCGTCGCGACGAACATGGCGGGCCGCGGCGTCGACATCCTCCTCGGCGGCAACCCGGACGGGCTCGCCCGTCGGGACCTGCTCGCCGACGGGAAGCAGCCCGACGAGGACCCGGCGCGCTTCGCCGAGCTACTGGACCGCTACACCGGGGAGTGCGCCGAGGACGCCGACCGTGTCCGTGACGTCGGCGGGCTCTACGTCCTCGGCACGGAGCGCCACGAGAGCCGGCGGATCGACAACCAGCTGCGAGGTCGCTCGGGCCGCCAGGGCGACCCGGGCAGCACCCGCTTCTACCTCTCGCTCGAGGACGACCTGATGCGGCTCTTCGCCACGGGGGCGATGAGCTGGGTCATGGACCGCGCCTTCCCGGACGACATGCCGCTCGAGGCGCGCATGGTCACGAAGGCGATCGAGCGGGCCCAGCACACGGTCGAGGACCGCAACTTCGAGATCCGCAAGGACGTCCTCAAGTACGACGAGGTGATGAACGAGCAGCGCAAGGTCATCTACCAGCGCCGCCAGCAGATCCTCGACGGCGAGGAGTTGCGCGACCAGACGTTCGAGGCGATCGAGGCCATCGTGGAAGGGCTGCTCGGCGCGTTCTGTCCCGGCGAGTACCCCGAGGACTGGGACCTCGACGAATTCGCCCGCAACCTCGCCACGACGCTGCCGACCGACATCACGCGCGCTCAGCTGGACGACTGCCTCCATATCGACCAGCTCCGCGAGCTCGTGCTCGGCGAGGCGCTCGCCAAGTACGAGGCGAAGGAGCAGACGATCGGCAAGGAGACGCTGCGCGAGATCGAGCGGCGCGTGATGCTCTCCGTCATCGACCAGCACTGGCGCGAGCACCTCTACGAGATGGACTACCTCCGTGAAGGCATCAACCTGCGGGCCATGGGCCAGAAGGACCCGTTGGCCGAGTGGCAGCGCGAGGGCTACGACATGTTCGAGGCGATGATGGCCTCGATCGAGGAGGACTTCGTCCGCTACGTCACCCATCTGCAGGTGATCGCCGAGGACGCCCCGGCGCCGGTGGCGACGAACCTGCGCTACAGCGCGCCGGAAGACCCGGTCCAGGGAGCGGCGGGGCTCCGCGACACGCTCGCCACGGCGCCGCCCGAGGAGCTCCCCGCCTTCCCCGACGCGCCCGCCGCGCCGCCCGCGGCGCAGGCGTTCGATCCGAACGACCCGAACGCGACGATGGAGCCCGTCCGCGTCGCGAAGACCCCCGGGCGCAACGAGCCGTGCTACTGCGGGAGCGGGAAGAAGTACAAGCTCTGCCACGGCCGCTGACGGCCCGCGACTCGCTCCCGTCTCGCCGTGCGCGACTTCACTGACCCACTGGCCGCGACTCGCCGTCGCATCGAGGACGCGCGCGGCTACCTGCAGGTCGACGCCAAGCGCGACCGCGTCGCCCAGCTGTCGAAGCAGGCCGCCGCGCCCG
>JBPYDT010000117.1:0-2124 GCA_051986275.1 Acidimicrobiia bacterium | reverse complement strand
GCGAACACCAGGCGCGTGTCCGTGGCGAGGTAGGCGAGCGTCACGTTGACGTTCGCGTCACCGAGGCGGCGGCTCGCGTCGCCGAGCGCGCCCGGCCGATCGTCGACCGGCATCACCGCGACCTCCTGCTCGCCCGCGACCTCGATGTCGGCCGCGGCGAGCGCGGTGAACGCGTCCGTCGCGTCGTCGATCAGGACGTGGATCTCCCCCCGCCCGCCGCCGCTCGTGAGGGCGCAGAAGCCCTCGATGTTCACGCCCGCGTCGCCGAGCACCCGGCCGAGGCGCCCGAGCTCACCCGGCCGGTCGTCCAGGTAGATGGTGAGGTCGACGGCCATGGCACGCCTCCTTCGCTCCGCCGGCCGCTCAGGCCGGGCGCACCGCCTGGGTCAGGGACAGCGTGTTGCCGTCCGGGTCGTGGAACCACGCGACGTGGTCGCCGCTCGGCGCGGTCCACACCCCGTCGTCGTCCTGGCCCATCCCGTCGTAGCGGGCGAACGTCACGCCGCGGTCGGCGAGCGCCCGGACCGTGGCGTGGATGTCCGGCACGAGCCAGCCGAGCACCGTCCCGGGCGCGGGCGTCAGCGCGTCGACGAGCGTGACCCGGAGCGGCGTGCCGTGCGCGTCGAACTGGCACGCGAACCCGTCACGCGTGACGAGCTCCAGCCCGAGGGTGTCTCCGTAGAAGGCCCGGGCGCGGTCGAGGTCGGTCGTCGGCGCGAAGGCGACGAGAGCCGCTGACCCGAGCATGGCACCTCCTGTCCCGAGCGTACGGGACGGGTGTCGCCCCGACTAGAGGCGCTCAGATGCGGGGCGCGCCTGTCGGGGCGTGCGCCTCCCGCAGCCGACGCTTCAGCACCTTGCCGTTCGGCTGACGGGGCAGCTCCTCGACCAGCTCGACCGTCGCCGGCACCTTGAAGTCCGCGAGGCGCTCGCGGCAGAAGTCGCGCAGCTCGTCGGCGGTCACCGGCGTGCGCGTCTCGACGACCGCCAGGAGCTGCTCGCCGAGACGCTCGTCGGGGACGCCGAGCACCGCGCAGTCGACAACGGCGGGATGCCGGAACAGGACGTCCTCGATCTCGCGCGGGTACACGTTCACGCCGCCCCGGATCACCATGTCGACCGCCCGGTCGGTGAGGTAGAGGTAGCCGTCGTCGTCGAGGTGGCCGACGTCGCCGACCGTGAACGCGTCATCGCGCCATGCGCCGGCCGTCTTGTCGGGGTCGTCGTGGTAGTGGAACCGCACGCCCCCGGGCGGTCGGACGTAGATGACCCCGGTCGCGCCGGTGGGCACGGGCTCACCCTGCCCGTCGAGGATGCGGACCTCGGTACCGGGCCACGGCAGCCCCACGCTGCCGGGCCGCTCGAGCCACTCCGCCATCGAGATCTTCGTTGCGCCGCCCTCGCTCATCCCGTAGAGCTCGGCGATCTCACACGGCGCGAGCGCCTCGATGATCCGCTGCTTCACCGGCACCGGGCAGGGCGCGCCGGCGTGCACGATCAGCTCGAGCGACGAGAGGTCCAACGCCCGGCGCGACGCCTCGGGGACCTCCAGGATCCGGATGAAGTGCGCGGGCACCATGAACGTCCGGGTCACGCGGTGCGCCGCGACGAGCCGCAGCCAGGCCTCGGCGTCGAAGGTCTCGAGGATGACGGTCGGCGCACCCACGTAGAGCGCCGCCATCGCCCAGCCGCCCGGGCCGGCGTGGTACGCCGGCCCGGTGAGGATGTAGGTGTCGTCGCCGCGCCACCCCCACAGGGCGAGCTGGCCCTTCATGTTCTGGCCGGCGCGTCCCGGGTCGGGTCGGCCGTGGATGACGCCCTTCGGGCGACCGGTGGTGCCCGATGTGTAGAAGATCGGCGCGTCGAGCGCCTCGATCGGGAGCGCCGGCGTCGCGTCCTCGGCGGCGAGCGCCGACTCGTACCCGTCGGGGACGACGAGCAGCGCGCACCCCGGTGTCTGGTCGAGCGCGGCGCGGCACGCGTCCAGCAGGTCGGCCTGCGCGACGAGGAGCCGCGCGCCCGAGTCCGCCAGGATGTAGCCGAGCTCCTCGGCCTTCAGGTGCCAGTTCACGAGCACGACCGGCGCGCCGATCTTCGTGGCCGCGGCCCACGCCTCGAAGAACT
>JBPYDT010000116.1:0-4712 GCA_051986275.1 Acidimicrobiia bacterium | reverse complement strand
CTCGCACCGGTGCCCGGCGCCTGCTGAGTGCCCGGGGCGGGAGTCGAACCCGCACGTCCTCACGGACAATGGGACTTGAATCCATCGTGTCTGCCAGTTCCACCACCCGGGCGCGCGCGTCATGATGACACGGCGACCGGTGGACTGGCGCTGATGATCAGGCCGGCGTCGTGTCGCCGCCGAGCTCGTGCCTGGCGATGATCTCGTTCATGATCTCGTCGGTGCCCGCGCCGATCCGCCGCAGCCGGGCGTCACGGAAGGCGCGCGGGTTCGGCTCCTCGTGCATGTACCCCAGGCCACGAAGAGATGGAGGCACGTGTCGACCAGGCGTTTCTGCACCTAGGCGCAAGACTCCTTCGTCATCGAGATCTCGGTGACGGGGTACTCGCCCCGTAGGGCCCGCGACGCCGTGCTGTAGAGGAGGGAGCGGGCCGCTTCCAGCTCAGGCGGGGCCGACGCGAGCGACCAGCGAGCGGCCGATCGACGCTGCGACCACGGCCGGCCGGTCCATAGACTGGTCGTCCCCATGGCCCCGTCGATCCTCCAGCGGCGTCTCGTCGACGTCACCGAGCGCCTGAAGCGGCTCCGTGCCGAGCTCGGTGTCACCGAGGAGCAGCTCGCGTTCTTAAATGACGAGGCCGAGGACACCCGGCTGCGGTCCCTGATCGCGGAGACGCCCCTCGCCGATGCCGAGGCCCGCGACGCCCGCCGGCACGCCGACGCGCTGGCCCGCCACCGCGACGCGCTGGCGCGCCAGATCGCCGAGCTGCACCGCGAGCAGGACACGCTGCTCGACCGCATGGCGGCCGAGCTGTCGGCGCACTGAGCTCTCTCCACCCGCATGCCAGCTGACCGCGCCCGACCCCGCGTCGTGATCGCTGAGGACGAGGCGATCATCCGCCTCGATCTGCGCGAGCTGCTCGAGGAGGAGGGCTACGAGGTCGTCGGCGAGACCGGCCGGGGTGACGAGGCGATCGAGCTCGTCCGCGAGCTCGTGCCCGACCTCGTGATCCTCGACGTGAAGATGCCCGGCCTCGACGGGCTGTCGGCCGCCCGCCACATCGCGAGCGAACGGCTCGCGGCCATCCTGATCCTCACCGCGTTCTCGCAGCGCGACCTGATCGAGCGGGCCCGCGACGCCGGCGCCCTCGCCTACCTCGTGAAGCCGTTCCAGAAGAGCGAGCTCATCCCGGCGATCGAGCTCGCCATGGCCCGGCACAACGAGCTCACGTCCCTCGAGCGCCACGTCGACGACCTCGAGGCCCGCCTCGAGGCCCGCAAGCTGATCGACCGGGCGAAGGGGCGGCTGATGAGCGAGCATGACCTCGACGAGCAGACCGCGTGGCGGTTCATCCAGACCCGCGCCATGAACGAGCGGGTCAAGATCGCCGAGATCGCCCGCCGCGTCGTCGACGGCCAGCTCGCCCCGTAGCACCGGCGGCGCGCCGCGACCCCGGGCGTACGATCGCCCGCGGATGCCCAAGCTCATCCTCGTCGACGGCCACTCGCTCGCGTACCGGGCCTTCTACGCCCTCCCGACCGACCTGGCGACGAAGGCCGGCACGGTCACGAACGCCGTCTACGGCTTCACGTCCATGCTCATCAAGGTGCTCGGCGACGAGCACCCCGACTTCGTGGCCGTCGCCTTCGACGCGCCCGGAGGGACGTTTCGTGACGAGATGGACGCCGATTACAAGGCGGGCCGCCAGGCGACGCCCGCCGTCTTCTCGGCGCAGCTGCCGCTCGTGCGCGAGGTGCTCGACGTGCTGCGCATGCCGGTGCTCACCATCGAGGGCGTCGAGGCCGACGACGTCATCGCGACGCTCGCCACCGAGGCCGCGAACGCGGGGATCGACGTCATCGTGGTCACGGGCGACCGCGACACGTTCCAGCTCGTCGCCGACCCGCACATCAAGGTCTTGTACAACAAGCGCGGCGTCTCGGACTACGCGCTCTACGACGAGGCCGGGATCGAGGCGCGCACGGGCGGGGTGACCCCCGTCCAGTACCCCGACTACGCGGCACTGCGCGGCGACACGAGCGACAACCTGCCCGGCGTGCCCGGGGTGGGGGAGAAGACCGCGGCGAAGCTCGTCACCACGTACGGCTCGGTCGACGGGATCCTCGAGCACCTCGACGAGCTGCCGCCCAAGCAGCGCGAGAACCTCGACGCGATGCGCGACCGCGTGCGACTGAACCGCGAGATGTCCGTGCTGCGGCGCGACGTCGACGTGGGCCTCGACCCAACCTCGCTCGTGCCAACCGCCTTTGACCGCGAGCCGGCCCGCGTGCTGTTCGACCAGCTCGAGTTTCGGTCGCTGTGGCCCCGCTTGCTCGAGGCGCTCGGCGACACCGTCGTCGAGCCGACCGCCGAGTCCCTCGAGGTCACGGTCGAGGCGCTGCGCCGCCCGGCCGACGCCGTGGCGCGCCTCGACGCGCTGCGCGCCGCGGGCACGCCCGTGGCGCTCGACGCCCGCTGGGAGGGCACGCCGGGGCAGCACCTCGTCGGGCTGGCGGTGACCGACGGGGAGGCCGTCGCCGTCCTCGACGCCGACGTGCTGGCCGACGCGGGCGTCGACGAGGCGCTCCGCGCGCTCGTCGGCGCGGGCGGCCCGCCGCTTGTCACCCACCGCGCCAAGGAGCTGATGCACGGCCTCGGCGACTACCTGGCGGTCCTCCGGGACGACACGGCGGTGATGGCGTACCTGCTCGACCCGGCCGAGGGGAAGTACCGGCTCGAGGACCTTGCGCTGCGCTATCTCGCCCTCGAGGTCCAGTCGCCCGACGCGGCGACCGAGGGGCGCCTCGACCTCGACGGGGAGTCGGCCGTCGAGGAGAACGGCCGGCGCGCCGCGGCGGTCCTTCGCCTCGCGGGCGTCCTCCACGAGGCGCTCGAGGCCCGGGAGCTCACCGACCTCTACGAGCGCTTCGAGCGGCCCCTGATCCCCGTGCTCGCCAAGATGGAGGAGGCGGGGATCCTCATCGACCGGCGGTTCCTCGACGACCTGCGCGACGAGCTCACCACCGAGTGCGACCGGCTCATGCGCCAGCTGTGGGCCCACGCCGGTGAGGAGTTCAACGTCAACTCGACGCTGCAACTGCGGACGATCCTCTTCGACAAGCTCGGGCTCACCCCGGTGAAGAAGACCAAGACCGGCCCGTCGACCGACGCCGACTCGCTCCAGAAGATGGCGGAGGACCACCCGATCGTCGAGGACCTGCTGCGCTACCGGGAGCTGGAGAAGCTGCGCGGCACGTACGCCGAGGCGCTGCCCCCGCTCATCGCGGCCGACGGGCGCATCCACGCGACGTTCAAGCAGACGGACACGACCACCGGGCGGATCTCGAGCGAGGCCCCCAACCTCCAGAACGTGCCGGTTCGCACGGCCGACGGCCGCGAGTTCCGCCGCGCCTTCATCGCCGACCCGGGCGCTGGCCTGCTCACCGCCGACTACTCCCAGATCGAGCTGCGGGTGCTCGCCCACCTGGCGGAGGACCCGGGGCTCACGGAGGCGTTCGACCGCGGCGCCGACATCCACACGACGACCGCGGCGACCGTGTTCCACGTCCCCGAGGACGCCGTGACCGCCGCGCAGCGCCGCTTCGCGAAGGTCGTCAACTACGGGCTGGCGTACGGCATGGAGGCGTACGGGCTCGGGCAGCGCCTCGGGATCCCGACCGAGGAGGCGCGCGAGATCCTCGACGCCTACTTCGCGGGCTTCCCCCAGGTCGGCGCGTTCATGCAGCGCACCGTGCGGGAGGCCAAGGAGCGGGGGTACACGACGACGCTGTTCGGGCGGCGCCGCCAGATCGTCGAGCTCTCGTCGGACAACTTCCGCATCCGCCAGATGGGCGAGCGGATGGCCCAGAACGCGCCCGTCCAGGGGTCGGCGGCCGACATCTTCAAGCTGGCGATGATCGACGTCGACCGGGCGCTCGCCGGCGGCGGCTACGGGACGCGGATGCTGCTCACCGTCCACGACGAGCTCGTCTTCGAGGTGCCGCTCGAGGAGCGCGACGCGGTCGAGCCGCTCGTCCGCGACACGATGGAATCGGTCACCGAGCTCTCCGTCCCGCTCGTCGTCGACCTCGGCTTCGGCCCGACGTGGGCCGAAGCGAAGTGACGGGCGGGCCAGCCACCCCCGCCGGCCTCTGGTTCAACGAGGTCGCCGCCTTCCTCGGCCCCGCCTACTGGGCGCCCGACACCGGACGGGTCATGGCGTTCACGCGGGGCACCGAGCAGGAGGTCGACTTCCTCAGCGACGCGATGGGCCTCGCGCCCGGCCAGGAGGTCCTCGACGTCGGCTGCGGGCCGGGCCGGCACGCCCTGGCGCTCGCCGCGCGTGGGTTCTCGGTCACCGGGTACGACGCCTCGCCCGACTTCGTGGCCCTGGCCCGTGCCGCGGCCGCCGAGCGGGGCGTCCCGGCTCGGTTCGCCGTCGGCGACGTCCGGGACCTCCCCTATGAGGCGGCGTTCGACGCGGTGCTGTGCCTCTGCCAGGGCGGATTCGGGCTCCTCGGCGGCCGCGACGAGCCGGCGGTGTTCACCCGGCTCGCCCGGGCGCTGCGCCCGGGCGGCACGCTCGCCGTCTCGGCCTTCTCGGTGCTCTTCGCCGCTCGCGGGCTCGAGGACGGCGAGCATCTCGACGCCGCGACCGGTGTGCTGCACGAGCGCACCGTGCTGCGCAACCCTGACGGCGACGAGCGGTCCG
>JBPYDT010000115.1:0-4479 GCA_051986275.1 Acidimicrobiia bacterium | reverse complement strand
TTCTTGGTGGCCTTGCGCGTGGTTGTCTTCTTGGCGGCGCGCTTGGGGGCCTTCTTTACGGCACGCCGCTTCGAGGCCTTGCGCTTAATCGTCTTCTTGGCGGCGCGCTTGGGGGCCCGCTTGGCGGGCTTGCGGGCAGGTGCGCGGCGCTTCGCGCCCCTCCGAGTCGTGCGTTTGGCCGGCATCAATCAACTCCTTGCGGGCCACATGGCCGAATTCGGTAGATCCTGCCACGCCGGGTGCTTCGTAGGGGGGATCACTACGCTGCTGGCGTGGCGCGAATCCAGGACGAGCGACCGCCTCCCGACACCGCGCACGTGCGCCCCGTCGCCCGATGGCGCGTCGCGCTGACGACCGGGAACGCGCCGCCGGGTCCGACGGACCCGATCACCCGATGGCTCGTGCTGTCACGCGCGTCGGTGCTCCCGATGACGGTCACCGCCGGCGTGCTCGCCCTGCTGCTCGCGTGGTGGAACGACAGCGGCCACGTCGACGTCGGCCTGGGCGTCCTCGCGGTGGTGGGCGTCGTGCTCGCGCACGTCGCGAACAACCTGATGAATGACCTGTGGGACCTCGAGGTCGGCACGGACTCCTCCCAATACCCCCGGGCCCTGTACGCGCCGCACCCGGTGCTGTCGGGGATGACGAGCCGTCGCGGCCTGCTCGCCCGGGTGCTCGTCGTGAACGTCCTCGACCTCGGGATCCTGGTCGCGCTCGTCGCCGCCCGCGACGCCTGGATCCTCGCGTTCGCGCTTGGCGGGTTCCTGCTGTCGGTCGCGTACACGGCACCACCGCTGCGGCTGAAGAAGCGAGGCCTCGGCGAGCCGACGGTGTTCGTGGTCTGGGGCCCGTTGATGGTGGGCGGCACCTACTACGCGGCGGTCGGCCACCTCCCGGTGGGTGTCGTCATCGCCTCGATCCCGTACGCGCTGCTCTGCACGGCGGTGCTGATGGGCAAGCACATCGACAAGATCCCGTGGGACAAGCCCGACGGGACGAAGACGTTGCCCGTGCTGATCGGGGAGCGACGCGCCCGGCAGCTGACGCAGGCGATGATGGTGGCCTTCTACCCGATCGTCGTCGGCCTCGCCGTCGCCGGCACGCTCCCGATCCTCTCGGTGCTGTGCCTGCTCGGGATCACGCGCCTCGTGCGCGTGTGGGGGCCGTTCTCCCGACCCAAGCCTGACGCCCCACCCGACGGGTTTCCCATCTGGCCCTTGTGGTTCGCGGCGCTCGCCTTCGTGCACACGCGCCGCGCCGGGGCGTTGCTCCTCGCCGGGCTGCTCCTGGGCGTGCTCGTCGGCGTCTAGGTCGCGCTGGTCTGGACCGGCGTCGCGAAGGGCCACGAGTAACCTGACACCACTGTGCGCCGGGGGAGTTTCGTCAACTCGGCGTCGATGGGCGCAGACCGTGCCGGAGCCGGGCAGGCGCGCTGCTCGGCGGCCGTCGGCGCCCGCGCCGGGGCTCACGAGGCGCCACCGCGGCGATGAACGCCGCTCTGACCGCCGCCATCGCCGCGGCCGGGCTGACCGGCGTCGCGGGCGTGGTGCACGCGGGGCCGGCGCTCGCCCGCGTCGCGCCGATCGCCGACCGGGTCACGCCGCGCCTCGTCGGGTGGGGCCGCGCCGACCATGTCGCGCTGACGTTCGACGACGGTCCTGACCCCGCGTCTACTCCCGCGATCGTCGCCGAACTCGACCGTCTCGGCTGGAACGCCACCTTCTTCATGCTGGGCGCGATGGCGCGGCGCTCGCCGTCGCTGGTCGCCGATCTCGTCGCCGCCGGTCACGAGGCCGCCGTCCACGGCGATGCCCACCGGAGCATGCTGAGCCGCGGGCCTCGCGCCGTGCGGCGCGACATCCAGGCCGCCACCGACGCCATCGCCGACGCCGCGGGCGTCGCCCCGACCTGGTTCCGCCCGCCCTTCGGCGCCCTCTCCTACGGCGCGGTCACGGGCGCGCGGCGCGCCGGCCTCACGACCGTGCTCTGGACGACGTGGGGCCGTGACTGGCGTGCCGACGCGACCCCCGAAAGCGTCGCGGCCGACGTGCTGCGCCGCGACCTGGCCGGCGGCACGATCCTCCTCCACGATTCCGACTGCGAATCGGCGCCCGGCTCGTGGCGCTCGACGCTCGGCTCACTGGCGGTGCTCGCCGAGCACGTGCAGGCGTCCGGGCTGACCGTCGGGCCCCTGCGCGAGCACGGCTTGCAGCGACGGCCCGCGCGCGTCTGAGTCGTGACCCTCGCGGTCGTCTTCGCGCTGTGCGGCGGGCTCTGCTACGCGATCGCGTCTGTCGTCCAGCAGCGCGTCGCCGCGCAGCAGCCGCCCGAGCTGTCGCTGTCGCTGCGGCTCATCGTGGCGCTCGCGCACCGGCCGCTGTGGCTCCTCGGAATCGCGGTGGACATCGCGGCGTACGGCTTCGAGGCTGCCGCGCTCGGGTTCGGGTCGGTGCTCGTCGTCGGACCGCTCCTCTGCAGCGGCCTGTTGTTCGCGCTGCCCTTCGCGTCGTTCCGCACCGGTCGGCGCGTCACGAAGGCCGAGATGATCCCGGCCGTGATGGTCACGGCCGGGTTGGCGCTCTACGTCGTGGTGGGCGCGCCGACGGGGAACGCCTCGCACGCGTCCCACGCGGCGTGGGCGCTCGCCGCGGGGTTCGTGATCGCCGTGGCCGGCACCGCCGTCGCGCTCGGACGCCGCACCCACGAGCCGGGACGGCGCGCCTTGTTCTACGGGCTCGCCACCGGCGTCGTCTACAGCCTCACCGCGGTGCTGACGAAGGCCACCGTCGACCGCCTCACCCCGTCCGTTCTACCCATCCTCGGTCACTGGCAGCTCTACGCGCTGCTACTCGCGTCCGTCGTCGGCCTCGTGCTGAACCAGAGCGCGTTCCAAGCGGGCCACGTCGCCGCGTCGTTGCCCGCGATGTCGGTCGTCAACCCGGTGCTGGCGTCGGTCATGGGCGTGGTGCTCTTCGGCGAACACCTCGACGCCCACGGCGCCCTGGCCTGGTTCGTGGCGGGCGCCTCCATCGTCGCGATGGTCGTCGGCACGTACTGGCTCTCACGCTCCCCGCTCGTGACCGACGAGGTCGAGCACGTGCCGGCGCTCGAGGTGTAGCCCGCGTCAGGTCTGCAGGTCGAGCACGACGTCGCCGACGGTGTCCAGCTCGCGCCCCCAGTCGTACGGCTCCTGGAGCGGGACGAGCACGAGCTTCGAGAACCCGACGGCCACGAACTCGCTGAGCCGGGCGCGGAGCGCGGGAAGGCCCACGGCGACGAGGTCCGCGGGGTCGACCTCGGGGCGGATCGCGGCCAGGCGCTGCCGCAGCGCGTCCGGGATCACGTCGTGGGCGTAGGTGACCATCGCGCCGAAGTGCTCAGGATCAACTGCCCGTCCAGCGGCGGACGCGGCGTCGTCCACGACGACGCGGCCCGCGGCGCAGTCGGCCGGCGTGGAGAAGCTGGCGAGCCAGCCGTCGCCCAGTCGACCGCAGCGGCGCAGCTCGCTCTTCGCCCGGCCGCCGAGCCACACGTCCGGCGGCTGCTGCAGCGGCTTGGGCCGCACGGTGAGGTCGCGGTAGTGGAAGTGGTCGCCGTCGTGGTCGACGTGATCCTCGGTCCACAGGCGCCGGATCAGGGGCAGCGCCTCGTCGAAGATGGGGGCGCGCGCGTCGCGCGGGACCCCGAACGCCTGGTGCTCCGCGGCGATCGGGTTGCCGAGCCCGAACGCCGGCAGGGCGCGGCCACCCGACAGCCGGTCGAGGCTGGCCCACTCCTTGGCGAGCAGCGCGGGGTTGCGGCCCGGCAGCACCTGGACGCTCGTGCCGAGCTTCAGGCGCGACGAGCGGCCCGCGGCGAACGCCAACCCCACGACCGGGTCGGGCGCGTCGCCCGCCACCCGCTCCGACAGCCACAGCGAGTCGAACCCGCAGCGGTCCAGCCCGTCGACGAGCGTCCCGAAGCGGTCCTCGGCGCGCAGCCCCTGCACCCCGAGGCCCAAGCCGACGCGGACCTTCACGTCCGGAACGCCTCGTAACGGCGCAGCTCGCGCCGCGCGATCTGCTGGCGGTGCACCTCGTCCGGCCCGTCGACGAGGTGCAAGGTCCGGGCGTGCGTGTAGAGCTGCGCGAGCGGCCAGTCGTCGGACACGCCGGCCCCGCCGAACTGTTGGATCGCCCGGTCGATCACCGTGGTGGCGAGGCGCGCCGCCACGACCTTGATCGCCGCGATCTCGAACCGCGCGCCCTTGTTGCCCACCGTGTCCATGAGCCACGCGGCCTTCATCGTGAGGAGCCGGGCCTGCTCGATCTCGATCCGGCTCTCCGCGACGCGCTCCTGCACCACGGCGTTGTCGGCGAGGTGCTGCCCGAACGCCACCCGCTGCTGCGCGCGGGCGCACATCAGGGCGAGCGCCCGCTCGGCCATGCCGATAGCTCGCATGCAGTGGTGGATTCGCCCAGGCCCGAGCCGGGCCTGCGC
>JBPYDT010000114.1:0-10954 GCA_051986275.1 Acidimicrobiia bacterium | reverse complement strand
CGTGCTGCACGGCGACACGACGCCGGTGCGGCACCTGCCGATGACCCCCGGGACGCTGCTGCTCTTCGAGGGCCGCTACTCGCTGCACCGGGTGACCCCGATCGTGGGGTCCCGTGCTCGCCTCGTCGCGCTGCTCGCGTACGACACGAAACCCGGGACGACGAGCAGCGAGCTGCTGCGCCTGGTCCGGTACGGCCGCGCCGGGTAGCCGCCCCCGACCATCCCCGGCTGTCGGGAGCGGGCCCGGTAGGTTTCATTTGCATGGCGAGGCTGTGCTCGCGTCCGAGCTGCAGCGCACCGGCCGCGGCCACCTTCAACTTCGACGGGCTCAACCGCATCGTGTGGCTGAACGACCTGGCCGGCTCGCCGATCTACACCGCGGGCGACCTGTGCGCCCGCCACGCCGAGCGGCTGCAGCCGCCCCGCAACTGGGAGCTGCGTGACGCCCGCCCCACCCGCGTGACCTGCCCCGCCGCGGCCGCGCCGAGCCGCCAGGTCCCGCCGGCCCGACCCTGCCCGGCCCGGCCCCGTCCTCCGGTCACGCCGGCCCGCGCGCCCCGCCGCGCTCGTCAGCCCGTCGCGGGCTTCACCGCCGGCGCGTCCACCCCGCTGCTCGCCCGGGCCTTCCGCGGCGTCGACGGGGCTTGACGGCACCTGGACCGCCTCGGCTCCCGAAAACCCGGCTCACGCGCGGCTGGCTCGGCGCGCTGCGCGCCGAGGCCGACCGGACGCGGCGCCGACGCCTGCGTCGTGCGATCCTCGCCTTCGCGGCCGTCGACCTGCTGGTCGTCATCGGCGTGCTCGTGCTCGTCGGCGTGCTCGCGAGCAGCTCGCCGAGCCCCGCCCCGGCGCGGCTCCCGTCGTTCGTGACGGGCACCGCGCGCCGCTCGCTCGCCCCGTCGTTCGAGCGCGCCGCGTCCGAGTCACACGTGCCGGTCACGCTCCTGATGGCGCTCACGTGGCGCGAGTCCGAGTGGGAGAAAGGTCTCGTGTCGCCGGTCGGCGCGGTCGGGATCGGGCAGCTGCTGCCCGCGACGTCGACCTACGTCGCACACGACCTCCTCCACGACCCCCACCTCGACCCGCGCCGGGCGACCGACAACATCCGGCTCACGGCGCGTTACCTCCGGCAGCTCATCGACGAGCTGGGGGGCAACGAGCGCCTGGGCGTCGGGGCGTTCCTGCAGGGCACCACGTCGGTGCGCGCGCAGGGGCTCAACCCCGAGACCGCCGCCTACATCCAGGACGTCGACACGCTGCGCGCCGCCTTCGACCGTGCGCGACGCGGCAGCTGACGGCCTTGGCGCCCACCACGTGCCCGATCTACCTTCCACGGCGGGGAGGCACACGCGTGGTCGAGACCGTGCAGTGCCCGGGGTGTCGCCAGACGGTCGACGTGGCGAGGCCCCCGGGCGTGGAGTTCGAGATCGTCCCGGAGCAGGGGCCGGACGGCAAGAAGGTCACCATCCTCGTGGGACGTGTCGTCGTCCACTCCTGCCATTGCTGCCTCGACGGGGAGTGGCGCTGATCGCGAGGTGGTTGACACGGGTGGGATTCAGCGGGGTGAGCTGAGCACTCCGCGGCGTCCGCCATCGGCACATTTCCCGCGCCGACGATACGGCCCTTCCCGCCCTGCTCAGCGCGCTCGGAGGGAGTCGAACCCCCAACCTTCTGATCCGTAGTCAGATGCTCTATCCATTGAGCTACGAGCGCGGATCGCCCTCAGTCTACGCGCCTTTGTCCGCCAACGGCCGTGGGGCTCGGTCGCCAGCGGCGCGGTGCGCGTGAACCTCGCGGGGCGGCGCGGCCAGCATGCCCGGCTACTGCCGGGGCGTGCCCGGCGGCTTTATCAGGAGGAAGCAGTCGGCGCGGCGGTCGTCGTGGTGCGCGGTGCCTTGACGTTGCGCACGGTCAGCGTCAGGTCCATCCCGGGATGGAACGTGCACACGATCTTGTACACGCCGGGCTTCGACATCACCCGGGAGTAGGTACCGCTCGACTGGTCGACCGACCGGAACTTCTGCGGGCCGCTCACGACCGTCACGTTGTGCGTGGCGTTGCCCGTCCACGTCCAGGTGACCTTCGTGCCGACCGACACCGTGAGGTGGTTGGGCTGGAAAAAGTTGTCGCCGAGCTGGATCGACGCCGGCTTGCTCGCCGCCCCGTTGCTGGCCGCGAAGGCGATGCCGCCTCCGAGGGCGCAGCCCAGCAGGAGCGCGGCGCCCGCGATGACCAGCCGGCGCAGTGTGAAGTGATGCTGCCTCGCCATCCGTGCACCGTACCTGGCGATCCGCGGGAATCGGGCATCACCCCGACGCCTCACGCGCCGTTCGCGACCACCTCCAGCACTGCACCCGTGCGCTCCGGGAGATTCACGTTCGCGTTGTCACGCGCGTAGCCGAGCCCCTGCATGTTGAGGAGCTGGACCGGCTCGGATCCCAGCGGGAACGGGCCCCAGTGCCACGTGCCGCGGTGCAGCACGAACGGGGCCAGCGGCGGCACCCGGAAGGCGCGCACCTGGTTGAGATCCTCGGCCGACGTGAAGGTCTGATCGGCGGGCGCGACGGCCACGACGGCGTCGACGTTGAGCGACATGAGCGCCTGGGTGTGGGTGGCGTGACGGTAGAGCACGGCGCAGAGGGGGTCGCCGGTTGGGGCGTGGTCCACCTCGTCGGGGGCGTGGGCGATCACGTTGAGGTGCGGGTCGGCCCACTCGAAGTGCAGCCGCGCCTCGCCGTCGCGGGGATCCGTGTCGGCGACGGGCAGCCAGCCGAAGGGCCGGAACGCCTCGGCGGTGAGCGTCGCGGCGGGCAGCGGGACGACGGTCGGAGCCATCGACGAAGTGTACGGACGCGCGTCAACGCACCGCTCGCCGAGCCCGCCGACGGGCCCGGTCTACGCTGCGGCCATGGACGTGCGATCCATCGAGGACGTCGAACCGGTCGTCGAGCACAACGGCACCGTGCCCGTGTGGTGGCTCGTCACCCCGCGCGAGATGCACGAGATCACGACCGGGGGCTACCTCGAGCTGGTGAGCGAGTTCGAGGTCGCCGGGGGCGGTGAGGTCGACCCCCACTCACACCCGACGCACGAGTTCTATTACGTGACGTCGGGCCGCGGGATCATGCGCATCGGCGACGAGGAACACGAGATCGTGCAAGGCGACCTTGTGCACATCCCGCCCGACGCGGTGCACAGCCTGCGCCCGGTCAGCGACCACGCGCCGATCCATTGCTTCTGCTTCGCGGTCGGGCTGCCCGGCGCGGGCGAGATCGACTACACGACCTGACACTTGGCTCGCGTCGTCGTCACCCGGCGGCTTCCCGACGGTGGTCTCGACCCGCTGCGCGCCGCCGGCCACGACGTCGAGACCAACGAGGACGATGAGCCCCGCAGCGCGGAGCAGCTCCGCGCCGCGGCGGCGAGCGCCGACGGGATCGTCTGCCTGCTCACCGACCGGATCGACGCCGACGTCGTCGCCGCGGGCGCCGGACGGCTCCGCGTCGTGGCGAACGTGGCGGTCGGCTTCGACAACATCGACGTCGCCGCAGCCGCGTCGGCCGGCGTGGCGGTCTGCAACACGCCCGGGGTACTCGACGAGACGGTCGCCGACCTCGCGTTCCTGCTGATCCTCGCCGCGTCCCGCCTCGCCGGCGACGCCGCGGTCGATCTGCGTGACGGGCGCTGGCCGGGCTGGGGGATCCTGCAGTACCTGGGCCGCGACGTACACGGCGCGACGCTGGGGCTCGTCGGCTACGGGCGGATCGCGCAGGCCGTCGCTCGCCGCGCGAGTGGATTCGTCATGCAGCTGCTGCACCACGCACGCCACGACACGGGCAAGCCGGGCTACGTCGCGGACCTCGACCGGCTCCTCGCCGAGAGCGACATCGTGTCCCTCCACGTCCCGCTGACGCCCGACACCCACCACCTGCTCGACGCCCGCCGACTCGCGCTGCTGCGTCCGACGGCGGTGCTCGTGAACACCGCGCGCGGCCCCGTCGTCGACGAAGAGGCGCTCGCCGCCGCGCTCGAGCGCGGGAAGGTGTTCGCGGCGGGGCTCGACGTCTTCGAGCAGGAGCCGCGCATTCACCCGAGGCTGCTCGCCGCGCCTCGCACGGTCCTGCTGCCGCACATCGGCTCGGCATCCCAGGCGACCCGCACCCAGATGGCTCGCACGGCGTGCGACGGCGTCGTGGCCGTGCTGGCCGGCGAGCGTCCCCCGAACCTCGTCACGGCGAAGGGGGAGGCATGACCGACGAGACGGCGTGGCTCGACGCGACCGCGCAGGCCGAGCTCGTGCGCTCCGGCGCAGCGACGCCGAGCGAGCTGGTCGACGCCGCGCTGGCGCGCGTCGAGACGCTCAACCCTCAGCTGAACGCGGTCATCTACGACCGGTCCGACAAAGCGCGCGCCGAAGCCGGCGGGCTACTGCCCGACGGACCGTTCCGGGGCGTCCCTATGCTGCTGAAGGACGCGGTCGCGCACACCGCCGGCGACCCGTATCACTGCGGGATGCGCGCGCTGAAAGCGGCGGGGTGGGTCGAGCGCGAGGACACGTGGCTCGTCGAGCGCTTCCGCGCCGCCGGGTTCGTGATCATCGGCAAGACCAACACGCCGGAACTCGCGTCCTCCGCGACGACGGAGCCGTTGGCGTACGGCCCCACGCACAACCCGTGGGACCTGAGCCGCTCCCCGGGCGGCTCGAGCGGCGGGTCCGCGGCCGCGGTCGCGGCGGGGATGGTCGCGGTGGCGCACGGCAACGACATGGGCGGCTCGATCCGCATGCCGTCGTCGATGTGCGGGCTCGTCGGGCTCAAGCCGAGCCGGGCCCGGGGGACGCTCGGCCCCGAGTACGGCGAGTACTGGGCGATGACCACCCACGAGCACGTGCTGACGCGCACGGTGCGCGACACCGCGGCAGTCCTCGACGTGATCGCCGGCCCGGCCCCCGGCGACCCGTACACCGCGCCCGCGCCCGCCCGGCCGTTCACCGCCGAGGTCGGCGCCGACCCCGGTCGCCTCCGGATCGGCTTCCGGATCGACGCACCGAACATCGCGCCGTTCGCGGCGGGCGCGGCCGCAGTGCGACGCGCGGCGGAGCAGCTGGAGGCCCTCGGGCATGCCGTCGAGCCGGCGGCGCTGCCCGCCCTCGACGCGCCGGGCTACGGCGAGGCGATCGCCGTGATGATGCCGGTGTGGATCGGCCGGGAGCTCGACCGGTGGGCCCAGCGGCTCGGCCGGCCGCTCGGCGCCGACGACGTCGAGCCCTGGAACTCGACGCTCGGCGACGCGGGGCGCGCCATCCCGGCCCCCATGTACGTCGCGGCGATGGAGCGGGCCCAACGGTGGGCCCGCGGTGTCGCCGCCTGGTGGACCGACCACGACGTGCTCCTCACCCCGACCGTGACCGCACCGACGCCGCCCCTCGGCTACATCGGGCCGCCCGCCGAAGTGACCGACCTGTTCAGCCGGATGGGCGCGTTCGCCGGCTTCTCGATGCCGTTCAACGTCACCGGCCAGCCCGCGATCTCCCTGCCCCTCGCCCACGATCCCGACGGGCTCCCGGTCGGCGTCCAGCTCGTCGCCGCGTACGGGCGCGAGGACGTGCTCCTGCGGGTCGCGAGCCAGCTGGAGGCGGCGCACCCGTGGTCGGAGCGGCGGCCGCCGGTCGCGACCGCCTAGATCTCGGGCGGGCGCTGGATCGGCGACGTGTCGAGGCCGAGCAACTCGACGGTCGTGGCGCCGCGCCGCAACGCGGTGAAGAACCCTGCTTCCTTGTCGGCGCGTGCGCGGCCCGCCTCGAGGACGCGGCCGAGGCTCGCCGCACCGATGACCGTCACCCCGTCGGCGTCGCCGACCACCCAGTCGCCGGACGCCACCTCGACGCCGCCGACGCGCGACGTTGCGCCGACCTCGCCGGGCCGCGCCTTGGTCGCGCCGGGCAAGGCGATCCCCGTCGCGAACACGGGGAAGCGGTGCGCCTCGAGCGCCGCGGCGTCCCGCACGCAGCCGTCGATGACGAGGCCGACGAGCCGGCGCGCCTCCGCCGCGGTGGTGAGCACCTCGCCCCAGTAGCCGAGCTCGGGGACGTCGCCGACGTCGACGACGAGCACGGACCCGGCCGGCGCCGCGGTGACCGCCACGTGCACCGCGAGGTTGTCCCCGGGGCTGCAGCGGACCGCGAACGCGGGGGCGGCCAGGCGGGCACCCGGCCAGATCGCGTGAACGCGCGCCCGCATCGCCCGGCCGCCGGACTCGCCGAGGGTCGCCGCGCCGAGCTCGAGCAGCGAGGCGGCGGGGTCAGCGGAGGCCATCGTCGAGCCGTGCGTTGGCGGAGGGAGAGGGATTTGAACCCTCGAGGAGGTTTATCACCCCCTACTCGCTTAGCAGGCGAGCACCTTCGGCCACTCGGTCATCCCTCCCGGAGTCAGTCACTCTAGGACTGCCTCTCGGCGGGCGGCGTCAGCTGGCGAGACGGCCGACCGTCGCGGGCGGGTCGAGCAGCTGGCTGGCGAGGTTCGTCGCGACGTGGTGCAGCACGGTGGGGTGAGCCAGCGCGGTACGGGCCGTCCCGGGCCCGGCGACCAGCAGGCGCGCGTCGGTGTCGGTCACGACGGTGACGGGTGCGGCGCGCCGGCCGAGCATCGCCAGGTCGCCGACCCACTGCCCGGGCCCGAGCCGCGCCCGCGCGCCGGTCCGCTCGTTCGTGGCGCACGCCGCACCCTCCACGACGAAGATCAGCTCGTGCGTGACCTGGCCGGCGCGCGCCAGCACGGTTCCGGGTGCGACGCGGACCTCGTCGAAGACCACCGCGAGGCGGGCGAGGTCGCGGTCAGCCAATGCCGCGAAGCCGGGCAGCGAGCGCAGGGCCTCCGCCTTGCGCGTCGTGTCGCGGCGGTCACGCAGCCTCATGGGACACCTTCCAGCACCTGACAGGTCGTCGTCGCGGTCGCCACGAGGCGGTCCGCCTCGTCTCTCACCCGGCCCTCCGCCGTGGCGATCCGGCGTCCGACGTGCACGACCTCGCCGTCAGCCGTGAGCGTCACGCCGTCGAGGTCCACCGGCCGGAGGAACGTCACGGCGAGATCGACGGTCGTGTAGCGCCCGCCCGGCGGGAGCGCGCTCAGCACGGCGCAGGCCATCGCCGAATCGAGGAGCGTGGCGGTCACACCGCCGTGCAGGCCACCGTGCGGGTTCGCGAAGTCCGGCCGGGTGCGCAGCGTGAGGCACACGCGTCCGGGCTCGATGTCGGCGATGGCGAGGCCGAGCAGCCGGGCGATCCCGCTCGGGCCCCGCCCCTGGAACGCCCGCAGGAGCTCCACCCCGCTCATCGGCTCGGCCGGCGCGACGACGTCCATAGTTCACTTTCGGAACCTAGTAAGTTTGGTTTTCGAACGCAAGGTGACTATCGTCACGGGTGTGCGCTGGAGCGAGATCGGCACCCAGAACTGCTCCGTGGCCCGCGCCCTGTCGGTCGTCGGCGACCGCTGGACGCTCCTCGTGCTGCGCGAGGCCTTCTACCGCACCCGCCGCTTCGAGGACTTCCAGGCGCGGACGGGCGCGCCCCGGCCCGTGCTCGCCGAGCGGCTCCGCTCGCTCGTCGAGGACGGCGTGCTCGAGAAGCGCCAGTACTCCGATCGCCCGGACCGCTACGAGTACCGGCTGACCGAGAGGGGCATCGACCTCTATCCCGTGCTCGTGGCGCTCCTGCGGTGGGGCGACCGATGGATGGCGGACGACGCCGAGCTGCCGATCACCCTGCGGCACCGAAGCTGCGGCCAGATCGTCCAGCCGGAGCTCACCTGCCCGGCCTGCGGCGAGCGGGTCACGGCGCGCGACATGGAGGCGCTCACCCCCGAGCCCGTCTGAGCCCTTGACATCGCCGGGCGGGCGTGACGTTCTAGGGTCCGAGGAAGGGCTGTGGTGACTCGCCAGCCCGCTTCCTGACACACGGGCGGGTCGTGGAGGGAGGGCGCGTGCGCGGCCTGATCAAGATCGCGGGCATCGTGGCGCTGCTCGCCGTGGCGGCGCCGGTCGGTGCGGCGGGCGCGGCGTCGAGCAAGGACCAAGCCCTCCTCAACGCGGGCGTCGTCGCCGCGTCGGACGTCCCCGCGACGTGGCAGTCGACGAAGCAGCCGGACACCGGCCTGTCGCAGCTGAAGAAGCTCCCGACGTGCCAGGCGTACCGCGTGATGGTCACCGCGGCGCGGAAGAACCCGTTCAAGCTGTCACCCCAGTTCAACGACCCGAGCAACGGCGGCGGCACCTTGGCGGAGGACACCGTGTACGCCTTCAAGAGCACCGCGGCCGCCACGCGCTACGTCACCCCGGTCCTCGGCGGCAGCGCGGTGCAGTGCCTGCAGACCTTGCTGGCGCACGAGCTCGGGGGCCAGGGCCAGGTGGGGCCCTTCGCCCCCCTCAGCGGGGTGCAAGGCGGTGACCAGCGCGCGGGCTACGAATCCGTGATCACGATCCCCGGCCAGGGCACGCTCGTCGTCGACGAGGTCGGCGTCCGGGTCGGCCGGGCGTTCGTCGGGTTCACCTTCACGAACCCCAGCGCCACGATCCCCGAGGGGCCCGCGATCGTCAACGCGGTCGTCAACCGGCTGACCCACGCGGGCGCCTGAGCGTCGGGGCGGCGCGCCGCGGCCGGGACGCTACGGTCGAGCGCGTGGACCCGGTCGAGGCACTCGAGCGCATCGCCGACAAGCTGCAGCGCGTGCGCAACGCGCGCCCGAAGGTCATGGCGTTCCGCCGCGCCGCCGACGCCATCCGTGACCTGCCCGCGGCCGAGCTCGAGACGCTCGCCGCGTCGGGACGGCTGACCGACCTACCCGGCGTCGGCGCGAGCAGCGCGACGGTCATCCAGCAGGCGCTCGCCGGCCAGACCCCCGACTATCTGACGAAGGTGCAGGGCGTCGAGCCCGACCAGGGACCGCCGACGGCGCTCGCCGGCCCGATCCGGGCCGCGCTGCGCGGGGACCTACACACCCACTCCGACTGGTCCGACGGCGGGCACACGATCGAGGCGATGGCACGCGCCGCGGCCGAGCTCGGCCACGACTACCTCGTGCTCACCGACCACTCGCGCTCGCTCTCGGTGGCGCACGGGTTGTCCGCCGATCGGCTGCGCGAGCAGCTGGACGTCGTCGCCGGGCTCAACGCCGAGCTCGCGCCCTTCCAGATCCTCACCGGCATCGAGGTCGACATCCTCACCGACGGCGAGCTCGACCAGGACGAGGAGCTGCTCGCCGGGCTGGACCTCGTCGTCGCGAGCGTGCACTCCCAGCTGCGCATGGACGAGGCGCCGATGACGGCGCGCATGGTGCGGGCCCTGGAGAGCCCGCACGTCGACGTGCTCGGCCACTGCACCGGGCGGATGGTCGCGGGGCGGGGGCGGCCCGAGTCGCGCTTCGACGCCGACACGGTCTTCGGCACCGCCGCGACGCACGACAAGGCGATCGAGATCAACGCGCGACCCGAGCGCCTCGACCCGCCGAGCCGGCTGCTCGCCCAGGTCGCCGAGCGCGGCCTCAAGGTGTCGATCGACTCCGACGCCCACGCCACGTGGCAGCTCGAGTGGCAGGTGTTCGGCGCGCACCGGGCTGCCGCCGCCGGGATCCCCACCGAGCGCATCGTGAACACCTGGACCGCCGACGTCCTGCGCGACTGGACCGCCAGCCACGCCGGAAACGGATAGCGGGACCGCCCGGAAGGGCGTCCAATGGACCCCATGCCCACCACGCTCGTAGCCGAGGCCTGCCGCCTCATCGAAGCCACCGACGACCGCATCCCGACCGCGCCGGAGCTCGCCGAGGCGCTCGACGTCTCCCCCGACCAGCTGCGACGCGCGTTCAACCGCACGCTCGGCGTCACGCCCCGCCAGTACGGGGACACGCTGCGGCGCGAGCGGCTCCGCGAGCGCCTCCGGGGGAACGGGAACGTCACCGGAGCGCTCTTCGAAGCCGGGTACGGCTCGACGAGCCGGCTCTACGAGGGCGCGCACGACCACCTCGGGATGACGCCCGCGTCCTACAAGGCGGGCGGCGCGGGCGCCACGATCGCGTACACCGTCTCCGACTCCCGGCTCGGCGCGGTGCTCGTCGCCGCGACCGAGCGCGGGCTCTGCAAGATCGACATCGGCGACGACGCCGGGACGCTCGAGGAGGACCTCGCCGAGGAGTTCCACCGCGCCGACCTCGTGCGCGACGACGCGGGGCTGGCCGCGGTCGTCGAGGACGTCGTCGGCCGCATCGACGGTCGCGACCCCGCGGGCACCCTGCCGCTCGACGTGCTCGGCACGGCGTTCCAGCGCCGCGTCTGGGAGGAGCTGCGCCGCATCCCGGTGGGCGAGGTCCGCACGTACGGCGAGGTGGCCGCGGCCGTCGGCTCGCCCAGCGCGTCCCGCGCCGTGGGCTCGGCGTGCGGCGCGAACCCCGTGCCGGTCGTGGTGCCGTGCCACCGGGTCGTGCCGGCGAGCGGCGGCATCGGCAACTACGGGCTCGGCCCGGCCCGCAAGCGCCGCCTGCTCGAGGCCGAGGGCGCCGAGGCGGTCAGCAAAGCTCGATGACCACGGCCTCCCAGGGGCCGAGGCGCAGCGGGCCGCTGACCGGGCTGCCGTCCCGGCGCCAGTCCGTGCCGACCCGGATGTGCCCGACCACGTCGGGCAGCGTCGCGTCGCCGTCGGCGAGGTGGACGGCCACGAGCACGCGCTCGCCCCGCCGCCACGCCCACACGCCCGTCGGGGCGGCCACGGTCGCGTAGGCGCCGTCCCGGTAGTCGGCGAGCTCGCGGCGGAGCGCGAGCAGCCCGCGCGTGAGATGGAGCGCCGAGCCCGCATCCGCTTCCTCGTCGGCCACCGTCGCCGCCGCGAGGTCCCCGATCGGCAGCCACGGGGTGACGGACCCGTCGGTGAAGCCGGCGCCCGGCGCGGCGCGCCACGGCATCGGTGTGC
>JBPYDT010000113.1:0-2825 GCA_051986275.1 Acidimicrobiia bacterium | reverse complement strand
GACCGCCACGTGGGGCGCGCCGGGCTCGGCGTCGATCGTGAGGCCGAGCCGCCGGTAGAAGGCCACGGTGGCGTCCATGTCGGCCACCACCAGGTTCAGCTGGTTGAGGACGGGCGCGTCGGGCATGGCGGTCTCCCTCGTCGACCGCAACCTAGGGACCCGACGCGCCCGAACCGGTCACGTGCGGGCGAAGCGCCAGAGCGCCAGCGGCGCGAACACCAGGACCAGGGCCGCGCTCCAGAGGAGCGACGGCACGAGGTAGTGGGCGGTGGCGTGGGGCAGCAGGGCGTGGCCGTGCGCGCCCAGGCAGAGCGCCCGCACCGTGTCCACCATGTAGGTGATCGGCTGGTGCTTCGCGATCGGCTGGAGCCAGCCCGGCATCGTGCTGACCGGCACGTAGGCGCTGGACACGAACGTCAGCGGGAACACGAGCATCGACATCCCCTGCGCGGCCTGCGCCGTGCCCGACACGAGCCCGATGAGCAGGAACAGCCACGTGAACGCGAACCCGTAGACGACGCAGAGGCCGAAGGCGGCCGCGACGTGCAGCGGGTCGGCGTGGACCCGGAACCCGACGGCGAAGCCGAGCGCGATCGTGAACAGGAGGCTCCACGTGAGCAGCCCCGTCTCGGCGAGGGAGCGGCCGGCGAGCACCGCGGCGCGGCGGATCGGCAGGCTGCGCAGCCGGTCGACGAAGCCCTGCTCGAGGTCCTCGGCCATCCCCGCCGCGCCGCCCATCCCCGAGAAGAGGATCGACGTCACGACGTAGCCGGGCACGAGGAAGTCGACGTAGGAGACGCCACCCGCGGGGTGGATCGCGCCGCCGAAGACGTAGCGGAAGATCAGCAGGAACAGCGCGCCCTGGATCGTCCCGACGACCACGAGCTGCGGCGTGCGCACGAACTTGCGCACGGTGCGCTTGGCGATCTCGAGGGTGCTCCGGAACACGGTGGCGCGCGGGGCCGGCGCGGGCCGGGTGAGGCCGGTGGTCACGGTGCTCATGCGGGGACTCCTTCGCTCAGGTGGTCGGGGGCGTTGTCGCCGTTGGTGCTCGGCTGCCCGGTGAGGGTCAGGAACACCTCGTCGAGCGTCGGGCGGCGCAGCCCGATGTCGTCGACGACGACGGCGGCGTCGTCGAGCGCCCGGACGGCCGCGGTCAGCTGGTCGGTGCCGGCGTCGACGCTCACCGAGAGCCGCCGCGTCGCGTGGTCGACGACCGGGCGGTCGGCCGACAGGGTCGTGAGCGCGCGGGCCGCGGCGTCGAGGTCGGCCACGCCGCGCGTGTGGACCTCGACGACGCTCCGCCCAACCCGGTCCTTCAGCTCGGTGGGGGCGCCGTCGGCGATGACGTGCCCGTGGTCGACGATCACGATCCGGCCCGCGAGCTGGTCGGCCTCGTCGAGGTACTGCGTGGTGAGCAGGACGTCGGTGCCCGCCGCGACCAGGGCGCGGATCGCGTCCCACAGCTCGATGCGGCTGCGCGGGTCGAGGCCGGTGGTCGGCTCGTCGAGGAGGAGCAGGCGCGGCGCCCCGACGAGGCTCGCGCCGAGGTCGAGGCGACGCCGCATCCCGCCCGAGTACGTCCGGACCAGCCGGTCCGCCGCCTCGGTGAGGTCGAGCTGGCGCAGCACCCGCGCCGCGCTCGAGCGGGCGTCGGCCGCGCTCGCCCCGTAGAGGCGGGCGACCATCTCGAGGTTCTCGCGCCCGGTCATCGCCACCTCGACCGCCGCGTGCTGGCCGGCGAGCCCGATGAGGCCCCGGACCCGGTCGGGCGCGGCGAGCACGTCGTGGCCGTCCACGCGGACCGTGCCCCCGTCGGGGCGGGTGAGCGTCGCCACGACGCGGACGAACGTCGTCTTGCCCGCGCCGTTCGGGCCGAGCAGGGCGACCACCTGCCCCGGGTCGACGCTCAGGTCGAGCCCGTCGAGGGCGCGGACCGAGCCGAAGCGCTTCGTCACGTCATGCGCCTCGAGGATGGGGGTCATGGTCATGCGGGGCCCTCCCTGGTAGGCTCTTCGATTACCGTAGGATTTAAGCATCGAAAGGTTCGAGTGTCAAAGGAAATGTCCCAGGAGCAGGTGCGGCTGCTCGTCGAGCTCGACGCGGCGAACCGGGCGTACCAGCGGGCGGTCGACGAGATGGACGAGGCGGCGACCAGCCACGTCGGGGTGAACCGCAGCGACGGCCGGGGCCTCGACGTGCTCGAGGAGCGCGGGCCCCTCACCGCGAGCGAGCTGGCCGCGGCCTGTCACCTCAGCCCGGGGGCGATCACCGCGCTCGTCGACCGCCTGGAGCGCGCCGGCTTCGTCCGCCGGGTCCGGGACGACGAGGACCGCCGCCGCGTGCTCGTCGAGCTCACCGCCGCCGCCCGCCAGGCGGTGTGGGAGCTCTACGCGCCGCTCGGCGAGGGCGGCACGCCCTGGCTCGCGGGCCACACGGCGGCGGAGCTGCGGACCATCCGCGACTTCCTGCGCTTCGGCGCCGACCTCAACCTCGAGCAGGCGGCGCGCATCCGCGCCCTCCCGCCCCGCGAGCCCGGCCGCCGGCGACACCCGCGCCCTGCCTAGATGTCTTGACAGTTATATAAGTATCTGGTTATCTAGGGGGGATGACCGCGACGTTCGAGGTGCTCGCCGAGCCGACCCGCCGCCGGATCCTCGACCTGCTGCGCGCGGGCCCGCGCTCGGTCGGCGAGCTGGTCGACCGGCTGCCCACGAGCCAGCCCGGGACCTCGAAGCACCTGCGCGTCCTGCGCGACGCCGGGCTCGTGCGGGTGCGCCGCGACGCGCAGCGCCGCTGGTACGAGCTCGACCCGGCGCCGCTCG
>JBPYDT010000112.1:0-4937 GCA_051986275.1 Acidimicrobiia bacterium | reverse complement strand
TCGCCCGGTCGAAGTGGGTGTACGTCCCGTGGAACGTGGGCTCGGGCTCGCGCCACAGCACTCGCATGGCTTCGATGTACTCGTCGGTGCGCGCGCCGCGGTCCTCGAAGCGGGTCCCGACCGCCTCAGCCTCCTCGCGGAGCCACCCGACCCCGATGCCGAGGCGGAGCCGGCCCCGCGAGACCCGGTCGACGGTGGCGCACTCCTTGGCGCAGATCACCGGGCTGCGTTGCGGGAGGATGAGGACGCCGGTGCCCAGCAGAAGCCGGGTGGTGACGCCGGCGAGATAGGCGAGGAGCCCGAGCGGGTCGGGGAGGTCGTCGTCCTCGATGGCGATCCGCCCCTCGGCGTTGTACGGATAGCGGGACTGGTAGTCCGCGGGGATGACGGCGTGCTCGAACACCCAGATCGACTCGAAGCCCGCCTCCTCGGCCGCCTGCGCGTAGGGGCCGATGCGGTCGGGGGACGACAGGAACGACCCCTCGCAGGGGGCGAGCAGCCCGAAGCGCACGGCGGCACGCTACGCCGAGTGGGTGGGCCGCTCCGGCTTCCGATCGGTACCGTCCAGGGGTGACCGTGGACGACATGCGCGTCCAGGCCCCCGGGCGGGCCGCCCGTTGGGGCAAAGCGACCCAGCGGGTCGTGCTCCTCGTCGCGGCGCTCGTCGTCCTCTATCTCTTCGCCCCCACGCTGGGCGAGGTGCTCTCGTCGTGGCCGCGGCTCGCGCACATCGACCTGGCGTGGATCGCCGTGGCCGTCGTCGCCGAGTGCCTCAGCATCGTCTGCGTCTGGTGGCTCATCGCCCTCGCGCTGCGGGCCGGCCACTGGTTCGCGATCGCGACCTCACAGCTGGCCGGCCACGCCCTCAGCCGCGTGGTCCCGGCCGGCGCGGCGGCGGGCGCGACGCTGCAGTACCGCATGCTGTACGCGTCGGGGATCGACGCCCCGGCGGCGGGCTCGGCGCTCACCGCGGTCACCCTGATGCAGCTCGCGACGTTGGCCGCGATCCCGGTGCTCAGCCTGCTCCTCTCGCTCTTCGGCGCGCCGCTCAGCCCCGGCCTCCAGGAGGCGGCGTGGGTCGGGCTCGGCGCGTTCGTGCTCCTCGTCGCGGTCGGCGCAGTGCTCGTCCTCTCCGACCGGGCGATCATCCGGATCGGCATCGTCATCCAGGCGCTGCGCAACCTCGTGCTGCGCCACCACCCGCCGGTGACGGACTTCCCGCAGCGCCTGCACGCCGAGCGCGACCTCGTGACGCGCGCGCTGGGGAAGAAGTGGTGGGAGGCGCTGCTCGCGTCGGCCGGGAAGTGGGCCTTCGACTACGCGGCGCTGCTCGCATCCCTTGCCGCGGTCGGCGCGCGCCCGGACCCGGGCATCGTGCTCCTCGCCTACGCCGCCGGTGCCGTGCTCGGCATGATCCCGATCACCCCCGGCGGGCTCGGCTTCGTCGAGGCCGGCCTCGCCGGTGTGCTGGCCCTCGCCGGAGTCCCCGCCGGTGACGCCGTCCTGGCGACGCTCAGCTACCGCCTCGTCTCGTTCTGGCTCCCGCTGCCCGCCGGCCTCACGGCGTACGCGCTGTTCCGCTGGCGGAACCGGGGCCGGCTCCAGGAGGCGTGAGCCAGCGCACCCCGTCGGCGCCGGCGACGACGACCGCGCTCGTCAGGCCGAGGAACAGCCCGTGGGCGACGATCCCCGCCCGGTTGTCGAGCGCCGCCGCGAGCCCGAAGGGGTCGTCGATCGGCCCGAAGTCGGCGTCGAGGATCAGGTTGCCCTGATCGGTGCGGACGGGACGGCCGTCGGGCGCGAGGCGCGTCCGCGCCGTGCCGCCGAGCGACGCGACGTATCGGTCCTGTGACGACCACCCGAGCTCGAGCACCTCGAGCGGCACCGGATGGCGCGTCCCGAGGCGCGGCGAGAGCTTCGAGTCGTCGACGACGATGAGCTCCCGGCGCGTGGCCTGCGCGACGAGCTTCTCGCGGAGGTGCGCGCCGCCGCCCCCCTTGATCAGGTCGAGCGCGGGATCGACCTCGTCGGCGCCGTCGATCGTGACGTCGAGGTCGCGGGGCAGCTCGTCGGCCAGCAGTGGGATCCCGAGCGCCTCCGCCTCGCGCCGCGTCGCCGTCGACGTGGCGAACGCGACGATGTCCTGGAGCTCGCCCGACTTGATGAGCGCGCCCACGCGCCGGGTGGCGAAGATCGCGGTGCTGCCCGTGCCGAGCCCGACCGCCATGCCCGAGCGGATCTCGCCGACCGCAGCCTCGGCCGCCTCCTGCTTCAGGTCGGCACGCGGGTCCACGGAGCGAACCTACTGGCCGGCGCGTCCGAGCCCGCGGGTCATCCTCGGCCCGGGCGCGCGGCCTCGGCGGTAGGGTCCGCCCAATGGCGATCCGCACCGAGCGCGTCGTCGCCGGCGTCACCGACGTGGTGCTCGACGTGCCCCCGGTGAACGCGCTCTCGTCGGCCGCGTTCCGCGAGCTCGCCCGGGTCGTGCGCGACGTGGGCGACGAGCCCGAGACGCGTGCCGTGGTGCTGCGCTCGGCCGTCGACCGCGGCTTCGCCGCGGGCGTCGACGTCCACGAGATGACCGACGGCGGGCCCCGCGCCGTGATCGAGGTCACGCGGGCGTGCGCCGACGCCTACGCCGCGGTCGACGAGTGCGCCGCGCCCGTCGTCGCCGCGGTGCACGGGTTCTGCCTCGCCACCGGAGTCGGGCTCGTCGGGGGCGCCGACGTCGTCGTCGCGGCCGACGACGCCACGTTCGGGCTCCCGGAGGTCGACGCCGGCGGGCTCGGCACGGCGACCCAGCTCAGCCGGCTCGTGCCCGAGAAGAAGGCCCGCTGGCTCGCCTACTCGGGGACCCGCGTCACCGCGACCGAGATGGCCCGGTGGGGCGGCGTCGACGCGGTCGTGCCCCGCGACGAGCTGGTGGCGACCGCCCGGTCGGTGGCGACGACGCTCGCGGCGAAGAGCCCCCTCGTCCTGCGCCGGGCGCGGGCGTCGCTGCACGCCATCGACCCGGTCGACGCGCGGCGTTCGTTCCGCCGCGAGATGGGGCTGGTCTTCGAGCTGAACCTCACCCCGGCGCCGGACCA
This sequence comes from Acidimicrobiia bacterium, assembly GCA_051986275.1. Lineage (GTDB taxonomy): Bacteria > Actinomycetota > Acidimicrobiia > IMCC26256 > PALSA-555 > PALSA-555. The sequence continues at coordinate 1,848 of JBPYDT010000112.1, read as the reverse complement.
GGCGCGGGCCGCGATCGTCGGGCGGTCCGAATGACGCGCGACAAGCGCCTCACCGAGGAGGACGTCGTCGCCGAGCTGCGGGACGGGATGACGATCGGGATCGGCGGGTGGGGGTCACGGCGCAAGCCGATGTCGATCGTGCGCGCCATCCTGCGCTCGAGCCTGTCGGATCTCACCGTGGTCAGCTACGGCGGGCCCGACATCGGGATGCTCTGCGCCAGCGGCCAGGCCCGCAAGATCGTGTACGGCTTCGTCTCGCTCGACACGATCCCGCTCGAGCCGCACTTCCGCGCCGCCCGCCAGGCCGGCACGGTCGAGGCGATGGAGCTGGACGAGGGGATGCTGCAGTGGGGGCTGCGCGCCGCGGCGATGCGGGTGTCGTTCTTGCCGTGCCGCGCCGGGCTCGGCTCCGCGATCCTCGAGATCAACCCGACGATGAAGACGGTGGTGTCGCCCTACGGGGGCGAGGAGCTCGTCGCGATGCCGGCTCTGCCGCTCGACGTCGCGCTGCTGCACGCCAACCGCGCCGACTGGCGGGGCAACGCCCAGTACCTGGGCGCCGACTGGTACTTCGACGACGTCTTCGCCAAGGCCGCGACGCGCACGTTCGTGTCCTGCGAGCAGGTCCTCGAGCCCGGTGCGCTCGTCGAAACGGAGTCACCGGAGACGGTGAAGGTCGGCCGGCTCTGGACCGACGGCGTCGTCGAGGCACCCCTGGGCGCCCACTTCACCCACTGCCTCCCGGACTACCCCCGCGACGAGGCGGTCCAGCGCGAGTACGCCGCGTCGGCGAGCGACCCCGACGCGTGGGCCGCGTTCCGGGCCCGCTGGGTCGACCTCCCGGAGACCGACTACCGCCGCCAGGCGGAGGCGGCGCTGACGTGACGGACGCGACCCGGGCCGACGTGTGCGTCGTGGCGTGCGCCGAGGCGTTCCGCGGCGACGGCGAGATCGTCGCCAGCCCGATCGGCACGATCCCCGTGCTGGGGGCGCGGCTCGCGGCCTGCACGTTCGAGCCCGACCTCGTGTACACCGACGGCGACGCGCTGGCGCTCGGCGCGCCGATCGCGCTCGGCGACGACGACGCGCCGAAGGTGGTCGAGGGCTGGCTGCCGTTCGGGCACATGTTCGACGTCGTGTGGTCGGGTCGGCGCCACGTGATGATGGGCGCGACGCAGGTCGACCAGTACGGCAACCAGAACATCGCCTGCATCGGGCCCTGGGCGCACCCGAAGGCGCAGCTGCTCGGCGTGCGCGGCGCGCCCGGCAACACGGTGAACGACCCGACGAGCTACTGGGTGCCCAATCACTCGACACGCGTCTTCGTCCCGGCCGTCGACTGCGTCTCGGGTGTCGGCTACGACCGGGCCGCGACCGCCGGACCCAGCGCCTCCCGGTTCCACGAGATCCGCCGCGTCGTGTCGAACCTCGGGTGCTTCGACTTCGAGACTCAAGACCATCGGATGCGGCTGCGAAGCCTGCACCCGGGCGTGACGGTCGAGACCGTCCAGGACGCGACCGGGTTCCCGCTCGTCGTTCCCGATGACGTTGCGACGACGCGTGCGCCGACCAACGAGGAGCTGGCGCTGCTGCGCGACGTGCTCGACCCCGCAGGTCAGCGGGACCGCGAGATCCCGAGCTGATGCATCCGACGCTTCACACCGAGCTGTGCGACCTGTGCGGCATCCGCGTGCCGGTCGTGCAGACCGGGATGGGGTGGGTCGCCGGTCCCCGCCTCGCGTCGGCGACGGCGAACGCGGGCGGGCTCGGGATCCTGGCGTCGGGGACGATGGACTTCGACCAGCTGCGCGCCGCGATCGCCGAGACCCGCAGCCGGACCGACGCGCC
>JBPYDT010000111.1:0-6153 GCA_051986275.1 Acidimicrobiia bacterium | reverse complement strand
CCGTCGGTGTGCCTGCGCCGGGGCGAGCGGGACCTGCTCGGCTTCCGCGGCGCGTACTGCCGCTACGTCACGACCGCCGTGCCTCGCCTCCTGCGAGTCCCGGACGGCCTCTCGCTGCGCACGGCGGCGCTGACCGAGCCGACGGCGATCGCGCTGCACGCGGTCCACCTCTCCGGCGTCACGCCCGACGACCGCGTCCTCGTCACGGGTGGCGGGCCCGTCGGGCTGCTCGTCCTCGCCGTGCTGCGCAGCGAGGGCGTCACGGACGTGACGGTCTCCGAGCCGGCCCCGGCGCGGCAGGCCCGCGCCCTCGCCGTCGGGGCGTCGGCCGTGATCACGCCCGACGACCTCGGGCCCGTGCCGATGGGTCGCACCGCGGCGCACCCGTTCACGGTCGCGTTCGAGTGCTCCGGCCGAGCCGCGGCGGCGGAGGCCGCGCTCGACCACCTCGACTACGCGGGGACGCTCGTGTTCGTCGGTACCGGCAGCCAGTGGCCCCGCGTGAACCAGAACCGCATGATCATCCTCGAGCTCACCGCGATCGGCGCGTACAACTACGACGCGGCCGGCTTCGCGCCCGCGCTGGACCTGCTCGCCTCGGGCCGCCTGCCCGTCGACCTGCTCGTCGAGCCGGCGGACGTCGGCCTCGACGCGCTGCTCCCCACCATGGAGCGCCTGGCGCGCGGCGAGGTGCCGGCCAAGGTGCTCGTCCGACCGGAGGTGTCCGTATGAGTCGACCCGTCCTGAACCACGTCGCGATCAGCGTCGACCCGGCGATCCTCGACGACGCCGGCCGCGCCGAGCTCCTCGACTTCTACGGGGACGTCTTCGGCTGGCGCGAGGGCGACAACAGCGGCGAGCGCGGCAACCCGCTCATCCTCTACACCGGCGTGTTCGCCCAGTTCGTCTACCTGCTGCCGGCCGACCCGTACGTCGTCGCGCCGTCGTCGGACCACTTCGGGCTCCAGGTGGAGACCCGGGACGAGCTCGAGGCGATCGTCGACCGGGCGAAAGCCCGGGCCGCCGCCGACGACCGGGTCCGCATCGTGGACATCGCGTCGAGGGTCACGTCCGGGCCGACGCACGACTACACGCTCACGAGCGCCTACATCGGGTTCGTGCTGCCCCTCATGGTCGAGCTGCAGCACGTCGAGGTCCGCGAGCGGCAGGCGTCCTAGACGCGACACGGGCTCGCGGCCGCCGCCCGGCCGCGAGCCCGCGCGCTCGACTCGTCGACGATCAGTACTGGCCGTAGATGACGCCGTAGCGGTTCATGACGGCGCGGCTCTCGCGCATCCGCGCCACCCAGCCGTCGCTCACCGTCTTCCACTTGCCGGCCGGGATGCCGTTGCCCTCGGCGACCTTCGCCGCCTCCTCCTCGTTGCCGGCGCCCGACTTCGTGATCGCCGCGACCGCCTTCGCGTACCCGTCGAGGTCGACGCCCTCGATGGGCGCGAACGCGGGGTCGTTGGGGTCGTAGCTGCCGGGCGTCAGCCCGGCCTGCAGGCCCGCGACTTGCTGCTGCGCCGCAGCATTTGCGCCGGCCGCCATGCCTTGGGCGTTCTGCATTGCGTCACGTGCGCCTTTGAACAGTCCCACGGTGGTGCTCCTTTGCTGGTCGCCCACGTGGCGGCCGTTGCTGGTGGTGACGTCGAGCCCGTCGCCCCGTGGCCTGTGGGCTCGCCTCGAGGATCGCAGCCGAGGCGCCCGACGGCATGAGTAGGCGGTACTCAGATCAGCGGAGGGGCTCCTCGGGCACCTCGAAGTAGTCGCAGTAGCGCCGAGCGCGCGCCCGGATCCGGTCGGCCGACTGGCCCGTGTCGGCGAAGGCGTACCGGTGCACCCCGTGCTGGTGCTGGCCGTGGTCGGCGAGGAACGCGCGCATCCGCTGCTCCACGTCGGGGCGCAGCTCGATCCCCCAGCGGTCGTAGAGGTCGCGGATGGTCGCGATCGGGTCGGTGACGAACGTCGCGTACTGGACGTCGACGACCCGGTCGGCCGGGACCGTGCCGTCCTCCCGCGCCGTCACGGCGAGGTCGAGCGCGTCGAGGATCGGGTCGGTCCAGTCGTCGGCGACCTGGGCGATCGTCACGTCGTCGCTCGCCGCCTGGCGGACGGTGGCGAAGAGCGACGACAGCGACGCGACGACGCGCAGCGGGTCGCGGTGGGTCTGGATGAACCAGGCGTCGGGGTACTCGGCGACGAGGGCCGGGAGCGACCAGAGGTGCGCGCCGGACTTCACGACCCACCGCTCGCCCGGGTCGTGCCACTGCAGCAGCTGGAGGAACTGGCGGTGCCAGCGGTAGGCGGGACCGAGGTCGGCCTCGTGCGTCAGCCAGTCGAAGTAGGCGGGCAGCCGGAACTGGCTGAGGAAGATGAGGCTGGCGAACTCGGACCCGGTGATGCGGATGCACTCCTGGGCGAGGCGGGCCCCGGTCGGGTGCATGGCTTGGAACTCGGGGTGGACCTGGTCCAGCACGTCGAGCTGCGCCTGGACCTCGGCGATGCGGGGGTCGGTGTCTCGCGTCGCCGTCTCGGGCGGCGGGCAGGGCCGGTCCACCTCCCAGGTGCGCGGCACCCGGTTCGCCGGGTCCTGGCCGAGGAGGTCGTGCAGGATCGTCGTGCCCGTCCGGCCCATGCCGATCATCACGACCGGCGGGGTGACGGGCGCGGCCGCCATCTCGGGGTGGCGCCGGTGCCAGTCGGTCACTTCAAGGCGGGACCGCAGGTAGCCGAGAAGCACCTCAGGTGCCATCGCCTCCCCGACCTCGTTCAGGTTCGCCTCGTGGGCGAGCCCGTCGACGACGCGCTCCAGCCCGACGCGAAACGTCGGCGGACCGAAGTCGTCGAGCCCGCTCCGCTCGGCGGCCTGCTCGAGCAGGGTCTCCGTCGCCAGCATCGCCCCTCCCGGTCGCCTCGGGACCCTACCGGCGACGTTTCACCGCCGGGATTCGCTGGTATCACGGGGGTCCGGGCACATCGTGGACTCGCGCACGCGGGACCCATTACCCTGCACGACTCGTGCCCCGTCACACTCGTCCCTTTGGCCTCATCGCGCTCGTTGTCACCATCGCGTTCGTGGTGGCGAGCGGCACCGCGGGCGCCGACCCGCTGGCCGACGCGATGAAGCAGGCGGCGACGCTCCAGAGCCAGATCGCGGCGAACAACGTCCAGCTCGACTCGCTCGGCCAGCAGTACGACGCGGCGCAGCTCCGACTGCAGCAGGCGCAGCAGACGATCGCCGACACCCAGGCCAAGGTCGCGGCCGACGAGGCCCAGCTCAGCGCGGTGCGGGTCAAGGTGCGCTCGCGGGCCGTCAGCGAGTACCAGGGCGCGATCAACGGCGAGTCGCTGAACGCCCTCGACTTCGGCGACGCGCAGCAGCTGCTCGTCGGCCAGAAGTACGCCGCGTCCCAGGCCGCGATCGACAACCACCTGATCAGCGAGCTGAACGCGACGAAGCAGGCGCTGAACGAGCAGGAGGCCATCGCCCAGAAGGCGCAGGACCAGGCGGCCGGCGACGTCCAGCAGCTGACGAGCACCCGGGCCAGCCTCGCCGCCGCGACCGCGCAGCAGCAGGCGACGCTCAACCAGGTCCAGGGCCAGCTCGTGCTGCTCGTCGCCCAGCTGCAGCAGCAGCAGGCCGCCGCCGAGCTCAGCGCCTCCGGCAACGACGGGGACCCCGGCGCAAACCCGAACCTGCCGCCGGTCAGCCCGCTCGCCGCGGCGGCGATCGCGTTCGCCCGGGCGCAGCTCGGGAAGCCCTACGTGTACGCCGCGGCCGGCCCCAACGCCTACGACTGCTCCGGGCTCGTGATGGCCGCGTACGCGTCCGCCGGCTTCCAGCTCCCCCACTACTCCGGCGCGCAGTACGCGATGCTGCCCCACATCCCGATCTCGGCCGCCCAGCCGGGTGACCTCCTGTTCTGGGGCGTGGCCGCGAGCGAGCACGTCGCGATCTACGTGGGCGACGGGCGGATCCTCGAGGCGGGGGGCACGGGCAACGACGTGCACATCGGCCCGATCTGGGGTCAGCCGATGGGCGCGGCGCGCGTCCCCTAAGCGACGCCGACCGGACGGTCGCCCGCGACCGTCGTGCGGTGCATCGCCCGCCGGTGGCCGGTGAAGTCGGCCATCGCCATGTGCTGCACGGCCCGGTTGTCCCAGAAGGCGACGTCGCCGACCGACCAGCGCCACCGGCAGCTGAACTCGGGCCGCACCGCGTGCTCGAAGACGAAGTCGAGGAGCGGCTTCGCCTCGTGCGGCGCGAACCCCTCGAGCCCCACCGTGTACTGCGCGTTGGCAAAGAGGGCCGGCCGGCCCGTCTCGGGGTGGCGGCGGACCACCGGGTGGCGCTGAACGCGGTTCGCGTCGTCGCTCGTGTGCACGACCATCCCGGTGAACGAGTCGTGGATGGGCTGCATCTTCGGCGAGTACGCGTTCACCGCGCTGTGCCGTCCGACGAGGCCACCGAGCAGCTGGCGCATGCCCGACGACAGGGTCGAGTACGCGAGCGTCTGACTGGCCCACAGCGTGTCGCCGCCGACCGGGGGCACCGCGAGGGCGTGGAGGATCGACGCGAACGGCGGTTCGCGGAGGAACGAGAAGTCGGAGTGCCACAGGCTGCCGAACGTGAACGGCTGTGTCTCGCTGGCCTCGCGGACGACGGCGATGACCTCGGGGTCCTCCGGAGTCGGCTCGATGAACGGCACGGGGCTGAACGGCCCGAACCGCCGGCTGAACGCGACCTGGCGCTCGGGGGTGAGCGTCTGGCCCTGGAAAACGACGACCTGGTGGTCGAGCACGGCGCGCCGGATCTCGGCGATCACGGCGTCGTCGAGGTCGGCCGCGAGGTCGACGCCCTCGACGAGCGCCCCGCACGCGGTGGTGAGCGGCGTGACGCGCACATGCCGGTACTGGCTTCCCTCCGGCGCGGCGGGCACGGGGACCAGTGGCTCGGCGATCACGGCCACGAACACAGCATAAAGGCGCGGGCGCGCGTCGCGACCCGGCGCCCCAGAGGCCGCGCGCGGGGCCTGTGGCACACTGGATGGCCATCCGGGAGGGGGTGGCCGTGACCGCCGTCATCGACTGCGACCAGCATCTCTACGAGTCGCGGACCGTGTGGGCCGACCACATCGATCCCGGGATGCGCGACCAGGCGCTGCGCATCGAGGACGATGACCTCGGCTACGCCTGGGTGCGCTGGGGCAAGCAGCCGCTCGAGATCGCCGACGTGCAGCACCCCGGCGAGACGACGGTGCTCGGCGACCAGCGCCGCCACCGGCGCGAGGGCGCGCCCGCGCCGTACAACTACGACGAGGCGCTCCCCGACGACTACTGGGAGCCCACGGCGCGCGTCGGACGCCTCGACGCGCTCGGCCTGGACGCGGCGGTGCTGTTCCCGAACTTCGGGCTGCTCTGGGAGCGCCGGCTCTCGGGCTCGCTGCCCGCGCTGACCGCGAACATGTCGGCCTGGAACCGCTGGTGCGGCAGCGTGGTCCGCGACGGCCGCGGCCGGCTCCACCCGGTCGCCCACCTCACGCTGCGCGACCCGGCGTGGCTCGAGGCGGAGCTCGCCCGACTGGCGGCGACCGGCGTCCGCCTGGGGATGATCGCCCCGGCGACGGTGAACGGCCGCCCCCTGTCGCACCCCGACCACGATCGGCTCTGGTCGGCGTTCGTCGAGCACGGGATCACGCCCGTGTTCCACGTCGCGGACCAGCCCCGGATCTTCGAGGACGCGTGGTACACGGAGCCCGACGACGCGTTCGTCCCGACCGTCGAGTCGGTGTTCCTCTGGACGCCGCCCGCGCTCGCCGTGACCGACCTCATCGTGAACGGCGTGCTCGACCGCAACCCGGACCTGCGCCTCGGGATCATCGAGCTCAGCGCGATCTGGGTGCCGATGTACCTGCTGATGCTCGACGGCGCGGTCGAGTTCACGGCGCGTCTGAACGGCCAGCCGCTCGCTCGGCTGTCCATGAAGCCGAGCGAGTACTTCCGCCGCCAGGTGCGAGTGGCCGCGTTCTCCTACGAGCGCCCGAGCCGGCTGCGCAAGCAGGCGGGCGGTCTCTTCATGTGCTGCAGCGACTTCCCCCACTCCGAGGGCACCGCCACGCCGATCGCGGACTACGCGGCCATCGGCGAGGG
>JBPYDT010000110.1:0-17388 GCA_051986275.1 Acidimicrobiia bacterium | reverse complement strand
GGCGCATGGTGCTGATCGCCAGCATCCAGTGCCACCACGGCGACACCGGCGGCGGCGTCCCCGGCGGGTACAACGTCACGGCCAGCGACATCTGGGGCGAGGGCGTGCGCTGGCCGGTCGTGAAGGTCCTCGACCGGGGCGTCGAGCGGCGCGACGTGCTGTACGCGCTGCAGGCGAACAACCGCATTCCCGACTACATCGGCGACCTGCGCGCCCAGATCGGCTCGGCGCAGCTCGGCGCGGCCCGCCTTGGAGGAGTCATCGACCGCTTCGGGCTCGGCGCCGTCGAGGGCAGCGTCGACGTCATGATCGACTACGCGGCGAAGCGCTTCCGCGAGGAGGTCTCGTCGTGGCCCGACGGCGTCTACGAGGCCGACGCCTACGTCGATCACGACCCGCTCGGGAACCCCGACATCCACCTGCACGTGAAGCTGACCGTCGCGGGCGATGAGCTGACCATCGACTACACGGGCAGCGACACGCGCCAGGAGATCCAAGCCTGGTCGACCTACGGGAACACGCGCGGGTACACGGTGGCCCAGATCGCCGCCATGATGGATCCCGAGATCCCGAAGAACGAGGGGTTCTTCGACCAGATCAAGCTGGTCGTCCCGCAGGGCTGCGTGCTGAACCCGCACCCGGGCAAGCCGGTCAGCGCCGGCACGCACCACCCGGGCGCCGACGTCGGCGAGGTCATCGCCGTGGCGATGCAGGACGTGCTGTCAGACAAGGCCGTGCCGCAGACCTACAAGACGGGGATCCCCACGATCATCACAGGGGTCGACCCGCGGACGGGCCAGCCCTTCACCGACCACTCGGCCGAGGTGTACGCCGGCTGGTGCAACGCGGCGAAGGGCATGGACGCCTGGGGCGCCCAGAACGCGTCGTTCGGGAACCTGTGGAAGGCGACGGCCGAGATCAACGAGAGCCTCTTCCCGCACGTGCAGTGGTCACGGGACTACCGCACCGACTCGGGCGGCGCCGGGCAGTGGCGCGGCCTGTGCGGCAGCCACTACGAGAAAGAGGTGCTCGTCGACGCCAAGGTCTACACGTACGTCGTCGGGATGAAGTACCCGATGCCGGGCATCTGTGGCGGCAAGCCGGGCGCGCCGAACGAGATGATCATCCGCTACGGCAGTGACGACCCGTTCAAGGTCAAGCACACCGCCGAGTGGGTGCCGCTCAGCGCCGGGCAACGGATCATGTACGACTACGGCGGCGGCGGCGGCTGGGGCGACCCGCTCGACCGTGACCCGCAGGCGGTGCTCGACGACGTGCTCGACGAGTACGTGAGCGTCGAGGGCGCGGCCGGCGACTACGGCGTCGTGCTCTCGGGCTCGCTTGAGGACCTCACGCTCGCCGTTGACGAGGCCGCCACCGAGGCGCGCCGCGCGTCGATGCGAGCCTGAGCTCCCCTCCCCCAGCCCACGATGGGATACCGGCTCGGCGTCGACGTCGGCGGCACGTTCACCGACCTGCTCTGCGTCACCCCCGACGGTGACGTCGTCCTCGACAAGACCCCGACGACGGTCGACGACCAGTCGAGCGGCGTCATGAACGGTCTGACCCAGCTCGCCGAGCGCGTCGGCGTCCCGCTCAGCCAGCTGTGCGGCGAGCTCGAGATCCTCGTGCACGGCACGACCACCGCCGACAACACGATGATCGAGATGAACGGCGCGCCCACCGGGCTGCTCGTCACCGAGGGGCACCGCGACGAGATCGAGATGCGCCGGGTCCACAAGGAGGAGATCTGGGACCCGTCGTACCCGGCGCCGCCGCCGATCGCCCGCCGCCGGGCCCGGATCCCGATCCCCGAGCGGATGAACTACCGGGGCGAGCCCATCCTGGCGCTTGACGAGGAGGCCGTCCGCCGCGGCGTGCGACGCCTCCGGGACCTCGGCGTGCGCTCGGTCGCCGTGATGTTCCTCTTCTCGTTCGTGAACCCGGCGCACGAGCGACGCGCCGCCGAGATCATCCGCGAGGAGTTCCCCGACGTGGAGCACGTCTCGCTGTCGCACGAGGTGATGGCGCGGGGTCCCGAGTTCGAGCGCGTCTCCACCACGCTCGTGAACGCGTACGTCGCTCCCCGCATCGCGAGCTACGTCGAGAGCCTGCAGTCCAAGCTGCGCGCCGCGGGGTACGCCGGCCCGCTGCTCATCATGCAGTCGACCGGCGGCGTGATGCCGCCCGAGTACGTGTCGAAGCGTGCCGTGTCGCTGCTCGCGTCGGGCCCGACCGGCGGCGTGATGGGCGCGGCGCTCGCCGCCCGCCAGGTCGGCGTCCACGACTTCGTCGCGGTCGACATGGGCGGCACGAGCTTCGACGTGTGCCTCGTCCGCGACGGGCAGCCCGAGATCAAGACCGACTGGAACTGGCGGTACCGGTACTACCTGGGCCTCCCGATGGTCGACGTGCAGAGCGTCGGCGCGGGCGGCGGGTCGATCGCCCGGGTGCGCCAGGGTGCGCTGCTCGTCGGCCCCGAGAGCGCCGGCTCCACCCCCGGGCCCGTCTGCTACGGACGCGGCGGCGAGCACCCGACCGTGACCGACGCCGACGCCGTCCTCGGCTACCTGCCGGCGACCGGGTTCGCCGGCGGCCGGATGCACCTCGACGTCGAGGCCGCGCGTGCCGCGCTGGAACGCGACGTCGCCGACCCGCTCGGCGTCGACCCGGTCGACGCCGCGTGGGGCGTGGAGCGGATCGTGAACGCGAACATGGCGAACGCCACGCGCCGGGTCCTCGCGTCACACGGCGCCGACCCGCGCACGCTGGCGATGATCGCCTACGGCGGCAACGGCCCGGTGCACGCCTGGGCGGTGGCCCGCGAGCTCGGGATCGACCGGGTCGTCGTCCCCCGCGCCGCGCCCGCGTTCTCCGCGCTCGGCGTGCTCGTCGCCGACTACGTCATCGACCTCGTCCGCGCGTACGTCGTCCCGCTGTCCCAGGTCGACCTCGAGCGGGTCCGCACGCTGATGTCGGAGTTGCGCGACGAGGCGGCGAAGGAGCTCGAGCCGATGGGCCTCGCCGAGGCCGACGTCGAGCTCGGCCTGTACGCCCAGATGGCGTACCCCGGCCAGAACTTCGACATGAGCGTGCCCGTGCCCGAGGCCGAGCAGCTCGGCGAGGCGGGCCTGCTCGACCTCGCGGAACGGTTCCACAACCAGCACGAGCACGACCGCGGCTTCTCGTTCCGCAACCAGCAGCCCGTGCTGCGCGGCGTCCGGCTCGTCACGCGGGGCCGCACCCCAAAGCCGGACAAGCTCGCCGAGGTCGGCCGGCTCGCGGTCGCCGACTCGGCGCGTCGCGGCAGCCGCCCGGCCCACTTCGGCGACGGGTTCGTCGACGCGGCCCTGTACGACGGCGCGGCGTTCGGTCCGGGCGCCGAGGTGCACGGGCCCGCGCTCGTCGAGGAGCCGTTCACCGTGCTCGTCGTGCCGCCCGGCGCGCGCGCCCGGGTCGACGACCAGGCCAACTACGAGCTCGAGCTCTGACGTGCCGGCTCCCGGCGGCGGGTTCTTCACCGCCGACGAGCACGCGGTGATCGCCGCGGCGTGCGACCGGCTCATCCCGCCGACCGACGACCACCCCGGCGGGCAAGCGCTCGGCTGCGCCGACTACATCGACGGCCTCCTCGATGCGTTCGCCGTCGACCCGCCGCGCATCTGGGCCGGGGGGCCGTTCTCGGGGCGCGCCGGCGGCGAGGCGGGCTTTGGCCGGTTCCTGCCGCTCACCCGCGTCGAGGAGCTGGCGTGGCGGACCCGCATCGAGGGCTCCCAGGGCGAGCCGGAGCGCGAGTTCAACGGTCCGGTTCGCGGCTGGCAGGCGGCGTACCGCGACGGGCTCGCGACGCTCGGCGCGGACTTCGCCGCGCTCGACACCACGGCGCAGGACGCGCGGCTGGCCGACGTTCCGGAGTTCCGCGCCTTGCTCTACCAGCACGCCTGCGAAGGCGCGTACGGCGCACCCGAGTACGGCGGCAACCGCGACCTCGCCGGCTGGCGCGCCATCGGCTACCCGGGCGACGTGCAGCCCCGCGGGTTCCCCGACGCCGAGGTCGAGAGCCGTGCCTGAGGGTCGGGGTGGCTGAGGTCGACGCCGACGCGGTGGTCGTCGGCACGGGGCCGGCGGGCGCGACCGCCGCGGAGGTGCTCACCGGCGCGGGCTGGTCCGTGGTCATGCTGGAGAAGGGCGCGAACCACCTCCTCGACCTGGACGCGCCGTACGCGCCGCTCGGCCACGTCAGCAACGACGAGCTGAAGTTCCTGACCCGCCACTTCCTCGGGCCCGACCCCTTCCTCGAGCCGCGCACGTTCCGGCACCGGGAGGGCGAGGGCGACCGGATCCACGTCGGCGGCGTGAACAACCTGCCGTCGACCGTCGGGGGTGGCGGCTTCCACGCCGACGGCAAGCTGCCGCGCTTCCGCGAGGTCGACTTCCACGCCCGCTCCGAGCTCGGCCCGATCGAGGGCGCCGACCTCGTCGACTGGCCCTTCGGCTACGACGAGCTCGAGCCCTACTACTCGGCGGCGGAGCGGGTCGTCGGCGTGGCCGGCGACCATCGCGGCAACCCGTTCGCCGCGTGGCGCTCCGGCCCGTACCCGATGCCGCCGGGACCCGACATGTACTGCGCGCGCCTCACCTCCGAGGCCGCGACCGAACTCGGGTTCCACCCCTACCGGGCGCCGACCGGCGTCAACAGCGTCGAGTACGACGGGCGGCCGGCGTGCAACAACTGCGGGTTCTGCGCGTTCTTCGGCTGCCCCATCGAGGCGAAGGGCGACCCGGTTGCGATGCTGCGCCGCGCGCTGCGCACCGGGCGCTGCGAGCTCCGCCCCGAGGCCTACGTCACCGAGATCGTCCTCGACGGCACCGGCCGGCAAGCCCGCGGGGTCCGCTACCTCGACGGCGACGGTGCGACGCACGAGGTCTCGGCCCGCCGCGTCGTCCTCGGCGCCGGCGCCTTCGAGACGCCGCGGCTGCTGCTCCGCAGCGGCGTTGGGAACCCGGACGTCGTCGGCCGCTACCTCATGTACCACCTCCAGACGTACGTGCTCGGGATCTTCCCGTTCCGGCTCCACGCGTACCGAGGCCGCTCGGTGACGCACCTGATGGACGACCCGATCGTCCCCGACGCCGAGGCGATGCAGGCGGCGCGGGACGCGGGGCTGCCGTACTTCCGCGGCGGGATCGTCGAGCACGGCGGCGGGTCCCACCCGGTCGTCGAGGCGATGTACTCGCCGTGGGGCGAGGCGCACACCCGGGCGATGCTCGAGTCGCCGATGCGCGACCGCATGGCGGCGTTCACGATGCAGGGCGAGGACCTCCCCCAGGTGACGAACCGGGTCGACCTCGATCCCTCGGTGAAGGACGTGTGGGGCGTACCGGCCGGCCGCGTCACCTACGCACCGCACCGCCACGAGGCCTCGTGCGCCGCGCACTGGGCGCCCCGCCTCGAGGCCGTGCTGCGCCATGCCGGCGCGCAGTCGACGTTCTGGATCACCTCACCGCCCCTCGAGGACGCGCGGGGGCGCCGCCAGCGCGACCCCACGCCGATCTCGCGGCACGTGATGGGCACGGCGCGTCTCGGGACCGAACCCAGGACGAGCGTCTGCGACCCGTGGCAGCGCGTGCACGACGTCGACAACGTGGTCGTCACCGACTCGTCCGTGTTCCCGACCTCGACCGGCTACGGGCCGACGCTCACGCTCGTCGCCTTGGCCATCCGGGCGGTGCGGGCACTCGCCGACCTCGAGCCCCTCACCTCGAGCCGCGCCGACGCCGTGTCAAGCGCGCCCGGCAGCCGCTGACGGGCGCGTCGCGTCCGGTCGGGCCAAGATGATCGGCCACGGCGACCGGGGGGACGCGATGGCATCCAAGCTCGTCACGCTGCTCGCGATCGTCGGGCTCGCGCTCGCCGGGGCGAGCATCCCCACCGCGGCCCAGACGAAGGCCCAGGCCACCGAGGTGGGCGTGACGGCGACCACGATCCGCGTCGCGGTGGTCGCCGACGTCGACAACCCGCTGCAACCCGGCCTGTTCGCGGGGCCGGTGGCCGCGGTGCGGGGCTTCGCCACCTACATCAACCAGCACGGCGGGCTCGCCGGCCGGAAGGTCGTCGTCGACTTCATCGACTCTCACCTGAGCGAGAGCGAGGCGCGCAACGCCATCATCCAGGCGTGCCACAACGACTTCGCGCTCGTCGGCACCGCGGCGCTGTTCCTGAACAACGTGAGCGACATGGTGAGCTGCCCCGACCAGGCGGGCCGCCCCGTCGGGCTCCCAGACCTCGCGGTCGTGACCACCGAGGTGGCCGAGCAATGCTCGCCCGTCACCTATCCCATCAACCCGCCACAGCTGCTGTGCCCGACGGTGAACAACCACCCGCAGACCTATCAGGGCAACTCCGGCCCGATCCGCTACTACGAGGCCCACGTCGCCAAGCACCTGCACGGCGGGTTCCTCTACTCGAACGACCTGCAGAGCGCTGCGGTGGCCGGCCAGGCGCTCGCGGTGGCGGCCGAGACGGGCGGCGTCAAGAACGACGCCACCCGCGGGATCTCGGCGCTGGCCCCCCAGTCGGGCTACGACCCGTTCATCCAGGACCTGAAGAACGCCGGGTCGAACTACGCGCAGAGCACGAGCGCGTACTCGTCGACGGTGTCGCTACGGAAGGAGGCGACGCTGCAGGGTCTCACCACGACCCCCTTCGTGTGGGACTGCTCGAGCGCCTGCTACAGCCAGCAGTTCCTCGAACAGGGCGGCACCGCGGTGAACGGCGAGTACATCTGGCTGTCGTTCCTGCCGTTCCAGGAGACGAAGGCCAACGCGGCCCTCGCCAACTACGTCCACTACGTCGGCTCGAAGGTCGACGGGTTCGGCGCCTACGGCTGGGGTGCCTCACTGCTCTTCCGCGACGCGGTGAACGACGTCGTCCGGGCCCACGGCACCAACGGCCTGACGCGGAGCGCGCTGCTGTCGGCGCTCGGCTCGATCACGAGCTTCAACGCCGACGGCATGTTCGGCACGATCGACATCGCGCCGCGGCGCCAGACCCCCTGCTTCGTCCTGCTCCAGGTCCGCAACGAATGCTTCGCGCGCGTCGACCCGACGAAGCCGGGCACGTTCGACTGCACGCCGACGAACCGGAGCGAGTTCAAGGCCGACCTCCTCACCGGCTGACGTGCGCCGCGACCGACCCGCCCGCCCAACGTCGGCGACGACGCCTCGGCCGCCGAGCAGCGGCAGGGTCGCGCGGTGATCGGCTACATCCTGCGGCGCCTGGCGTCGCTCATCCCGCTCCTGCTCATCGTCTCGTTCCTCGTCTTCTGCCTCACGCTGCTCATCCCCGGTGATCCGGCCCGCGTCCTCGCCGGCGGGCAGAACGCGACGCCGGCGCAGGTGGACCAGGTCCGCCACCAGCTCGGTCTCGACCGGCCCTTCTTGTCCCAGTACTGGCACTGGCTCGTCAACGCGCTGCACGGCAACCTCGGGTACTCGCTGTTCCACCACGACGCGGTCGCGTCGAGCATCGCGAGCAAGTTCCCCGTCACGTTCAGCGTCGCCCTGGGCGCGATGATCGTCGTGCTCCTGATCGGCGCCCCCACCGGCGTGCTCGCCGGCACTCGTCCCGGGTCGATCGCGGACCGGATCATCACCATCACGTCGAGCACGATGCTCGCCGTCCCCGACTTCTGGCTGGCGATCATCCTCATCGTCGTCTTCGCCGTGAACACCCACCTGCTCCCGGCGATCGGCTACGTCCCGTTCTCGCAGTCACCCTCCCAGTGGGCGGAGCATCTCGTGCTTCCGTGGATCGCGGCCGGGCTGGGCGGCGCGGCAACGCTGGCCCGCCAGCTGCGCGGCGCCATCGCCGACGTGATGGAGCAGGACTACATCCGGACCGCCGAAGCGAAGGGCCTGCACGAGCGCTACATCATCGGGAAGCACGCGCTGAAGAACGCGGCGATCGCGCCGGTCACGGTGCTCGGGATCATGTTCGCCTACACGCTCGGCGGCACCGTCATCCTCGAGCACATCTTCTCGATCCCCGGCCTCGGCCAGTACTTCTATCTCGGTCTGACGGCGAAGGACCTGCCCGTCATCCAGGGCGTGGCGCTCGTCGTCGCGGTCACGTTCGCGGTCGTGAACCTGCTCGTCGACGTGCTGTACGCGTACCTCAACCCGAAGGTGCGTCTCGCATGAGCTGGGCGTCCGCCGAGGCGGTCCCCGAGCCCGAGGCCGAGGCTGAGGCGACCCAGCTCGCCGAGAACGCGGCCAGCTGGCAGCTCGTCGTCCGGCGGTTCCGCCGGAACCGGGCCGCAATGGTCGGCCTCGCCGTGCTGGCGGTCATCGTGCTCGCCGCGCTCATCGGCCCCGCGTTCGCGCAGAGCACGACGGCCCAGAACCCGAACCTGCTGAACACCGGTCCCTCCGCGGCGCACTGGCTCGGGACCGACGACCTCGGGCGCGACGTCCTGGCCCGGGTCCTCGCCGGGGCGCGGGTCTCGCTCCAGGTCTCAGTGCAGGTGGTGCTCTTCGCGCTCCTCGTGGCGATCCCGCTCGGGCTCGTCGCCGGCTACGTGGGCCGCTGGTTCGACTCGGTGACCATGCGCGTGATGGATGCCCTGTTCACGTTCCCGCCGCTCACCATCGCCCTGGCCGTCTCGGCACTGCTCGGCCCGAACCTGCTCACGGTCTCGCTCGCGATCGCCGTCGTGTTCGTGCCGGGGTTCGTGCGCATCATCCGCGCCCAGGTCCTCGCGGTCCGCGAGGAGGGGTTCGTCGAGGCGTCGCGATCGGTCGGGGTGGGGCCCGTGCGGATGATCCGCCGGCACATCTTCCCGAACGTCGCGTCGCCGCTCATCGTCCAGGTCGCGCTGAGCTTCGGGTACGCGCTGCTCGCGGAAGCCGGCCTCAGCTTCCTTGGGTTCGGGGTGCAGCCGCCGAACGCCAGCTGGGGGACGATGCTGCAGAGCGCCTACAACTTCGTGCTCCAGACCGCGTGGCCGATGATCCCGCCGGGTCTCGCCATCGTGATCACCGTGCTGGCGTTCAACCTCATCGGCGACGGGCTCCGCGACGCCCTCGGGCGCGACGCGAGCCGTGGGCTGGAGCGACGGTGACCGAGACCCTCGAGGCGCCCCGCGCCGCACCCGCCACGCCGCTCCTGTCGGTCGAGGACGTGAGCGTCGAGTTCCGGGGCGACGACGGATGGCTCCGGGTCGTCGACGGGGCCCATCTCGACGTCGCGGCCGGCGAGACGCTCGGCCTCGTCGGCGAGAGCGGCTCAGGCAAGACCGTCCTCGCCCTGGCCACGATGGGCCTGCTCCCCCGGCGCGTCGCCCGCGTGGCAAGCGGCGCCATCCGCTTCCGCGGCGAGGTGCTCCCGACGGGCGACCGGGAGGCCATGCGCCGGCTCCGCGGGGACCAGCTGTCGATGGTCTTCCAGGAGCCGATGACGAGCCTCAACCCGGCGTACACCGTGGGCAGCCAGATCGCCGAGGTGCTGCGCGTCCACCGCGGCGCGAGCCGGGGCGACGCCCGGGCGCGCGTCGTCGAGCTGCTCGACCTCGTGGGGATCCCCGACGCGGCGCGGCGCGCCCGCGACTACCCGCACGCGTTCTCGGGCGGGATGCGCCAGCGCGCCATGCTTGCGATGGCCATCGCCTGCGAGCCGCGGCTGCTCATCGCCGACGAGCCAACGACGGCGCTCGACGTGACCGTCCAGGCCCAGATCCTCGATCTCCTGCGCCGGCTTCAGGCCGAGCTCGGGATGGCGGTCCTCTTCATCACGCACGACCTCGGCGTCGTCGCCGAGCTGTGCGACCGGGTCACCGTCCTCTACGCCGGGCAGGTCGTCGAGCAGGCCGGGCGCGACCGGCTGTTCGCTCGGCCGCGCCACCCGTACACCGAGGCGCTCCTCGGGTCGCTCCCCCAGACAGTCGACACCGGTGGGGACCTGCGCACCATCCCCGGTCGGGTGCCGCGCCCGAGCGCGTTTCCGGCAGGCTGCCGGTTCCACCCCCGCTGCGCGTACGCGCAGGACCAGTGCCGGCGCGAGCCGATCGTGCTGCACGTCGCCGGTGCCGGTACGGCGTGGCGGTGCGTGCGCGCCGACGAACTGCGCCTCGCCGGTGCAGCGACGCTGATGGCCGAGACGGGGCCGGACGCGCCCGCGCGTCGTTCGCACGGCGATCGAGCACCCGTCGAGCCCGCGCCGCTGCTCCAGGTCGCGGGACTGACCAAGCGCTTCCCGGTGCACAGCGCGGTGCTGCGCCGCACCATCGGCGAGATCGTCGCGGTGGACGACGTTGCGTTCACCGTCGCGGCCGGCGAGACGCTCGGCCTTGTCGGCGAGAGCGGGTCGGGCAAGTCCACGGTCGTGCGGCTCGTCGCCGGGCTCCTCGAGCCGAGCGCAGGGACCGTCACGCTCGACGGCACCGACCTCGCGACGCTCTCGGCGCAAGACCTGCGGCGACGCCGCCGGGCGCTGCAGATCGTGTTCCAGGACCCGTTCTCATCGCTCGACCCCCGCGCCACGATCGCCGAAACGGTCGGCGAGCCGCTCGTCGTCCACGAGGGGCTCCGCCGCCGGGCGCGCGACGAGCGCGTGGCGGCACTGCTCGACGAGGTCGGGATGGGCGCCGAAGCGCTGCGCCGATACCCGCACGAGTTCTCCGGTGGGCAGCGCCAGCGGATCGCGATCGCCCGCGCGCTCGCCCTCCAGCCCGACCTGCTGCTCTGCGACGAGCCCGTGAGCTCCCTCGACGCCTCGACCCGCTCGCAGGTCATCAACCTGCTGATGTCGCTGCAGGCCCGGCACGACATGGCCTATCTCTTCATCTCGCACGACCTGTCCGTCGTCCGCCACATGAGCGACCGCATCGCCGTCATGTACCTCGGCCGGATCGTCGAGAGCGGACCGGCCGGCGAGGTCAGCTCCGCGCCGACCCACCCCTACACCGCGGCGCTCGTCTCGGCGATCCCGATTCCCGACCCCGTGCAGCAGCGACGCACCCCGCGCCTCGTGCTGCGCGGCGAGGTGCCGAGCCCGCTGAACCCCCCACCGGGCTGCCACTTCCAGGGCCGCTGCCCCCACGTGATGGACATCTGTCGCACCGAGGAGCCACCGCCATTCACCACGCCGTCGGGCACCGTCGTGCGCTGCCACCTCCACGAGCACGGACCCCGCCTCGCCGGCGCGCCGGTGCCCGTGCTCGTCGCCGGCGAAACACCCCGCGCCTGACGCGTCAGCTCTTCACGTACACGCCCGTCAGGTCGTCGGGCGAGCAGGTGCTGAGCGGCGCCTTCACGGGCCCGCCGACGCGGGACCGGCTCCACGCGATCTGCTGGGGGATGAACGCGATCGGCACCTCGAGCGACTGCTGTACGTCGACCGCGCTCGCCTGGCGGACCAGGTCGTTGATCGTGTTCAGGTCCGCGGTGTTGAAGGCCTGCTGCATGAGCACGTTGATCTGCGGGTTCACCGCGTTCGTCTGCTGGGCGCTGAACGCGTCCGCCGCGAACTGGCCCCACAGCACGATCGGCGGGAACGGGTTGTCGTTCTGCTCGGCGGCGAGGGCGTTGCCCTGCTTGCGCAAGAGGTAGGTGGTGTAGAGGTCGCTGCCGAGCGATCGGTGGATGTTGGCCGTGATGCCCGCCTGGGCGAGCTCGTTCTGGATGAGCGCGCCGAGGCGCTCGACGAGCGAGATCCCACCGCCGGGAATCACCATGTCGAACGAGAAGCCGTTGGGGTACCCGGCCTGGGCGAGCAGCTGCTTCGCCGCGGCGGGGTCGAAGCGGTAGGTGGAGGCCAGCCCTTGTACGTAGTCGGGGGAGAACGGCGGGAACGACTGCGTGGCGACGGTGCCCTGCCCGGCGAGCGCGACCTTGTTGATCGTCGCGCGGTCGATCGACATGCTCACCGCCTGGCGGACGAGCGGATTCGCGAAGGGACCGGTGAAGCGGAACTGCAGCTGGAGGTAGTCGAGGCTCGGCCGGCTCGCGACGCCGAGGCTCGAGTCCGACTTCAGCGTCTGGTAGGACTCGGGCTGGAACCGGGTCACGTCGACCGAACCCGACCGCAAAGCGAGAACCGACGGCGGGCCGGCACCGACCTGGACGAACTTCAGCCCCCCGAGTTTGTACCCCGACGCGTCCCAGAACGCCTTATTGCGCGTGAGCGTGGCGCCGCTGCCGGACGAGTAGGAGACGAACCGGAACGGGCCCGCGCCGACCGGCTTCGTCGACGCCTGGGCAAGGCTGTTCGGCGCGGGGATCTGCCCCGCGCCCTGGCTCAGCGCGTAGATGAGGCGCGCTCCGCTGTTGTTCGACAGGTTGATCCGCACGGTGAGTGGGTCGAGCACGTCGATGCTCGTGACAGCGTGCAGCGCCCCGTACATCTCGTTCGGCTTGTTGTGGAGCAGGCCCGCCTTGACCGCGTTGGCGTCGTAGGGCTCGCCGTCGGAGAACCTCACGCCGGGCCGGAGGTCGAGCGTGAGGCTGTTCTGCCCGATCGTCCAGCTCTGCGCGAGGTCGGGCAGCACGTTGTTCTGCGCGTCGCGGCGGGTGAGGAAGCCGTAGATCTGGCCCGTGATGATCGTGTCGCACTCGCTGGTGCTCTGCTCGGGGTCGAAGCTGTTCGTGAACTCGGACGCGAAGTCGTAGGCGACGTTCAGTGTGCCGGTGGGGTTGCCGGGACCCGAGCTGACCCGGGGCGCCGCGCCCGCGGCGGCGCCCACGCCGAGGACGAGCAGCGTGGCGATCGCCAGCGCGACGATCCGCGCGCCTCTTCCCATCGATTCTCCCCCCGGAAGGTGACCGGCATGCCGCCCCACGCCGGTCGCTCGGGGGACTGTAGCGAACGGGTCGCGACCGCGATCCGCGACGCAAAAGAGCGCGCGGGGCGGCGCCGCTACGTTGGCGGCCGCGGGCGACGCGGCGCGCGCGCCGGCCCAGGAGGAGCGTATGAGCGGCGAGCCCGCGATGCAGTACCGACGGGTGGGACGCAGTGGGCTCGTGCTGCCCGCCGTGTCGTTCGGCCTGTGGCAGAACTTCGGCGCGGGGCGCCCCCTCGACGACCAGCGCGGCATCGTCACGCGCGCCTTCGACCGTGGTGTGACCCACTTCGACCTGGCCAACAACTACGGGCCTCCCCCGGGTGCAGCGGAGGAGCACTTCGGGGAGATCCTCGCCACCGACCTGGGCGGTCACCGGGACGAGCTCGTGATCTCGACGAAGGCCGGCTACGAGATGTGGCCCGGCCCGTACGGGGAGGGCGGGTCCCGCAAGTACCTGCTCGCCAGCCTGGACCAGAGCCTCACCCGCCTCGGCGTCGACTACGTCGACATCTTCTACTCGCACCGCTTCGACCCCGACACGCCGGTCGCCGAGACGATGGGCGCGCTGGACCGGGCAGTCCGCAGCGGCAAGGCCCTCTACGCGGGGATCTCTTCGTACTCGTCGGCCCAGACGCGTGAGGCGGCGGCGATCCTCGCCGACCTCGGCACGCCCCTGCTCATCCACCAGCCGTCGTACTCGCTTCTCGACCGCTGGATCGAGCGGGACGCGCTCCTCGACACGCTCGAGGCCGAGGGCGTCGGCTGCATCGTGTTCTCGCCGCTTTCGCAAGGCCTGCTCACCGACCGGTACCTCGAGCGCGTCCCGGACGGGTCGCGGGCGAGCGAGCGCGCCACGCTGTTCCCGGAAATGATCTCGCCGCCGTACCAGGCGATGGTCCGCGGCCTCCACGAGCTCGCCGCGCGACGGGGCCAAAGCACGGCGCAGCTCGCCATCGCGTGGACGCTGCGCGACCCGCGTGTCACCTCCGCGCTCGTCGGCGCGAGCAGCGTGACGCAGCTGGAGGACAACCTCGGAGCGATCGCCAACACGACCTTCGACGACGAGGAGCTCGCCGACCTGAACCGGCGCACCACCGGCGGCTGAGCCGGTCCGAGGTCGACTCCCGGGCGACGCCGCGGCCGGCCGCCTCGGCCCCGGCGGCGCGCTCCTCCCGACGCCGCGATGGCCGCGAATCGGGCTCAGAATCAGTGAATCCTCGGGTTGGGGCAGCGGCTCGCTACGCTTCCTCCGTGCGGAGAGACGTCCTCATCGTCTCCGCCTCGATGGGCGCGGGCCACGATCGGGCGGCAGCTGAGCTGGGCCGTCGCCTCGCCGCGGCCGGGCACGACTACGAGATCGTCGACTTCCTCCATCTGCTGCCCTTCGGGCTCGGCTGGCTGCTGAAGACGACCTACGAGTTCCAGCTGCGGCGCTGCGCGTGGACCTACGAGCTCGGCTACCGGATCCTCGCCTCGGCCGGCCAGCTGCTGTGGCGGATCAACGTGTTCCTCTGCAGCCTGCTGACGCGCCGAGCGGTGTGCCGGACGCTGGTCGAGACGTCACCGAACGTCGTCGTCTCCACCTACCCGTTCGCGTCCCTCGTGCTCGGCCATATGCGCCGGACGGAGCGTCTGCGCGTGCCGGTCGCCACCTACCTGACGGACTTCGCCGTCCACCCGCTCTGGGTCCACGACGGCATCGACCTGCATCTCGCGGTGAGCGAGGACTCGGCGCAGGCGGCCACGCTGCGCGGCGCGCGCGAGAGCATCGGCACCGGCCCGCTCGTCGGCGACCAGTTCCGGAACCCGACCCGGTCACGCGCCGAGGTCCGCCACGCGCTCGGCATCGACGAGAGCGAGCGCGTCGCGATGGTCGTCGCCGGGTCGCTCGGCTTCGGGGCCGTCCCGGCGGTGATCGAGGGAATCCAGTCGTGCGGCGACTACCACGTGGTCGCGATCTGCGGGAGCAACGCGAAACTCCAGGCCAGCCTGGTCAAGGCCGGGCTCGGCGGCACCGTGCTGGGCTGGACGGACGAGATGCCGGAGCTGATGGGCGCGGCCGACGTGCTCGTCGAGAACGCCGGCGGACTCACGGCCATGGAGGCGTTCGCCGCCGGGCTGCCCGTCGTGAGCTACCAGCCGATCGCCGGGCACGGCAAGGACAACGCGCGCCACATGGACAGCGCGCACGTGAGCCACTACGCGCGCACCCGACCGGAGCTGGCCGCGGCGCTCGAGGAGGCGACCACGCCGGGGCCCGCGCGCGACGCGCTCATCGCCGCCGGGCACGCGCTCTTCACCGAGGACCCGACGCAGCGCATCCTCGGCCTGGTCCCCGCGGGTGAGACCGGCCCCGTGCTCGCGCCCTCCGACCGCCCGAGGCTGCGCGAGGTCGCGGCCGCCGCCCGGCGCGTCCCGTCGCGCTGGTCGCTGCCCGAGCGCGTCATCGCCATCACCGGCGTCGTCCTAGGACTCTTCTACTTCGGGATCACCGAGGGCGTCGAGGGCGCGGCGGCGCTCGGCGTCGGCGTGAGCAAGCCGCCGGCCGGCGTGCAGAACACCGTGTACCTCGGCGTGCGGCTCACCGCGGACGAGCTGCACAACCGGACCGTGCTCGCCGACGTCGAGGCCCTGCACGCCACGGTCATCGTCGACGGCCGGACCGCGCAGACGTCCGCCACCGCGCTCGCGCTCGTGGTGCACCACGGCGAGGACCTCGCGAACGGCGGCATGGGCACCCACACCTCGCTGCCGTGGACGCGGGCGGCCAACGACTGCCGACGGGCGAGCGCGATCATCGACCGCGTCGCCCACATCAAGCCGACCGAGTTCGTGCCGGGTCGTGGGTTCAACGGCTTCGACGAGATTTACTGCCGAACGGGCACGTACAAGGCGAAGCTCGTGCTCGCCAACCTCACGTTCCGCGTCCACCACCTCCCGGCGCGCCTGCGGTCGCGCCGCATCTACCTGCTCGACGGGCGCGGCGGCCAGCCCGGGGCGATCGAGACGACGCTGTCGAACTTCGAGCAGCGCCTCGACAGCGCGGGCTACCAGTCACGCCCGCTGCGCGACCTGCACTGAGCGACGCCGCTCCGCTCTGAGCGCGGCGCTCGGCTCTGCGTGTGAGTCGTCAGCCGCCGGGGGCGTTCCCTTCGGGCGACACGATCGTGAGCGAGACCGGGCGGTAGACGCTGAGGCAGATCGTGCTGTCGCAGCGGCGCGGGCCGTCCTCCTCGTACGTCGACGGGGGGCGCAGCGAGTGGAGCTGGCCCGGCACGTCGACGTAGAACACGGTCCCGAGCGCGGCCGGGTAGTGGTGCAGCACCGCGCCGGGCGGGAAGATTGCCGTGCCCCAGTACCACGGGACGTTCCGGGCCACGATGTGCGTCGCGCGCTCCGCCGTCGCGTTGTCGTAGTGGAGCAGCAGGAGGTAGGCGGCCGGCGAGGCGACCACCAGGTCGCCCCGCGCCACGCGCGCGTTCACCCGGCGGGCGAGGGTCGGCGTGTCGGGCTGGGTGAGCGTGAAGCTCAGCACGACGGCGGCGGCGCCGATCCCGGCCGCCAGCGCGACGGCGACCGACCGCCACGGGATCGTGGCGAGTCCGGCCGCGACCACCAAGACGAGCGGACCCCACATGACCGACGCGTAGCGAGCCTCGACCAGCGGGTGCCAGGCACTGACGACCAGCAGCATCGCCATCCCGCCGAGTGAGCACCCGGCGAGGAACGCGACGCCGCGCCGGGCCACGGCGGCGGTGCGCCACTGCACGGCGAGCGCGATCAGCGCAACGATGCCGAGCGCCACGGCCCCGGCCTGGAGGGCGACGAGCCACCCGTGCGAGGGGATCCCCGGGTCGAGGGAAGGTCCGGCGAAGAACTGGATCCCGACCCCGCTGACCGTGGACGCGCCCACGCCGTGCACCCAGAACGGGCTCGACCCGTGCCCGAACTGGGCGCGGGCGTACACGAGCCACGGGAGCAGGGGCACGGCGGCGGCCGCGGCGGCGACGACCGCCCGCGTGCGCGCCGCCGCGGGGGCGCGCAGGATCACGACCATCGCCGCCAGCTGGCCGACGACGGCGAACGCCGTGAAGTAGTTCGTGCCGAGCGCGGCCGCGGTGCAGGCGGCGTAGATCGCGGCGCGGCCCCACGTCGGACGCTCCACGAGACGCCACACGGCGAGCGTCGACACGAGGACGAGCGTCGTGGCCAGCGCGTACATGCGGGCGTCGCGAGACGCGAGCACCATGCTCGGGAACACGGCCACGGTGGCCGCACACCAGAGGGCGACGCGGTGGCCGCCGAGTCGTCGACCGAGCGCGGCGGCGATGGGAATCGCCGCCGTGCCCGCGAGCGCGGACAGCGCCCGGAGCCCGGCGTTGCCGCCCCACACCGCGACGATCGCGTGCTGCACGAGGTACGAGAGCGGTGGGGCTGAGTCGTGGGCGATGACGCTGAGCAGCGCGCCGAGCGGCTTGTGGACGGCGAGCACGGTGAACGCCTCGTCGCGCGAGAGGGGCTGGCGGCCGAGGAACGCGAACCGCAGGAG
>JBPYDT010000109.1:0-10948 GCA_051986275.1 Acidimicrobiia bacterium | reverse complement strand
CGGCATGAAGTCGCGTGACGCGATCGCACCCGCGGCGATGACGGTGGCGGTGACGTTGAGCTCCCAGCTGGGCAGCGCCGCCTCGTTGGATCCCTCTCCACCCGCGGCGTCGGCCGTGGCCGCGCGGCCACCGCCCCGCTCGGCCCGCGTCGTCGTCGGGCTGCCGGGCGCGAACCGGAACACGCGGAACCGCTGCCGTCCGACGACTTCCCCGTCGTCCGTGCGGTAGTCGGTGACCCAGGTCACGAAGTAGCCCGTGCCGAGCGACGTCACCTTCTGGTCGGACACCGAGTCCAGGACGGCCAGCGACGAGAGCCGGTCACCGAGCCGGAGGTAGCGGACGAACTCGAGCTCCGAGTTCGTGGCGAGCGTGGCCGTGTAGCCCGCGGCGGCGAGGCGGCCCAGCGGACTCTCGGGCGACACCTCCATGGCCGCGCCGCCGCGCTCGGCGATGCCCTCGATGCGCGGCCGGGCCATCGTCCAGGTCTGCAGCATCGCCGGTGGGGCGACGAGCCCACGGAAGCGGGTCATCACGGCGAGCTTCTCGTCGAGGTACACGGGGTTGCGGTCGTCGAGCGCGTCGACCCAGTGCCGGATCATCGGCAGGTTCACCGCGTCCGGCGCGATCGACGGCCCACCGCTGCCCAGCGGCTGCCCGATCGACGCGTCGAGGCTCCGCCGGACGGGATCGGCTGCGTCGTCGCTCACGGGCGGGAGGCTATCGACCGCGGCACCGGCGCCCCGGTGACACGTCACGGCGTAGCGTCAGCGTCCGATCGCGCCCGCGCGTGCCCGACGGACTCAGGGGGGAGACGAACGTGAGTCGCCTGTGGATCCCCGGCCGCGACGCCGGCCGGAACCTCGACATCTTCTTCACCTTCGCGGTGGCCGGCGTGCTCGCCAACCGCATCTTCCTCGTCATCACCGGCTATCCGCAGCTCGGAAACGGGACGCTCCACATCTCGCACGCCATCTGGGGCGGACTCATGATGCTGATCGCGCTCATCGTCGCGATCTCGTCGCTCGCGCCGGGCGCACGACTCTTCGTGTCGGTCCTCGGTGGCGCCGGCTTCGGCTGGTTCGTGGACGAGCTCGGGAAGTACATCACGCGCGACGTCGACTACTTCTTCAAGCCGACGCTCGCCCTGATCTACGTGATCTTCGTCGTGATGTACTTCGGCTTCCGGAGCGTCCGGCGGGCACGCGACGAGACCGACGCCGCGATCCTGAACGGCATCGAGGTCCTGCGCGAGGGCCTGCTCGGCCCCCTCGAGGAGCCGCGGCGTGCCGAGGCCGTCACGATGCTCGACGCGGTCGAGCTGGACGACGGCCACGCCGGGACACGCCTGCAGGGCGTGCTCCTTGAGCTCGAGACCGTCCCGGCAGCTGAGCCCCGGCTGGCGACGCGGGTCGCCCGCGCGGCGCGCGACTGGATCGAGCGTTGGACCGGATCGTCGGGCTTCGCGCTGGTTTTCGCCGGCCTCTTCGTGCTGCTGGCGGCGAACGACGCCGCCCAAGTCAGCTACGAGGCGCTCTACGGCTTCGGCGTCCACACGGTGAGCGAGTGGGTGATCACGGTGTCGGTCGCCATCTCCTTCACGTTGGCGTTCGTGGGGTTCGTCTGGATGTTCCGCTCCCGGCGTGTCGCGTACCGCTGGCTGGAGGCCAGCCTCCTCGTGTCGATCCTCATCACGCAGGTGTTCCTGTTCCACGAGGCCCAGATCGCGGCGACCATCGACCTGTTCGTCACGTTGGCCTTCTGGTTCCTGCTCCGCACCGCGATGGCCGTCGAGGACGAGCGCGAGCCCGAGCCGAAGGCCCTCGTGCCGGCCTGATCGGCGCCGTCGTCCCGCCGCGGCGCGCCGCCCGAGGTCGTAACCTCTGGCCCGCGAAGGAGCAGCCGATGGGATCGCGCGCCGTGCACTACCGCACCTGCCCGCTGTGCGAGGCGATGTGCGGGCTCGAGCTCCACGTCGAGGACGGCGCGGTCCGGCTCATCCGCGGCGACCGCGACGACGTGTGGAGCCACGGCTACATCTGCCCGAAGGGGACGACCCTCGGCCACCTCCACGACGACCCGGACCGCCTGCGCGAGCCGCTCATCCGTCACGGGGACCGGTGGGAGACCGCGAGTTGGGACGAGGCGCTCGCCCGCTGCGAGCAGCTCATCCACGGCGTCCTCGACCGGCACGGCAAGGGCGCGCTCACGACGTACATCGGCAACCCGACGGCCCACAACTTCTCGCTCGGGCGCTACGTCGCCCTGTTCATGGGCCTCGCCGAGTTCCCGATGATCTACTCCGCGGGCACGGTCGACCAGTGGCCCAAGAACGTCTCGTGCGCGCTCATGTACGGGAACATGTGGCTGATCCCCGCGCCCGACGTGCCGCGGACGAAGTACTGGATCGTCATGGGGGCGAACCCCCAGGCGTCGCAGGGCAGCCTCCTCGCCTGTCCCGACCTGCTGGGCGAGATCGAGCGAATCCGCGAGCGCGGCGGCAAGACGGTCGTCGTCGACCCGCGCCGGACCGGGACCGCGGACAAGGCCGACGAGTGGGTGCCCATCGTCCCCGGCACGGACGCCGCGCTGCTGCTCGCCATGGCGAACGTCCTCTTCGCCGAGGGGCTCGTCGATCTCGGCGACGTCGCCGACCTCGTCGTGGGGGTCGACGCCGTCCGCGCGGCGTGCGCCGACTTCACGCCCGAAGCCGTGGCGGAGACCTGCGGCGTCGACCCCGCGACCATCCGCCGGCTGGCCCGCGAGCTGGCGGCCAGCGACGCGGGCGTGATCTACGGTCGGATCGGGCTCTGCAACCAGGAGTTCGGGACCGTCGCGTCGTGGATGATCGACGTGGTCAACGTGCTCACGGGCAACTTCGACCGGCCCGGCGGGATGATGTTCGGCAACCCGATCGCGTGGTCGCTCTCGTCGCTGCCCAACCCGCAGTGGGCCGACGGGTACGAGTTCGGCCGGTGGCGCAGCCGGGTCCGCGGCGCACCCGAGGTGCTCGGGCAGGTGCCGGTGTCGTGCCTCGCCGAGGAGATCGCCACCCCGGGCGACGGCCAGCTGCGCGGCCTCATCACGATCGCCGGCAACCCCGTCATCAGCTCGCCCGACGCCGGGCACCTCGACGCGGCCCTGCCGTCGCTCGAGTGCCTCATCAGCGTCGACAACTACATGAACGAGACGACGCGCCACGCCCACGTGATCCTGCCCGGCCTGTCCGCCCTCGAGCAGCCGCACTACGACGAGCTCATCTGGAGCTGGGCGTCGCGCAGCGCCGGCAACTTCTCGCCCGCCGTGTTCCCGCCCACCAGCGACCGACCGGCCGAGTGGGAGCTCCTGACCCGGCTCGGTGCGCTCTGCGCCGGGATGCACGGCGAGGACATCGACGTCGCCGCGCTCGACGACGGGTTCTTCAGCTCGCTCGTCCAGGCGAAGGGGCTCGACCCCGCTGCGGTGATGAGCCACTACGACCACGGCGGGCCCGAGCGCCTCCTGGACCTCACGATCCGCACCGGGCCGTGGGGCGACCGGTACGGCGAGGACCCGGACGGGCTCACGCTCGAGTCGTTCCGCGCCGCGCCGCACGGCATCGACCGGGGGCCGATGGTCCCGCGGGCACGGGAGGCCGTCTCGACGCCGTCCGGCAAGATCGAGCTGGCGCCCGACTACATCGTCGACGACCTGCCCCGCCTCACAGCCCGACTGCACCGGCGCCGAGACGGGCTCCTGCTGGTGAGCCGCCGCCACCTCCGATCCAACAACTCGTGGATGCACAACGTGCCGGTGCTCGTGAAGGGCAAGGACCGCTGCACGCTCCTCATCCACCCGCACGACGCCGCCCGCACCGGGGTGCAGGACGGCGCGCTCGCCCGGGTGAGCTCGGAAGCCGGCGCCATCGACGTGCCGGTCGAGGTCAGCGACGAGATGATGCCGGGCGTCGTGTCGCTGCCCCACGGCTGGGGTCACACGAAGGACGGCACGCGCCTCGCCGTCGCCCGGGACCACCCCGGCGTGAACAACAACCTGCTCGCCCCCGGCAAGCTCGTCGACGAGCGGTCGGGCAACGCGATCGTGAACGGCATCCCGGTCGAGGTCGTCCCGGCGTAGCGCCGAGCCCACGCCGCCGCCTCGGTACCCTTTCCAGCGTGGCGTACGACGAGGACCTCGCCGACCGCATCCGGGAGCTCCTCGCCGGCGAGCGGGGCGTCACCGAGAAGAAGATGTTCGGCGGACTGGCGTTCCTCGTCCGAGGCAACATGGCGATCGCGGCGAGCGGCCAGGGTGGGGTCCTCGTGCGCGTCGATCCCGACGAATCCGACCGCCTCGTGCGCACGAGCACCGCCAAGGTGGCCGTCATGCAGGGCCGGCGCATGCCGGGCTGGTTGCGGGTCAAGTCGGCTGACGTTCGGACGAAGCGTCAGCTCGGCAGGTGGGTGCAGCTCGGCTCGACCTACGCCCGCTCGCTGCCCAAGAAGTAGACGCGCCGGGCGCGGCGCCCGAATGTCGCGAATCAGCTCTGCGACGCGCCTTCCAGGCGGCGCATGGCGAGCGGCGCGGCGTCGGGTGGCGGGGCGCCGTCCCGGATCCACTCGCTGAGCATGGATCCGCACGCGGCGGACATCACGATGCCCGTCCGGTAGTGGCCCGACGTGAACCACCCGTTGTCGACCCCGGGCATCAGGTCGAGCACGGGCAGCAGGTCGGCGTGCGCGGGTCGGAAGCAGCACCACGCGTGGGTCAGCCCGATGCCCTCCGCCGCTGGCAGGAATGCCGCCAGCCACTGCGGGAGGGAGTCGGCGAGCGCGCGGTCGACGTCGGGGGACTGGTCGTCGACGTCCAACGTTCCCCCGATCAGCACCCGCCCGTCAGCGAGCTGCGTGCCGATCGGCTCCACCGGCCCAGGGAGCCGTACCGGCGCAGACGCGGTCGCGACGATGTGTCCCTTCACCCGGTGCGCCGGGAGGTCGAGCGGGACACTCGGCAGCCGCGGCGGCCCCCCGGTGGCGAACACGACAGCGCCCGGGTCGAACGGTCCCGCGGTCGTCTCGAGCCGCGTGAGGCGGCCACCCCGGCTCAGGGCGTCCGTGACGCTGATGCCGGTGGCGACCGCGGTTACGTGCGGCGCGATCCGGGCCAACGCCTGGAGCGGATTGACGCGTGCCTGCCCGAAGACGCGCACGCCCCCCACTGGCCGCGCGAGACCCGGCACAATCCGCGCGACGTCACTCGGGCTGAGGTGCTCGGCGCCGGGCGGCGGAACAAAGTCGGGCGCGAGCGGCTCGAGACCGAGCCAGTCCACGTCGACGAGACCGACCGAGCCGTAGATCGCGTCGACCTCGCGCCACTCCCGGAGGCTGCGCTCGGCGAGACGAACGAACCAGCTGGGGTCGACGCCGCTGTGCGCGGCCGGTGTCAGCAGCCCCAGCGCGCCACCGCTCGCCTCGGCCCCGAGCCGCGTGCGCTCGAGCAGGAGCACGTCGCCCAGGCCCGCACGCGTGCACGCCGCGGCCACCGCCACACCGAGGATCCCACCGCCGACGACCACGATGTCCGGTCGGCGGTCCAGGTCGTCCGGAATCCCAGGTTCAAGCGTTGCGGCGTCGCCGTCGTCGAGCAGGTCGCGCCAGACGGAGTGGAGCCGCGCCGTCATGTCGAACCGGCCTCGGTCATGACCCTCCCTAGCACCGTGACGCGGGGCTCGGGCCGCCCGTCAGCGGCCTCCGTCGGGTCTCAGCTCGACGGTGGCGTCGCGTCGATGCGGAGGGTGGCTTGCGCCGACGTGCCCGCATTGCCGCCGGCGATGATCGTGTAGGTGCCGGCGGCATCGGACACGCTGCTCTGGTACATCGCGCTGACGGACCCGTCTTGTGCCGCGGTGTGAGGCGGCCCGGTGAACTTGTCGCCGCCCGGCGCATCGATCTGGAAGATGATGGTCTCGTTCGGCTGCGCGCCGGTCAGCGTGAACGTGAACTGCGTCCCAGCTGAGCCATCACCCGGGCTGACGCCGAGCTGGACCGGCTGCCGGGGCGGTATCAAGAGGGTTTCTCCGACGGTGAGCGTTGCTGTCGTGGACAGGTGGTTCGCCGACGCGAGGGCGTCAATCGAGAGTCCGAAGAAGCGCGCGAGCGAGGTCAGCGTGTTGCCCTTCTGCACCACGTAGTTGAACGGCGCTCGCGTGGTGGTCGTCGTCGACGATGTCGCTACTGGCTTGCGGCGCTTCGTCGACCGCGCGGCGGACGTCGACGACAGTCCGCTGCACGCAGCGAGCGTCAACGCCGCGACTGCGACCAGTACGCGCCTGAAGGTCCGCTGCCCCGAAACGCA
The DNA here is from genome assembly GCA_051986275.1 of Acidimicrobiia bacterium. GTDB lineage: Bacteria > Actinomycetota > Acidimicrobiia > IMCC26256 > PALSA-555 > PALSA-555. The sequence continues at coordinate 4,617 of JBPYDT010000109.1, read as the reverse complement.
CCCCGGCGCCCTACCTGCGCCAGGTTTGATCATTTGCCGTCAGAGTCGCGCACCTGACGGCGTGCTTCAAGGATGCCCCATAACCGGCACACTCGTTGGGCCATTGGGACGCAGCGCGTGGCATTTGGGTCGTTCGTTCGCGCCCCGAAGCAGAATACGGTCGTCGGCTGATACGCGATCTGACGCGCACCCAGGTCGCGCGCGTCACCGACCGTCGCACAACCGCGCCCGACACGGCGACGCTTGCGCTGACTCGCGACCAGTGCTCGTTCGTCCCGAGGATCGGTCGTCTGTCGTCGCGGACGATCGCCAAGCGAGTGGGAACTCCGGAATATGAAATCCGCCGTCCGCCGACACCCCCGATTTGCGCGGCCGCGGTTGCTGCCGTCGACGGAGGGACGGTGCTGTCCCAGTTCGTGTTCCGCCCTGGACGGGCGATCCCGCCCCTCCTGGAGGTCTGGCGCCCCAGGACTTTGGTCCTGCCAAACGGTCGCCAGCGCCGCGGGGCGGGCGACGCCCAGCCGCCCGGCTTACCTCTCTATATGTACGCGGCGGCGCGCGGCGCCCTGACCGTGGTGGCTCGGTCCCGGTCGCGGCGCGGCGAGGGCCTCAGCCCGGGCAGTTGCCGCCGCTCGCCGTCCCCGGCCCTGTCGGGTTGCTGGTATTGGGTGTCCACGTGCCGGTGCGGACCCAGGCGGGCTTCTTGCCGCCGACGCGGCAGATCGACCAATACGCGTAGGGCGCGTAGGCACGGTCGCCGTTCGGGTCGAGCTGAATCGTGCCCGTGACCCCCTTGTACCCGTTGGCTGCGCTTGCGAACGCCGCACGCAGCGCGGGACCGGAGACGCCGGCCGGCGCGTTGCGGAGGGTCGGGACCGCGACGTTGAATGCGTCGTACGCCGCGAGGCCGAAGGCGTCCGGCGTGGCGTGATGGGTGGCGCGCCCTCGGATCTGCTGGATGAGGGCCGCGTAGCGCGTCTCGTTCGCGGCGGGCAGCGCGATGAGCGGGCTCGGCCAGCCCTTCACCGCGATGGCGAAGCTGGCCGAGTTCGGGTTGTCGATGAGCTGGGTCGCCTGCGCGGAGCTGTCCGCGCCGTACCAGCGGACACCGGAGAGGCCGGGCATGGCCTGTGCGGCGGCGAACAGGTTCGCGGACTCTTCGAACCCGGCGTAGTACACGCCGACGCGTGCCGCACCAAACTGCTGCGTCGCCGTCGCGACCTGCGCGGCGACGGCCTGCAGCGCCGGCCCATAGTCCGTCGTGCTCGGCTCGTACTGGAAGCCCGGCGTGACCTGGACTCCGCTCGCGGTGGCCGCGGCGCGCACGGAGTCGGCGAGGCCCACATTCCCGCGGTCATCTCGCCACAGCGGCACGACCGCGCGGATCCCCTGCTTCACGATCAGATCGGTACTGGTGCGCCCCTCGACGTGGTCGTTCGGAACGAAGCGGAAGACATTGTTGTTGGGCATCGCCAGCGACGACGCGGTGCTGCCCTGCGACACGAGGAGCACACCCTGCGCGTTCGCGAGCGGCGCGATCGCCGCGACCTCGGAGCTGGTCTGGGGCCCAATGATGATCCGCACGCCTTCGGCCGCCAGCTGCTGGAAGCCGGCGACGGCTCGCGCGGGATCCTGGCCGGTGTCGACGATGTCGAGCTTGACCTGCGTCCCGGTGTGCTTGAGACGTCGGTTCCATTGCGCGGTCGCGACCTCGAGCGAGGCGCGGCTGGTGTTCCCCAGGCTCGAACCACCACCCGTAATCGAGAGCAGCGCGCCGATCTGCAGCACCGCCGACCCCGCCGACTGGGCAGGTGCCGCGGGCGCGGCCGCGACGCCCAGCCCAGCGGCGACAACGAACGCGGTGAGGGCTCGGGCCCAACGGAACCGCTTCCATCGAATCATTTCGTCCCCCCGATTCTCGCCGCGCAAGGTAATCGACGGATCGGGGAGACGCCATGGCGGTCGTCGCCACCCGGCGGGCATCGTCAGCGGTTCAGGCCAGGCCTCGAGCCTCAGGCCCGGGCATCTGAATCGGGCTACTCAGGGCTCCGGGCCACGGCACGGCGACACTGGGCCGAGTGAAACGAAGCGTGCCGTGGTGAAGTTCGGGAAGAAGTCGGCGTCGGGGGACGGCTGGCGCGCCACCCCGGCGGAGATCCGCGACGTCGAATACGGACGGGTGCACGAGACAGACACCGGGCTCGGCGGTGCCTACGAGAGGCAGAAGGCCAAGGTCCACGGCACTGGGGCCGCGTCGGCGGCCGACGTTCCCGCGACGTGGCGTCGATCGCAGTGCGGGGCGGAACGTTGCGCCGGCCGGCGGTGCACGCTGGTCCGGGGGCGCGCGCCGCGTTACGTTCGAATGGTGCCCGCCGCCGGTGAGATCGGCTACGCGACGAGCGGCGACCTGCGCATCGCGTACCAGCTCCTCGGCGACGGGCCGGTCGACCTCGTCATCGCGCCGGGCTTCGTGTCGAACCTCGACCTCATGGCGACGGCACCATCCTTTGAGCCTTTCTTCGAACGGCTTGGGCAGTGGGCGCGCTGTGTCATATTCGACAAGCGAGGGACGGGGCTTTCGGACCGCGATCTCGGCTTCGGCAGCCTGGAGGAACGGTCGGACGACATCCGAGCCGTCATGGACGCCGTCGGCATGGATCGAGCCGCGCTCTTCGGCTACTCGGAGGGCGGACCGCTCTCGATCCTGTTCGCCGCGTCGTATCCGGAGCGGGTCCAAGCGCTGGCGCTTTACGCCTCGTTTGCGAGGATCGAGGAAGCGCTCGACTACCCGGTCGGGATGCCCGCGAACCTTCTCATGATGCTGGCCGACCAGGTCGAGAAGGAGTGGGGGACCGGGCGAGCGCTCCTGCCGTTCGTCCAGCACGTGCCCGACAGCCAGGTGGCACGTCAGGACATGGCGCGATACGAGCGAGGAGCGTGCACCCCGTCCATGGCGCACCACATCCTCGAGGCCAACGCGACGATCGACGTCCGGCCGATCCTTCCCACGATCTCCATGCCGACGCTCATCCTGCACAGCGAGGGCGACCGGCTGCTGCCCATTGCCCTCGGCCGCTACCTCGCAGATCACATCCCCGACGCGCGGTTCGTCAGCGCGCCCGTCGACTACCACTGGACCTGGAACGCCCGTGACATCTGGTTCTATGACGAGCTCGAGTCCTTCCTGACCGGGGAGCGTCCGAGCCTGCCGGCATCGGAGCGGTTCCTTGGGACCGTGCTCTTCACGGACATCGTGGACTCGACCGCGCAGGCCGCGAGGATGGGCGACCGGGCGTGGCGCGGCCTGCTCGATCGTCACGACGCGCTCGCCGCCGAGAGGGTCGCCGCCTTCGGTGGCCACGTGATCAAGACCACCGGCGATGGGCTGCTCGCCACGATGGACGGTCCGTCGCGAGCGGTGGAGTGCGCGATCGCGATCCGTGACGCGCTCGACCCGCTCGGCATCAAGGTGCGGGCCGGGATACACACCGGCGAGTTCGAGCGCCGCGGCGACGACATCGGTGGTCTCGGCGTGAACATCGGCTCGCGGGTCGCCGCGCTCGCCCGACCCGACGAGGTCTGGGTCTCGAGGACCGTGAAGGACCTCACGTCAGGGTCGGGGCTGCGATTCCAGGACCAAGGACGCCATGCGCTGAAGGGCGTCCCGGAGGAGTGGGAGCTGTACTCGCTCGTGGGATAGATGGGCCTCGAGCGCCGCCGACCACAGGCCGGGATCGCGACTCACTGCTCGCGACGGGCGCACACGGGGGCGGCCGCCGTCAAGTCGTAGTCGTAGGGTGCGAACCATGGGCCAGACGTACTGGCGCGGCGCGGCGGCCGACGAGGCGATGCAGGAGGACCACGCCTTCATCTGGGACGCGATGCTGGATACGGTCGACGCCGACCTCGCAGGCCGACGCGTCCTCGACGCCGGCTGCAACCGCGGCGGGTTCCTTCGCCTGCTCGTGGATCGCTGCGCCATCGCTGAGGGGTTCGGGTACGACCCGGCGACGGGCGCGATCGATGACGCGCGCCGACTCACGGGCGCGCGCCCCCTTCACTTCGAGGCAGCCGAGACGGTCCCCGCCGGCTGGCACGACTTCGATCTGGTCTTCAGCCACGAGGTGCTGTACCTGCTACACGACGTGTCGGCTCACGCCCGGGCGATCTTCGACGCGCTCGCGCCGGGTGGCGTCTACTACGCGGTCATGGGCGTCCACTCGGGCAGTCCGATGGGGGCGGCCTGGCACCAGGCCAACGCCGAAGAGCTGGGACTCCCGCGGCTCTATGACGTCGACGACGTTGTCGCTGTGTTCGAGACCGTGGGGTTCGACGCCGCGGCAGCCCGCCTCGCGATGCGCTTCGTTCCCGTGACGGGTCACGGGCACCACGAGCGGGGCCGGCTGCTCGACTGGCTCGAGTACTACGACACGAAGCTCATGCTGCGATTTCGGCGGGCGCCCCGGGCAACGGGCTGAGCCGCTGCTGCAGGTCGGGCGTTGCCGGCAACCGCCGGAAGCGCCTCAGCGACCAGGGATCGTGGTCGTGGCCCTTGTTGCCGAGCACGAGAGCCAGGCTGGGCGACTCGCGGTCTGGTAGATCGCGAGTCACAGCGAG
>JBPYDT010000108.1:0-14939 GCA_051986275.1 Acidimicrobiia bacterium | reverse complement strand
CCGCGCGCGCCCGGCTGCGCTTCGGCCTGGCGTGGTGGGCCGTCCTCATGGCCGTGTGGCTGCTCCTCGTCGAGACGTTCGCGCTCCCCGAGGTGGTGTTCGGCGCGGTCGCCGCCGCGGCGGCGGCGAGCGTGGCCGAGGCCGTCCGCGAGCTCGGCTACGTCCGCTTCGCGCCGCGACTCGCCTGGCTGCGCCACGCGCCGCGTGTCACCCGCCAGGTGCTCGTCGACTGCGGGATCCTGTTCGCCGCGCTCGCCCGGCGCGTGATCCGGCGGCGCGACGTCCGCGGCGTGATGCTGCGCATCCCCGTCCGCTACGGCGACGAGAGCGGGCGTGACGCGGCTCGGCGGGCGCTCTTGAACTTCGGCGTCTCGATCACGCCGAACAGCTACGTCGTCGACCTCGACCCGGAGACGTCGACGGTGCTCATCCACCAGCTCGTCGCCGGGCCGATCGACCCGCTCGTCGAGGGCGACGACCCGGCGTCCCGCGAGGCGGGAGGGGCCACGTGACCCTGTGGGTCGCACCGTGCGTCGCGCTGCTCGTCGGACTGGTGCCTCTCGGCGTCGTGATCGTGCGCCGCTCGCCGCTCGAGGGCCTGGTCGCGCTCGAGCTTGCCAGCGTGCTCAACACCCTCATCCTCATGCTGCTCGCCGAGGCCTTCCACCGTCCGGGGTTCGAGGACCTCGCGCTCGCCCTCGCGCTGCTGGCCCTCGCCGGCGGCCTCGTCTTCGCCCGGCTGGTCGAGCGGTGGATCTGACCACCGTCGCCGCCGCCGTGCTCGTCACGGTGGGCGTGGCGGTCGAGCTGGCGTGCTGCGTCGGCGTCGTGGTGATGCGCGACGTCTACGACAAGCTCCACTTCACCGGCCCGGCGACGATCCTCGGGCCGATCGCCCTCGCCGGCGCGATCGTCGTCCAGGAGGGCCTCAACCAAGCGGGCGTCAAGGCGCTGCTCATCGCTGCGCTGCTGCTCGTGGCCAACCCCGTCCTGACCCACGCCACCGGCCGCGCCCTCTATATCCGCCAGCGCGACCACCTCGAGGCCGAGGACGCCGGCCGGTGAACGTCCTGCTCGGGACCGTCCTCATCCTCGTCGCGGCCGTCGGGACGGTCGTCGTCGTGCTGCGGGATCCCCTTCGCCAGGCGCTCGCCATCAGCCTCTTCGGGATCCTGCTCGGGATCTACTTCTTCTCCGTGCAGGCCATCGACGTGGCGCTGTCCGAGATCGTGGTCGGCGCCGTCGCGCTCCCGCTGATGATCCTGCTCGCGCTGGCGAAGATCCGCGGCGGCGTACGGTGACCCGCCGGGCGCGCACCCGGCTGTTCCTCGTCTCGGCGGCGGTCCTGGCCGTCGTCGTCCTCGCCGGGTTCGGCGATCTGCCGGCGTTCGGGCATCCGGCCGCGACCTTGGGCGCCGTCCTCAACCGGCTCGCGCCACTGCAGGGTCACATCACCGACGTCGTCACCGCCGTGAACTTCACCTACCGCGGAGTCGACACCCTGGCCGAGGAGTTCATCTTCTTCGCGGCCGTCACCGGCGTCGTCCTGCTGCTCGCGCCACTCGACGACGAGCTGGCCGACCATGCGTCCGACGCCGCGACCGGCCGATGGGTGCCCCAGACCAGCGACGCAGTCCGGGTCCTCGCGCTCGCGCTCGTCGGTCCCACCATCCTCTTCGGCCTCTACATCGTCGCCCACGGCCACCTCACGCCGGGCGGTGGGTTCCAGGGGGGCGTCGTGCTCGCCACCGGCGTCCTGCTCGTCTACCTCGCGGGTGAGTACACCCACCTGCACGGCCTGTACCCGGACGGCTTCGTCGAGGGCGTCGAGCTCGGTGGTGCCAGTGCGTTCGTCGTCATCGGATTGGTCGGCCTCGCGGTGGGCGGCACCTTCCTTGCCAGCTGGGGTCCGCTCGGGCGGCTCGGCCAGCTGAACTCCGCCGGGCAGGTTCCGCTGCTGAACCTCTCGGTCGGTGCCGAGATCGGCGCGGGCTTCGTGCTCCTGCTGAGCGCGTTCCTCCGCCAGACGATCGTGCTGCGCCGCCACCCCCCGACCCGGCACCGGCTGGGGTCATCGTGAGCGTCCTCGCCTACGGGGTCGCGGCGTGGCTGCTGTTCGTCGGGCTGTGGGGCCTGGTGCAGAGCCGGAACCTCGTGCACATGGTCATCTGCCTGGCCATCGTGCAGGCCGCGACCTACGTGCTGCTCGTCGCCGTGGGCTACCGGTACGGGGCCGTCGCGCCCGTCTTCGCCGGCATCCGCCTCGGCACCGTGGCCGTGGACCCCGTCGTGCAGGCGCTCTGCCTCACCGACGTCGTCGTCGGCACGACGGTCACCGCGCTGCTCCTCGCACTCGTGGTCCAGATCCACAAGCGCACCGGGTCGCTCGACCCGGACCGGCTCCGCGACCTCGGGGACTAGCCGTGCCGTCGCTCGCGCCATTCCCGGTCGTCGTGCCGCTGCTGGTCGCGCCGACCATCCTCGCCGGCCGCCGTCACTTGTCACGCAGTGTCGTGCGGGGCCTCGCGCTCGCGGCGGCGCTCGCGGTCACGGCGCTCGGGGCGACGCTGCTCGCGCAGGCGCACGGTGTCGGCGTCTACTGGTTCGGCGGGTGGCGTCCCCGCCACGGCGTGGTGCTCGGCGTGTCGTTCGCGGTCGACAGCTTTGGCGCCGCCGGTGTGCTCCTCGCCGGCGCCTTGACCGCCGCGGCGCTCGTCGCCGCCGGTACGTGGCGGCGCTTCGGCCCGCTCGCCCACGTGCTCACGATGGTCCTCCTCGCCGCGGCGAGCGGCTTCTCCCTTACGGGCGACCTGTTCAACCTGTTCGTGTTCTTCGAGCTCATGAGCGTCGCCACGATCGCCCTCTGCGCCCTCGACACGGGCGACACCCGCGCCCTGCGCGGCGCCCTGCACTTCGCCATCGCCAACAGCATCGGCGCGTTCTTCGTGCTCGTCGGCATCGCCCTGCTCTACGCGCGCACGGGCGCGCTCAACCTCGCCGCGATCGGACGCCAGCTCGCCGCCCACCGTCCGGACCAGCTCGTCGTCGTCGCGCTGCTCCTGCTCGTCGTCGGCTTCCTCATCAAGGCGGCGATCGTCCCGTTCCACTTCTGGCTCGTCGACGCCGCGTCGTCGGCGTCTCCGCCGGTGTCGATGCTGCTCGTCGGCCTCCTCGACACGCTCGGCATCTACGCGGTCGCGCGCATCTACTGGACGGTGTTCTCCAGCCCGCACGCCCGGATCGGCTCCCTCCAGCCGGTGCTGCTCGGTGCCGGCGTCGCAACCGCGTTGCTCGGCGCGGTCCTGTGCCTGACGCGCGAGGCGCCGACCCGGCGGTTGGCGTTCGTGGCGATCAGCCACGCCGGGTTGATGCTCCTCGGGGTCGGGCTGATCTCCCGGGCGGGCCTCGCGGGCTTCGGCGTCTACGCCGTCGCGAGCGGGGCGACGAAGGCCGCCCTGTTCGCGCTCGTGACGCCCGCGCCGGACGGGGCCGAGGGATGGCTCGGGGTCCGCGGCCGGCGCGTCCTCCTGGTCCTCGCCGGCCTCGTTCTCGCCGGGCTGCCCCCGGCCGCCACCTGGCTGGGCAAGGGGCTCCTCGAGGCCGGCGCCACCGGCGTGGGGCACGCCGCGGTGGTCGCGCTTGTGTTGGTCGTCTCGGTCCTCACCGCGGCGACGGTCGTCGAGCTGGCGGTCGCGCCCGGGCGGGCCGACGCGCCGCGGGTGGCCTGGTCGCCGTGGGCGCTCGCCGCCGGGGCCGTGCTCCTCGCCGCGACGGTCGCGCTGGGGCTCGCCCCAGGCGTGACGGAGCGCAGCGTCGCCGCGGCCGCGCGCTTCGAGGATCGCCCGGCGTACGCCGCGGCCGTGCTGGGCCCGGCGCGACTGCCCGCGCCGACGACCGGCGTCCCGGACCTCGGGGCGACCCCCGCGCTCCTCGGCGTCGCCGCGGCGGCGGCCGCCGCCGCCCTCGGGGTGGCGCGCGGCCGGCGACGGTCCGACCGGCCCACCGGCGCGCCGCTCGCCCGCCTCGTCGCGCTCCACCACGGCGCCATTGCCGACAGCACGGCGTGGATCACGTTCGGCGCCGCCGCGATCGGCGCGACGCTCGCGCTTGGCGTCCGCTGAGCCGGCTCCGCCCGGACGCGGCGGGCCGCGCGAGGATCGCCGGACCCCCGGGTTGGAGGGACGGCGTCCCCCGGGCTTGAAGGGAGCGCACCGTGACCACGACCAGCGCCGGTCGCTTCGTCGGCCAGGCCGTCCGGCGCCGCGAGGACCCGCGCCTGCTCACCGGACAGGGCTCCTACGTCGACGACGTCACCGTGCCCGGGATGCTCCACGCGGCGTTCGTCCGCAGTGACCTCGCCCACGCCCGCATCACCCGCGTCGACGTCGAGGCGGCGCGGGCGCTCCCCGGGGTGCGGGCCGTGTTCACCGCGGCCGACCTCCACCCCCGGGTCGGGTCGATGCAGCCCACCATGTTCCAGGCCGATCCGCCGCCGATGCCGTGCGCGCCGCTCCGGCCCTTCGCCGACACGGACGTCCGCTTCGTCGGCGACCCGATCGCGCTCGTCGTGGCTGACTCCCGCTACCTGGCCGAGGACGCCGCCGAGCTCGTCGAGGTCGACTACGACCCGCTCCCGGCCGTGATCGACGCCGCGACGGCGGCCGACGACCCGACGCTGGTGCACCCGGAGCTGGGCTCGAACGTGGCGGTGCAGCTGGCCTCGCCCCCCGACGCCGAGCTCGACGCGATCTTCGAGCGCGCGCCGCACGTCGTCACCGAGACCCTCGTGCAGCACCGGCACACGAATGTGCCAATGGAGACCCGCGGCGTCGTCGCCTCGTTCACGCCGGCGACGGGCGAGCTCGACGTGTGGATCTCGACCCAGAATCCCCACGAGGTGCGCCAGGCCTGCGCCCGGGCGCTCGATGTCCCGGAGTCGCGGGTGCGGGTGCGCGCCGGCGACGTTGGCGGCGGGTTCGGCCAGAAGTACTTCACGCAACGCGACGAGTTCGCGGTCATCGCCGCCGCGCTCCACATGGGCCGCGCCGTCAAGTGGATCGAGGACCGGCGCGAGAACCTCATCGCGGCGAACCACGCCCGCGCCGACCGCGTCACGGTCCGTCTGGCGCTCGACGACGACGCGCGGTTCCTCGCCGTTCACCTCGACCACCTCGAGGATTGCGGCGCCTACCCGGTGGGCGGCACCGGGGGGATCGGGCCGTTCATGGCGATGCTGTTCCCCGGCCCGTACCGGATCCCCAAGCTCGGGTTCCGCACGACCGCGGTGTGGACCAATACGTGCGGGCGCGGCGCGTACCGCGGCCCGTGGATGATGGAGACGGTCGCCCGCGAGGAGATCCTCGACCTCGCGGCGCGGACCCTCGGCGTCGACCCGCTCGAGCTCCGACGCCGCAATTGCGTGCAGGCCGACGAGCTCCCGTTCACGACCGCGGGCGGGATGACCCTCGAGCACGTCACCCCGTCCGAGACGCTCGAGCAGGCCGCCGCGCTCATCGACTACGACGGGGTGCGCGCCGCGCAGGCGTCGGCCGGCGACGGGCGGCTGCTCGGCGTCGGCCTCGGCCTCTACGTCGAGCCGACCAGCATGTCGTCGGGCAGCCTCGGGGTCGAGACGGCGACCGTGCGGGTGCAGCCGAGCGGCACCGTCACCGCGCACCTCGGGACCGGCTCGCACGGCCAGAGCATCGAGACGACGATGGCGCAGGTGGTGGCCGAGCACCTCGGCGTCGACTTCGACGACGTCGTGATCGTGCAGGGCGACACGGCGACCGCGCCGTTCGGCGCAGGGACCGGCGGCAGCCGCACGGCGGTCGTCGCGGGCGGCGCGGCCCGCGACGCCTCGCTGGCGGTGCGGGAGAAGGCGACCCAGATCGCGGCGCACCTCCTCGAGGCCGCGCCCGAGGACCTCGAGGTCCAGGGCGGGCGGGTCAGCGTGCGGGGCACGCCCACCCGCGGCGTCAGCCTCGCCGACGTCGCGCGCGTCGCGCTGAACTCGCCCGCCGAGCTCCCGCCCGACGTCGGGCCCGGCCTCGAAGCGACCGCCCACTACCAGGCGCCGCCGATCACGTGGTCGAACGCGTGCCACGCGTGCACGGTGGCCGTCGACCCGGCGACGGGCGCCGTCGAGCTGCTCCGCTACGTCGTGAGCGAGGACTGCGGCGTGATGATCAACCCGATGGTCGTCGAGGGCCAGATCGCGGGCGGGGTCGCCCAGGGCATCGGCGGCGTGCTCTACGAGCACTTCGTCTACGACGAGGACGGCAACCCGCTCACGACCACGTTCCTCGACTACCTCGTGCCGACGAGCACCGAGGTGCCGACGATCGAGTACGGGCACGTCGAGACGCCGTCACCCACCCCGGGCGGCCACAAGGGGATGGGGGAGGGCGGCGCGATCGGCTCGCCGCCGTGCGTGTTCAACGCGGTCGCCGACGCGCTGGCCCAGCGCGGCGTCCGGCTCACCGAGCAGCCGCTCAGCCCCAGCCGGCTGCTCGACGCGCTCGCCGACGCGTAGTCACTCGACGGCCGCGACGGGCCGCGCCCCGGCCGCGACCGCGCCGCGGATCCGGTAGACGCACCGGGCGTCGCCCGCCAGCAGGTGCTGGGTCCGCTCGACCTCCACGTCATCGCCGAGGACGGTGCGGAACAGGTCGAGCTCGCCGCGGCAGAGCCCGGTGCAGGCCGCGGCCGCGCTGCACACGGGGCAGTGGTGCTCGACGAGCAGCACGGCGTCGCCGTCCGGCCGGACCTCGGCCATGTACCCCTCGGTGGTGCGCTGGCGCGCCAGCGCGGCGACGCGGCGGCGCAGCGTCGCATCGCCCGGCGCCGGGATGATCGCCCGGTACGCCGCGAGCTGGCGGGCTTCGCGGGCTGCGACGACGGCGTCGAGCCCGGATTCGCCGACGGCCGCGCGGATCGCGTCGACGAGCTCCAAGGTGAGGTCCTCGTGGCGGTCGGGGAACAGCTCGGCCGCGAGCGGGGTGAGCGACCAGTCGGCGGGCGGCCGGCCGCGCGTGCCGGTGGTCCGGCCGCGTCGGGTCACGAACCCGTGGCCCTCGAGCGCCTCGAGGTGCTGGCGGACGGCGGCCTCCGTGAGCCCGAGCGAGACGGCGAGCTCGGGGACGGTCGCGGCGTCCACCCGCTTGAGCCGCTCCAGCACGCGTCGCTTGGCGTCGGTGATGCTCACCGGGCCGACCTTATCCAGTTTCGCAAGTGTGGGCTTGACGAACTCGGGCCCACGGGGGAGTATGCCAAGCGATGGCTTCTGAAAATGGTGCGGTCCTGGCGGGGTCGGCGAGCACCCTGCAGGCGGACGGTCGGCTCCTCACGAAGGTCGGCGCCTGGCCGGTGCTCGTGGTCTGGCACGAGGGCCACGCCTACGCGGTGGAGGACCGCTGCCCGCACATGGGGTTCCCGCTGCACCGGGGCTCCTGCGAGGCGGGCCTGCTGACCTGCCATTGGCACCACGCCCGCTTCGACCTCGCGTCGGGGTCCACCCTGGATCGTTGGGCCGACGACACGCGCGCCTTCGACGTGACGATCCGGGACGACGAGGTTTGGGTCTCGCCCCGCCCTGCGGGCGACGAGGTCGCCCACCTGCAGCGGCGTCTCCGCGAGGGCCTCGAGGACGGGCTGTCGCTCGTCATCGCCAAGGCGGTGCTCGGGCTGATCGACGCCGGCGCTGATCCCGCCGCGCTCGTCCGCACCGGCCTGGAGTTCGGGTCCCGCAACCGGGCGGGCGGCTGGGGCGCCGGGCTCACCACGCTCGTGGCGATGGCCAACGTGCTCGAGCACCTCGAACCCGACGACCGGCCGGCGGCGCTGATCCACGGCCTCGTGTTCGTCTCGAACGACACGCGGGGGAACCCGCCGCGCTTCGATGTGCCGCCGCTCGCGACCGAGGAGCTCGAAGCGCCCCGCCTCGCCGAGTGGTACCGGCGCTTCGTCGACACGCGCTCCGGCGGGGCGGCCGAGCGGGTGCTCGCCACCGCGCTCGCGGAGCAGACCGCGCCCGCCGACGTCGACGCCATGCTGTTCGCCGCCGTGACCGACCACGTCTTCGTCGACGGCGGGCACACCCTCGACTTCACGAACAAGGCGATCGAGTCGCTCGCCTACCTGGACGGCGACGGCGCGGCCGTCGTCCTGCCGACGGTCGTCGCCCAGACCGCCGCCGCGAGCCGCAGCGAGGAGGGCGGCGAGTGGCGCCACCCCGACGACCTCGCGGCGATGCTGCGCGAGGCGACGGCCGCGCTCCCCAACGCGCTCGCCGCCGGGAGGTCGCGTCGCGGCACGTTCACCGACGTGACCGGGCTCGCTGAGCAGCTCCTCATCGAGGACCCCCAGGCCGTGCTCGACGCGGTGCTCGACGCCGTCCGGGCCGGCGCCGACGAGGAGCAGGTGGGCCGGGCCGTCGCCTACGCCGCCTCGCAGCGCGTCGTGCGCTTCCATATCCAGAACGACTTCGGCGACTGGGACACGGTCCACCACACGTTCACCGCGGCGAACGCGCTCCACCAGGCGCTCGTGCGCGCGCCGACGGTCGAGCTCCTTCGGGGCGCGCTGCACGGGGCGCTGCGCGTCTACCTCGACCGGTTCCTCAACGTGCCGCCGGCCCGGCGGCCGCAGGCCACGACCGGATCGCTCGACGCGCTCGCGCTGTGCTTCGACGTGCAGGGCGACGTCGACGCCGCCGGGAACGCGGCGTACGGGTTCCTGCGGGGCGGCGGTTCACGCGAGGCGCTCGTCGCCGCGCTCGGCCGGCTGATGCTCCGGGAGGACGTGGGCTTCCACACCTACCAGCACTTCGAGGCGGGGATCCGCCAGGCGTGGGCCTGGCCGGCCGGCTCCGAGGAGTCGGCGCTGATCCTGACCGGCGTCGCCCGCTTCCTGGCGGCGCACGCCCCGACCCGGCGCGAGCTCCCGACGGTGATCACGATCGCGTCGAGGCTGCGTCGCGGGGAGCACCTGTTCGAGGAGGCGGTGGCGTCCTGAGCCACGGCGCCAGCTCCTGCTCCATGACCCGGACGTAGCGGGCCTCGACCTCGCTCAGCACGAACCGCCGCCCGAGCTGGGCGGCCGCGACGCCGACCGTGCCGATCCCGGCGAAGGGGTCCAGCACCACGTCGTCCTCGAACGACCAGTAGCGGATCACACGCTCCGCGAGCGCGACGGGGAACACCGCCGGGTGGTCGCGCCGGCTCGTCGGCGGGATCCGCCAGACGTTCGTCCGCTCGTAGCCGTCGGCGATGCGGGACCGGTCGACCGCCGCCGGGTCGTGGTGGGCGCGGATGTTCCAGTCGAGGAGCCGCTCGGTGTGACGCCGGTACACGAGGACGTACTCCGTGACGGGCACCGCCTTGTACTGCAGCGGCCGGCGGTCCGCGGCGAAGCGCCGGCCCCGCCCCGTCGCCCACCCCGCGCCCTCCGGCTTCTCCCAGACGATGTCGTCGACGAAGTCGAACGCCTCCTCGACCAGGATGCGATGCAGGTCGAACGGCACCGCGAGGCGGCGCGACGCCTCCGAGCGACGCGCCCGCCGGAGCAGCACCGGCGCGGTGTTCAGGACGAGGAAGCGGCCCTCGGCGAGCACGCGGCGGCACTCGTGGAACACGCGGCGCATCTTCTCGAGATACGCCTCGTAGTCGAGGTAGTCACCGGATTCGGGGCGGGCGTTGAAGTAGGGCGGCGACGTGAACACGAGGTCGACCGACCCCTCGGGGAGGATCGCCAGGGTCGATTCCGAATCGCCGCAGAGCACCGTGTTCCCGAGCGGCGAGCGCGTGATCGTGGCGCGCGACGCCGACGGCGCACGCCGGAACGCGGCCTGGTCGAGTCGGGCGCGCAGCGTGTCGAGCGCGGTGGTGCGCGCCTGGTCGAGCGCGCCCGAACGGGCGTCGAGCACGACCTCGCCTGCCGTCGCGGCAGACGCGCGCGACACGAGCGGGACGCGCCACACGTGGTAGCGGTCGTCGATCTCGGGCAGGCCGAAGCGCACAGCGTCGCGGAGGCCCCAGCTCTCCACCGCGTCGTCGGCGCGGGCGCGCGCGTCGTCCACCGTGCGCACCGCGTACTGCCGCGCGTCGCTCACGAGCACGCGTCGCGCCATCTCCTGACCGTACCGGCACCGCTCCGCGTGCTGGCGGTTCTCCGTCAGGCGTCAGCGACGCCGTCGGCGCCTTGGTCGCGCAGCGCAGCGCGGATCGACGCGGCGTTGCGCTCGAGCTCGTCGGGGTCGACCGACCGAGCCGCGTTCGACAGATGCAGGTCCGCCTCGCTGCGCATCGGGATGAGGTGGAGGTGAGTGTGCGGGACCTCGAGGCCGGCGATGAGCACGCCGATCCGCGCCGGGTGGAAGGCCTGCTGCTGGGCACGCCCGATCGTGCGGGACACGGTGAACAGGTGCCGGGCCGCGTCCGGCGGGAGGTCGATCCAGTGGTCCACCTCCGCCCGGGGCACGACCAGGGTGTGGCCCGGCCGCAGGGGGTTGATGGAGAGGAAGGCCACGCACTCCCCGTCCCGCCAGACAAAGGTGCCGGGGAGCTCGCCGTCGATGATGCGGGTGAAGAGCGTCGCCACGGCGCGGGATCGTAGGCGCCCCTGTACCCGGGCCCCTCGGGAGCCGATACCCCAGTCATGCTCGGGGACCGACCTGCCACCCGCGGTCGCCAGGAGCGCCCGACGATCGTCCGGGCGAGCATGGCCCGGGCGCTCCCACCGCTGCGCCCCGTCCCGGACTTCGTCGCGCTTCAGGACGGGAGTCGCTCGGTCTCGGGTGACACGGCGTTTCTCGTCGCCGCAGCGGCCGCCGTCGCGACCGCGCTCGCCGCGTCGCTGCTCGCCGTCGCGACGGGCGCGTCCGTGGCCGGCTTCGTCACGTGGCCCTACACCGTCGCGCTCGCCGTCGCCGCGATCGGCATTCCTGCCGGGCGCGCCGTGTTCCGCGCGCTCGGGCTCGCGCTCGACCAGCCGACCCCGGTGCAGCAGGTCCGGCCGCGCACGCCCGTGACCGTCGTCCTCACCGCCGCGAGCGACGCGACGCTGGCATCGCTGCGCACCCAGGACTACGGCGGCGCGACCGGGGTGGTGGTCGCGGGCGTCGAGACCATCCGGCCCGTCACCCCGCTCACTCTCGTCGTCGACGCCGGCGTGGTCCTGCACCCGTCGGCGCTGCGCCTGCTCGTGGCTCGCCTCGCCTCGTCGCCCGACACCGTCGCGGTCGCGGCGCACTCGTTCATCCTTGCCACCAACACGGGGGTCGGTGCCGAGGCGGGCGCGGCGGCCTGGACGCTCGACCTCGACGCCGCGCAGCGCACCGAGTCGCTCTTCGGCGGCCCGCTCGCGGCCGACAGCCCCTGCACCCTCATTCGCACCGAGGCCCTCGCCGCCGTGCCCGGCTGGGCGATTCCCGGCTCGCGCGCCGCGGTGACGTGGCGACTGCTCGAGCGCGGCACACGCGTCGCGCACGAACCGCTGGCGATCGTGTTCGTTCCTGAGCACGCCACCGTGACCACGCCGGCTCGTGGTCTGACGGCTCGGGCCCGCGCCGTCAGGACGGCCGCGGCCGCCCACAAGATGTCCGCGCTCCCGCAGGCGTCGAGTCGATGGCTCGCCCGCCTCGATCTCTGGTCGCCCGTCCTCGACGGCGTCGCCGCTCTGGCCTGGGTGCAGGCCGTCGCGCTCGCCGTCCTCGGCCACCTCAACCTGCTCGTGCTTGTGCTCGTGCTCGTCACGCCGCTGACCCTCGTGCCGGTCGTGCTCGAGCGGCGCCGCCATGCCGCGACGCTCGAGGAGGCAGGTCTCATGCTCGTCGCGCCCGCCGAGTGGGTTGGCTACGCCGGCGGCTTCGACGGGGTCCGCGCCGTCCTGTCGGTTGGGACGCTGCGCGACGGCCCGCTGCGGCGGCCGGCGCCCGCCCCGGTCCCGGTAACGCGGCCCGCGCCCGCCGCAGTGCCACCGCCCGCGCCCGTCCCACCGCCACCGGCCGTCCCGCCGCCACCGGCCGTCCCGCCGCCACCGCCCGTGGCTTGGCCGACACCCGCTCCGGTGCCGGTGCCCGTCTCGGTGCCGGTGCAGGCGCGCCGCGTTCTGCCGGTCAGGCGGGGGCGCCTGCTCGGAGGGCGGGCGCGACCGTACGCATAAACGCCTCAACGGTCGCCGGCGTCCCGAAGTCCGAGAACTGAAGCACGAACCCGCGCGCCCCGAGGCGCAGCTCAGCGGCCAACGCGTCGATCACCTCGGGCGGGGTCCCGACGATGAGGCCGCCCCACGACCCGAACCGACGCTGGGCCTGGGCTTCGACCTCGGTGCGGTCGGCGCCGTCCACGACGAGCCCGATCGGGTGCTGCACGGAGACCTGTGCGTGGCCCGCGAGCGGCCGCAGTTCGGCGAGGCGCTCCACGGCATACGACGGGCAGTTCCACCAGTCGGCGTGGTCGCGCACGAGCGGCATCGTGAGACGCGGCCCGGCCCCGCCGACGTGCACCGGGATATGGCCCTGGGCGGGCACGGGACGCCCGATGGCCCCCTCGAGCTGGAAGTGCTCGCCCGCGTAGTCGAAGAACTCGCCGCGGAACATGAGCGCCAGGATCTCGAGGCACTCGCGGAGGCGCGCCGCCCGCCGGGCCGGCGGCCCGGCGTCGAAGCCGAACCGCCGCAGCTCGTCCTCGACGGATCCCCACCCGATCCCCAGCTCGAGTCGCCCGCCGCTCAGCACGTCGAGCGTGGCGGCCATCTTCGCCAGCAACGCGGGATGCCGGAACGGGTCGGCGTTCACGAGGTGCCCGAGTCGGATCGCCGACGTCTCCGCGGCGAGCGCGCCCGCGAGGGTCCACCCTTCGAGCGTGTCGTGCTCCAGCGCGCCCGGCGCGCCAAGGTGGTCCATCAGCCACACCGAGTCGAAGCCCGCGGCCTCTGCGACCTGCGTCCGCTCGACGATCGTCGCGTACGGCATGCGCAGCTGCGGGAGGAACAGGCCGAACCACACGGCCGGCAATGTACCGTCGAGGGCTCATGGGCCGGCCGCTGCACCACGCCGCGCTGTGCGTGCGGGACCTCGACGCCAGCCTGCGCTTCTACCGCGACGGCCTCGGCCTCGACGTGATGATGGACCACACCTTCGACGGCGACTGGCGCACGCTGTTCGACGCGCGCTCGGGGACGCTGCGCTCGGTGTTCCTCGGTGACGCGTCGACGCCGGACGCGGGCGTCGTCGAGCTCGTCGCGTTCGAGGGCGGCGCCGAGGACGGACCGCCCACCGGCCCGCCCGCCACCGGCTTCTTCCTCCTCTCCTCCTTCGTCTCGGTCGACGACACCCTCGCCCGGCTCGAGGACCTCGGCCTCGGCGGGCGCCCGCGCCGCGTCGCGCAGCCCGCACCGCACGGCGCCGTCGCGATGGCCACCGTGCGCGACCCGGACGGCGTCCTCGTCGAGCTGATCGAGGCCGGCCAGGCCCACCAGTAGCCTCACCAGCCGTGCTGCACCCCGAGGTCTCCCTCGACGACGCGCAGGCCATGCACTCGGTGGAGGGACGGGTCGTGATCGTCACCGGCTCGGGCCAAGGTGTCGGGCGGGGCATGGCGAACCACCTGGCGAAGGCCGGGGCCACGGTCGTCATCGCCGACTACCAGCCCGACAAGGCCCGCCGGACCCGCGACGAGCTGACCGAGCTCGGCGCCACCGCCCTCGATGTCGAGGTCGACATCCGGGAGCGCTCGTCGCTCCACGACATGGTCGAGCGCGTCGTGAGGGAGCTCGGCCGCGTCGACGCGCTCATCAACAACGCGCAGACCTTCCGCGCGAACGCCCCGATGGCCGAGGTCGCAGCCGAGGACCTCGACGTCTTCTACCAGTCGGGCGTGCTCGGGACGCTCCACGCCATGCAGGCCGTCTACCCGCACATGCGCGAAGCCGGCTGGGGCCGGATCGTCAACTTCGCGTCGTCGATGGGTCGCGTCGGCGGCGAGGGGTTCGGCGCGTACAACGCCTCGAAGGAAGCCATCCGGGCGCTCACCCGCACGGCGGCGCGGGAGTGGGCCCGCGACGGGATCGTGGTCAACGCGATCGCCCCGGCCGCCGCGCCGCCGCGCGCGGTCGGCTCGCTGCACTACGAGGCCTTCATGCAAGCCTGCCCGACCGGACGCAACGGCGACCCCGAGCTCGACATCGGGCCGGTCGCGCTCTTCCTGTGCTCGGACGCCTGCCGCTACCTGACCGGCCAGACCTTTATGGTCGACGGCGGCACCTACCTCTGGTCGTGAACCCGGTCCGCGGCGGCGACGCTGACTGGCTCAACCCGTGGCCGGTCCAAGGCGTGCGCGAGGGCGACGCCGCGCCCTCGGCGGGCACGACGGCGCTCCACGAGGACGGCTACCCGGTCGTGTTCGACGTCGAGGCGCTCGACGCCGACCGCGACGAGTTCCAAGACCATCTCAACAACATGGCCGCGATGCGGATGTTCAACGAGCTGCGCATCGCCTACGTCGCCGCCCGCTACGCGCCCGACTGGCCGCGGTTCGTGCGCCGCGGCGCGCTGGCCGTCGTCGTGCGCGAGCTGCATGTCGCCTACGAGAGCGAAGGCTGGATGCACGAGGGCTACGTCGGCGCGACGCGAGTCGCGCAGCGGCGCGGCAAGGCCGTCGTGCTCGAGCAGCGTCTCGTCGAGGCGTCGACCGCCCGGCCGCTGGCCCGGGCCTGGATCCTCCAGCTCGTCGTGGGGGCGGACGGCGTCACCGACTGGCCCGACTGGTACTTCGAGATGGTCGCCGAGGTGCAGGGCGCGCCGGTGCCCGACGTGCCGGCCACCCGGGCGCCGTGGGGCCCGCCGCCGTGACCGACCCGGCCGAGGTGGTCACGTCGCGCCTGCGCGGCCAGGCCGGCTACTGCGACGCGAGCTCGCCCTTCTACGCCGTGCTGCTGCG
>JBPYDT010000107.1:0-9932 GCA_051986275.1 Acidimicrobiia bacterium | reverse complement strand
CGACGCAGCGCCGGAACTGGCGCAGGTAGACCTCGTGGAGCACCCGAGGCGACGCCGTCACGTCGATCTGGAACCGCGCGTTCTCGTAGTTGTTCAGCGCGAAGTGCTTCACGCACGCCATGACGTGGCGCTGCAGCCCGCGCACGGCGGCCGCGCCGAGCTCACCGACGTGCAGGGGATCCTCGCCGTAGGTCTCCTGGGCGCGCCCCCAGGCCGGGTGGTGCAGCAGGTTTACGCAGACGCTGCCGATAAGGTTGGCGCCCTGGGCCCGGGCCTCGGCGCCCATCACCGCGCCGACCCGCTCCTCGAGCTCGAGGTCCCACGTCGCACCCCGCGCCATCGCCACCGGGAAGCAGGTGGAGGAGCCCACCGTGACGCCGCGGGGTCCGTCGGTGAAGCGGATCCCGGGGAGACCGAGCCGGGCGATCGACCCACCGACGTAGGGCGTGCGCCCGTACCCGCCGCGCAGCATCCGGACGAGACCGGGCCAGAACTCGTCGTCGCCCGACATCATCGCCATCCGCTCGTCGAGCGTCAGCTGCTCGAGCAGCGCCTCGGGGTCGGCCCCGGCCAGACCGCCGAACGCCTCGTCGGGGACCGCGGACGTGTCGGGCGGCGTCATCCGGGTGCGCCCATCAGCTCGACGCGCGTGCCGTCGGGGTCGGCGACGAAGACGAGCTCGACGCCCGGGTTGGACCGGGTCGGGGCGAGCAGCGTCCCGCCGCACTCCACGAGGCGCTCCGCCGCTGCGTCGACGTCGTCGACGTTGAACGCGAGGTGCGTGAGGCCGTGGTGGTTGCGTTGCGACGACGGGGTCCCGCCCGACGACGGCCGCGCGAACGACAGGAGCTCGATCTGCCACGCGCCGTGGATGATCCACTGCGAGCGCAGCCGCGCCGGGCCGTCGACCTCAAGCGCGCGGTCGAGCCCGTTGTCGGGCGTGCTCTCGAGGTCGAAGCCGCCGCCGGCGGTGAACCCGAGCCCGTCGCAGTAGAAGCGCAGCGACCGGTCGAGGTCGGACACGCACAGCCCGAAGTGAGACGGCTGGGGCACGGACGCTGGCATCAGGCCTCCCGGTCGCTGGCGGGCGCACGGTCGGTGCCCGCGACGCGGGCAACGTAGCCCCGCCACGGCGCGAGCTCAGACGAGTCGGAAGCGGCGCAGGACCGCGATCTTCACGGGATCCATCACCAGCATGAAGGCGCACGCGATGCCGAGCACCAGCGCGACGTAGGGCAGCGCGAGCGCCGTCATGAGCACGCCCCGCCACGCCAGGAGGGACACCACGATGACGTCGAACGTGGTCGCGGCCAGCAGCCACGGCGCGGGGCGGCTGCGCCAGAAGCGGTCCCGCTCCCGCACGACGTACACGGTCGCCTGCCCCGAGAAGACGAGCATCAAGAAGATGAGCGTCTGCGCCTGGGGGAGGCTCACGTGGAAGACACTCCGCGCGAGCCACAGGTCGAGGAACGACTCGACGAGCACCACGGCGGCCAAGGAGAGCGCGGCACCGACGAGCGCGCCGACCTGCCAGCGCGCCGGCTGCGACGACGCGCGGACCCGGTCGACGGCGAGCGACATCGTGACGAAGTCGTTGGCGAGCAGCAGCAGCACGATCAGGAGCGGTGTCGTCACGAAGGTCCGGGTGAACACGAACCCGAGGGTGAGGAACAGCGCGACCTGGGCGGTCTTGATGATCTTGTTGAGGGTCCACGTCATCATCCGCTGATAGATCCGGCGGCTGACCGACACGGCCGTGACCGTGTCGACGAGGCCGGGGTCCGTCAGCACCATGCTCGCCGCCGACTTCGCCACGTCGACCGCGCTGTCGACCGCGATCCCGACCTCGGCGGCCTTGAGGGCCGGCGCGTCGTTGACACCGTCGCCCGTCATCCCGACGATCCGCCCGTCGGCCTGCAGCGACGTGACGATCGTGTACTTGTCCTCGGGGAACACGGCCGCGAACACCGAGCAGCTCGTCGCGAGCGACGGGTCGCGTCGGAGCTCGTCGCCCGTGCAGACGACGGGCTCGATCCCGACCTCGGCCGCGACCGACCGCGCCGTGGCCGGCGTGTCCCCGGTCACCATCTTCACGTCGATCCCCAGCGCGTTGAGCTCCTCGACGAGGCGGCCCGAGTCGGCGCGTGGCCGGTCGGCCAGCGCGACGAGGCCGCGCAGCCCGAGGTCGCTGTCCGAGCCGGCCGCGACGGCGAGCACCCGGGCGCCGGTGGCGGCGAGGCGCTCGACGTCCGCGTCGAGGGTCGGCGGCGGCGCGGCGCAGAGCGCAGCCACGACCGGCGGCATGCCTTTCACGACGCGCAACTCGTGCCCGCCGCGCTCGACCGTCGCCTCCGTGCGCTTGGTCGACGGGTCGAACGGGACGAACGACCGCCGCGTCGCGTCGTCCGCCGAGCCGTCGGCGGCTCGCAGCAGCGCCAGGTCGATCGGGTCCTGGCCAGACTCGTCGGACGCCAGGGCGGCCAGCGTCACGAGCTCCGCGTCGTCCCCCGGCGGGTAGACGTGGACCCGCTCGAGCGACAGCTCGTTCACGGTGAGCGTGCCGGTCTTGTCCGTGCACAGGACGTCCATCGACGCGGCCTCTTGGACGGCGGAGAGACGCGTGACGAGCACCCCGGCGCCCTCGTGGCGCTCGTCGCTCCCCCGACTCAGCTCCAACGCCCCGATCGCCTGAGCGACGGTGAACGTCGTCGGGAGCGCGACCGGCACCGACGCGATGAGGATGATGAGCGCGAACGGCGCGGTCTCGGAGAGGCTCGTGCCGACGATCGCGGCGTAGCTGACCATCACCGCGACCAGCACGACATCGATGACGACGAGGTAGCGGACGATCCGGAAGATCACGGACTCGAGGTGGGTCGCGGGCTTTGCCTCGCGGACCAGCAGCGATGTCCGCCCGTACATGCTGGCGGCGCCGGTCGCGGTGACGCGACCGGTCGCCTCGCCGCGCGTGACGATCCCGGCGCCGAGCGCCTGGTCGCCCGGCCCGGCGTCGATCGGCACCGACTCGCCGGTCAGCGAGGACTGGTCGACGCTGACGTGGCCGTCGAGCACGTCGACGTCGGCGCCGACGACGTCGCCGACCCGGAGGCGCACGACGTCGCCCGGGACGAGCTCACGCGCCTCGACGCGGCACCACGTGCCGTCGCGCCGGACGCGGGCGTGGACCGCGAGGCGCCGTCGCAGCAGCTCGAGCGCGGTGTCGGACCGGAGCTGCTGGATGAGGCCGATCACCGAGTTCACGACGAGCAGCGTCGTGATGATCGCCGCTTCGAGATCCTTCCCGAGCGCGAGCGTGAGGACGATCGTCCCCTCGAGCATCCAGGGCAGCGGGCCCCAGAACCGGCGGGCGAGCTGTCGCCAGACGGGCTGACGCCGCTCCGGGACCTCGTTCGGGCCGAACGCCTCGAGCCGACGCGCCGCCTCGGCGCTCGTCAGCCCGGCCGCGTCCTCGCCGAGCGGGCGGGTCGCCGTGAGCAGCGACCGGTCGATCACGCGCACCTCTCTCCTGTCCTGCCTCCATTCGACCGGGACTCGACCCAAAGGTCCAATGGAAAGAACCTGTCAATCGGATAGGGTTCGCCTATGGAGCTGCGCCAGCTGGAGTACGTGGTGGGGGTGGTCGACCAGGGGTCGTTCACGCGCGCCGCGGCCGCACTGCACGTCGCGCAGCCGTCCCTGTCCCAGGGGGTGGCGCGCCTGGAGGCCGAGCTCGGGGTTCGGCTGTTCCATCGGGTGGGCCGGCGGGTGTCGCTCACCGCCACCGGGGAGGCGTTCGTGGGCCCGGCCCGACACGTGCTCCGCGACGTTGCCGTGCTCGGCGCCTCGGTACGCGCCGTCGCCGGCGTCGAGGCCGGCCGCCTGGACCTCGTGTCGCTCCCCACGCTGGCTGCCGACCCGCTCGCACCGATCGTCGGTGCGTTCCGCCAGGCGCACCCCGGCGTGGCGGTTCGCGTCACCGAGCCGGAGCGCGCCGACGCGGTCGTCGCCCGGGTGCGCGACGGCCGCGCCGAGGTCGGGCTCGCCGAGCTGCCGGTCGCCGCGGCCGACATCGTGGCCACGCCGCTCCTCGACCAGGAGCTCGTCGCCCTCCTCGGGCCGGGCGACCCGCGCCACGAGCTCGGGGTGCGTGAGCTCGCCGCGGGACCACTCCTGACCAGCCCCGAGGGCACGTCGACGCGTCGGCTGCTGACCGAGGCGTTCGCTGCGGCCGGCGTCGAGCCGCGGGTGGCCGTCGAGACCGAGCAGCGGGAGGCGATCATCCCGCTCGTCGTGGCCGGGGCGGGCGTCGCCGTCGTGCCCCGGGGCGTCGCGCACGCCGCGCGGCGTCAGGGCGCCACGGTCGCGCGCCTCCGGCCGCCGCTGCGCCGGACCATCGGGATCATCGTGCGCGCCGCGCCGCTCTCACCGGCCGCCCGGCAGTTCCGAGCCCTCGCCCTCGAGCTCGCGGCGGGGGACGTGCGCGGGGATGCCTGACGGAATCCGCGTGGCGGGGCGTGGTGGAATGCCGGGCCGGGCGGCCGGGACGCGGAGGTAGGACGTGGCGACAGGGGACCCTCCCGACCCGGGAGGCGAGCCGGACGCGCCGTCGCAGCGCCGGGCGTGGCCCTGGTTCTACGGGACCCTCGTCGTCGTCATCGTGCTGGCCGTGCTCGGCGCCATCTTCCTGCGCCCGTCGAGCACCCCCGCCCAGAAGCCCCCGCGGGCGCCCGACCCCAAGACGGGGGAGCCGGGCGACCACTGGTACACCGCGTTCGGCGTGAACATCTGCGGCGAGTGGCTCCCGAACCCGCCGACGTTCGAGACGGCGGCCGACAACCCGAACGTCCGCGTCGGGTTGAACACGCACGGCGACGGCTACGTCCACGTCCACCCCGACGACCCGTCCGAGGCGGGCAACCACGCCACCCTCGGGCTGTTCTTCAGCTACGGCGGATGGCAGGTGACGAACAGCTCGATCGCGGCGTGGACGGGGCCGACCGCCGACCCGACCAAGCGGTCCTGGCACAACGGGGAGGCGTGCCCGACCGGGACGCCGGACGCGCTCGAGGTCGGGACCCTGCGCTGGTCCGTCGACTGCAAGGCGATGCGGGGCAACCCCGCCGACTACAAGCTGGGCGACCACCAGGTCGTGTCCCTCGCGTTCGGACCGGCCGGGCCGCCGGTGCCCGCCGCCCCGAGCTCCGCGAACCCCCCGGCCTACGACGGGTTCGCGTCGCCGGCGGCGGCGACGAGCGCGTGCCAGCCCGCCGCGAGCTGAGCTAGGGCCCGCCGAGCCGCTTCACGACCGTGGTCACGATCGCCGGACCGGCCGCGATCTGCTGGTTGGCGCTGAGGAACTCGAACGCCACCGCCGAGCGCCCGACGCGCACCGCCACGATGTCGGCCACGAGCGCCACCGCCTGCCCGGCGCCGTTCATGCCCTGCACCGTGCCCTCGTAGCCCGCGCTCTCGTCGCCCAGCCCCGCGAGCTGGGTGGTCAACGGCGCGAGGGTGACCGACGCCGACGCGCCGACCGCGTCGGTGAGGACGAGCTGCAGGCAGGCACTCGCCGTGGCCGCTTCGTACGCCGCGAGGTAGCGGTGGGCGCCCGGCGGCGTGGGGAAGGCGTAGACGCTGTTGTCGGCCTGCGTCGTGTTCCCCGACTCGGGGTCGCTGAACTGGGGTGAGGCGGCATGCGGGAACCGGCGGGCGACGCGCTCGGCGCCGGCGAGCGTCTGGCACGCCGCGCCACCGGGGAACGGGTCGGGCGCCGTGGTGCGGGGCGTCGAGATCCACGTCGAGGGCACGTCGTGGGCCGAGAGGACCCCGGCCTTCAGGATGGCGCTCGTCGTGAGCGGCTTCGCCGCGGCGGCGGGGCCCGCCAGCACCACCACCAGCGCGCCGACGAGAACGAGGAACGCCGCGCGACGCCGGCGACCGCAGGTCACGGTCGGTACGCCGCGGCCTCGCGGCCCACGACGCTCACGAGGTTGCCGAGGGCGATGTTCACGTCGATGAGATGCAGCCCCCACGTCGGGCCGAGCGTGTCGGCGACGCGGGGCCGCGTGTCGCCGGGCGCGCCGATGTCGTTGATCTGGAGCCATGACGCGCCGCCGCTGTCCTCGCAGGACGCGGTGTAGAGCTGCGGGTAGGACACGTACGCCGTCGGCAGGTGGATCCCGAGGTTCGTGTTGGCGCCGATCGGTCCCGGGAACGCACGCGTCGGGAAGTACGGCTGCAGCTTGCCCGTGCCGCCGGCGAGGGCAGCCGGGTTCACGCACAGCACCTGCAACGACGCCGTCCCGCTGCCGCTCGTCGAGCTCGCGCGCTGCCCGACGCGTCCGAACAGGCTGTTCGCGGGCGGGGTGTGGTCGAAGCTCGAGTACGCGATGACGCAGCCGGTTTGCGTGGCGCTCCGGCACGCCGGCAGGTGCTGGAAGTCACCGCCGACCCCCTCGCCGACGGGGACGGTGACGTTTCCGCCGAGGAGCACGGCGGACACCACGCGGCGACGCAGCGTCGGGTCGGGGTCGACGACGGTGCGCAGCAGCGCGATCAGCAGCTCGGCGCCCTGCGAGTGGCCGATGAACACGATGCCGCGACCGTGGTTGTAGTGCGCCAGGTAGTCCTGCCACCCGGCGAGCATGCTGTTGTACGCGATCGCGGCGGCGTTGCCTGACGCCCCGCCGCTCCCGATGGCGCTCAGCGTGAGCTGGCGGTACATCGGTGCGTAGACGTTGCAGTCCTGCGAGAAGCGTGCCGCTTGCGCCTGCGCGACCGCCGTCTCCTCAGGGTCGATCGTCAAGTCGGCGTTCGGCGGCGGCTGGGCGCTGACCGTGGGATACACGTAGAAGCAGTCGACCCGCGCGTGCGATGCCGGCACGGCCCGCTCCACGCGGTGGCTGCCGTCCGGCTCGACCACTGTGGAGGTCAGGCTGCCGGCGCAGGGGTCGTGCGCCAGGCCGGGCCGACACAGCCAGACGGTGGAGGAGGCCGCCGGCTGCGCCGCGCCGCCGGCCGCCACCAGCCCGCTCAGCACCAGTCCTCCGACCAGCGCGACCGTCCCAGCGCAGCGCGCCACGCGCCGCGTCATGCCTCGGTTGGCTCCGCCATCGCGCTGCGTGCTCCTCGTGCCGCGTGCCGGCGCCCGCTCGCCTCAACGCCTCATCCCTAGCACCGGGCGGGCCGGATGCCGTCAGCCGGTCGCCTCGAGTGGCGGGACGCCGCCGACGCGGCGCAGCGCGTCGCGGACCGCCGCCCATCCCGGCACCAGCCGGTCGTCGCCGTCGAGGCCGACGGGTCGGGCCAAGCGCCCGGCGACGTCACGGACCTGGCGCGCCGCGACCGGTCCCAGCTCGGCGGCGCGGCACCACTGCGAGAAGAACGCCGGCCAGGGCTCGTCGAGGACGCCAGCGACGGCGCGGCGTATCCCGCACGGGTCGGAATCCAGGCCGCGCCCACCCGGCCGCGCGCCTTGGGACCCGTCGCTCGTCGCTCGCTCGCTCACGTCACCATTCGCGTCCGCGCGCGCCCCGGTCCCGCTCAGCCGGGTGCGGGCGAGGCGATGGCGCTCCCTACTGTTGCCGGGCCCACGCTACGACGTGGGCCGTGAATCCAAGGTAAGGGCTCGGGCCGCTCAGCCGGCGCGGTCGTGGCGGAGCCGACGCACGACGAGGTCGACGGTCACGACGCCTGCCATGACCACCGCGCCACCGAGTGCGGCGAGGCCGCCGGCGATCCATGCCAGGTCACGGTTCAGGCCGCTTGCCACCTTCTCGAAGGGATCGTTCATCTCCAACCGTCCTATCGATTCCAGGGTACCGACCGGTCGCGGCCAGCCGGTGCACCCTGCCGTTCACGCCGGCTGCTGCCGTCGCGGACCTGACGTGGTTTATCGTCCCGCCGAGCATGACTGTGCTGCCATCGCCGGCCCCGGTGACCGACGCTGCGCAGCCCGCAGCGTCGGGCGGCCGGTGGCGTCGCTACGCCCTGTTGGCGATCACGACCGCATCGGGCGCGGCGATCATCGGGCTGTACCGCCACTCACCGGTGACGGTGACCGTGGTGCTCATCGCCACCGCCGGCTGCGCGTGGCTCGCTGTGCTCGAGCGCCGGTCGCCGCGCCTCGGACCCAAGCCCGTCGTCGCGGCGATCGCCGTCGTGTTCGCGGTCGCGCTCGCGTTGCCGCCCAAGACCTCCAACGACCTCTGGTCGTACACGATGTACGGGCGAATCGTGAGCGTCTACGACCACAGCCCGTACACGCATCTGCCGTACGAGTTCCACACCGACCCCTTCTACAAGCGGATCAGCCCCATCTGGCAGCACCGGGGGTCGGTGTACGGGCCGCTGTTCGTCGGCTACGCGACCGTCGGGACGTTCATCGCCGGCAACTCCGTGCTCGTCGACCGGCTGTTCTTCCAGCTGAGCGCGGCCCTCGCCGCGGCCGCCGTCCTCTGGGTGCTGTGGCGACGCACCCGGAGCGTCGCCGCGCTCATCTGGCTCGGCTTATGCCCGCTCATGGGACCGATCATCGTCAACGGCGGCCATAACGACATCGCCATCGGCCTCGCCATTCTCCTGGCGGCGATCCTCGCCGGCCAGCACGAACGGGGGTGGCTCGCCGGCATCCTCATCGGGCTCGCGTCGCTCATCAAGTTCACCTCCTTCCTCGCGCTCATCGGGCTGGTGATCTGGGCCTGGCGGCGCGGCAAGCGACGACTCGCGGCCACCGCCGTCGGGGGCGCCGCGCTCACCGTGTTCTTCGTCTACCTGCCGTTCCTCAGCGGCGCGTCGAAGGTGCTGAGCGGCGCCGACAAGACCCTGACCCCGGCGTCACCGTGGAACCCGCTCGGCGCCTTCCTGATCGGCCACGACGGGGGGCGCAACGTGCCGCATCCCCTCCACATCACGCCGACGCTCTACGGCATCTTCTACGCCTCCGTCGTCGGCGTGCTCGTCCTCACGCTGGTCGTCGGCTGGTACGTCAGCCGCGGCCGCCGCATCGAGGCGTCGATGGGCGCGACCACCGCGGCGTACACCGTCGGCGCGGAGTACAGCTATCCCTGGTACGCGTTCTGGGCGCTCCCCGTCCTCGCCGACAAAGACCCGACGCCGCTCGCGTGGGCCGTGTGGGCGCAAGCGATCGTCATGCTCGCTGCGCTGAAGCTGCCGACGCACCCGAGCACGTCCATGGTTGACACGATCATGGGCGGCGTGATCCAGTACGCCGCGCCCGTCATCGTGCTCGTGTTCTTCATCGTCGCGGGGACCCGGTGGGCGCTGCGCCCGCCGAACACCGCCGACATCTGACTCGCGCCCCGCGCGTCGAAGCCGCTTGGAGAGCTGAAGACCGCGTCGCTACAGTCGAAGCATCGGCCGGACCAGCAGCAACTTCCATCGCTTCGGCATTGTCGGCTACGGCCACTTCGGTGAGTTCCTGGCGCGATCCCTCGCCGGTCGGCGACGCGAGGTCATCGTCACCGACCTCGCCCGCGACCGCCTGCCGTCTGACCGGGGGCGGCTGCGGGCCGGAACCTTCGACGAGGTGTCGGACTGCGACGTCGTCCTGCTCGCGGTGCCCGCCGCGGCGCTCCCGACGACGCTCGACGACCTCCGCCCGCGGCTTCGGGGCGACACCGTCGTCATGGACGTGGTGTCCACGGAGACCCGCGCCACGACGCTGCTCGTCGAGCTGCTCCCCGACCACCCGAACCTGCTCGCCACCCACCCGCTGTTCGGTCCCCCGTCGATGCGACGGATGCAGCCCGGGCAGCGCCTCGTGGTCACGTTCGCTCGGGGCGAGCGGGCCCGCGCCCTCCTCGACTGGCTGCACGACGGCTACGGCCTCGAGATCCTCGAAGTGGACGCCGACGACCACGACCGGGCCATGGCCTACATGCAGGCCCTCCCGTTTTTCATCGCGCGGGCGC
>JBPYDT010000106.1:0-2126 GCA_051986275.1 Acidimicrobiia bacterium | reverse complement strand
AGCGGTTGCCGGCCGAGAGCACCTGCAGCATCTGCGTGACGAGCTCGGTGTACGCGGCCTTCCACGCGGGCTGCCCGCTCGCGTCGAGCGGCTGGGCCTGGGGCACCATGTAGTCGTTCGTCCCGATAATGAACACGACGACCTCCGGGTTGTACTTCGCGAGGTCGGTGGCGGCCAGCTTCGGCCAGAAGCCCAACATCGAGAGCCCGGTCCCGACGCGCGAGTCGTAGACCGGCGCGACGACGCCCGTGCCCGCGGTGAGCGTGCCGAGCACCGGGCCGAGCGACCCGGCGAGCGAATCGCCCCCGATCCACAGCCGGAGCGGGTTCGCGGTCGTGAGCGGCGACCGGCAGGGCGGCCCGCCGGTGTCGACGATCGGCAACGGCGTGGCGCGTGCCGCCAGCGACGGCTCCGGCGGGTTCCCCAGCCGCAGCGTGTCGGTGGCGACGAGACCGAGCAGCGTCGCGGCGGCGAGCGCGAGCACCGCCGTCGCGAGGAGCAAGAGGCGCTGTCGACGGCGCCGGCGCCGCGGGCCCCGCTCGAGCGGCGGCACGTACTTCCCGCGTGGCGCCCGGCCCCGTGCCATGCCTCAGTCTTGCCCCGGACGCCCCTTTGGACCCGGTCAGACAACGGCCGGTGTCGACGCGCCCGGCTGGTCGACGGTGCGACACTTCTCGGACCATGCCCCGTGTCTGGCCTCTCGTGGGCCGCGCCGACGAGCTCGCGGTGGTCACCGAGGCGATGGACGGTGGCGCCGGCGGCGTGTTGCTGGCCGGGCCGCCCGGCGTCGGCAAGACGCGGCTGGCCACCGAGTGCCTCGCGCTCGCCGACGAGCGCGGGTGGCACAGCGCCGTCGTCCGCGCCAACCAGGCGGTGAAGTCGATCCCCTACGGCGCCTTCGCGCCTCACCTTCCCGCGGCGTTCCGCAACGACGGCGAAGCCGACGCGCTGCGCCAGGCGGCGGCGGCGATCAACGGCAGCGCCCGCGACACGCGCCTTTTGCTCGTGGTCGACGACGCGCACGCCCTGGACGACGGTTCGGCCGCGTTGCTCCATCTCCTGGCGAGCTCTCCGCAGGTTTTCCTGGTCGTCACCGCGCGGAGCGGGCTCGAGGCCCCCGAGCCGGTCGTCGAGCTCTGGAAGGACGACCACATCGCCCGCATCGACGTCTCGACCCTCGACGCGTCGGAGACGGGCGCGCTCCTGACCGCCGTGCTGGGGGGGCCGGTCGACGGCATCACGGCCCGCGGTCTGTGGGCCGCGAGCGGCGGCAACGCGCTGTTCCTCCGCGAGCTCGTCATCGGTGCGGAAGACGCCGGCGCGCTCCGTGACATGGGCGGGCTCTGGCGCATGTCACGCGGCCTGTCGCCGACGACACGCCTCGGGGAGGTCGTCGGGCTGCGCCTCGGGCACCTCTCGCCCGCCGAGCGAGAGGTCGTCGAGCTCGTCGCGGTCGGTGAGCCGGTCGCGCTCGACGACCTCGTCGACCTCGTGCAGGCGGACGCGATCGATGAGCTGCAGCGGCGCCAGCTCCTCGACGTTCAGTCCGAGGCGCAGCGACGCCAGGTGCGGATGGTCCACCCGCTCTACGCCGAGGTGGTGCGCGCCGGGCTGCCCGAGCGCCGCCGCCAGGAGCTCCTGGCTCACCTGGCCGACGCGGTGCAGGCGCGAGGCACCCAGCGCCCCGACGACGTGATGCGCATCGCGGTGTGGCGTCTGGACAGCGGCGGCCCGGGCGAGCCCGAGCTCATGGTCGCCGCCGCCCGCCAGGCGCTCGCCGCCGAGGACCACCTGCTGACCGTCCGCCTCGCCGAGGCGGCCCACGCCGGTGGCGCGGGGGCCGAAGCCGCACACCTCCTCGGCGTCGGCCTGGACGCGCTCGGTGAACACGAGCGCGCCGAGGAGGTCCTCGCCGCCGGGGAGGCCGAGGCCACCGACCCCCGCCGCCGCGCCGACGTCTCGCACGCGCGCGCCGACAACCTGTTCCGTGGGCTGGGCCGCGCGGACGAGGCCGAGCAAGTGATCGAGGCGGCCCAGCTCGCACTCGACGACCCGGCCATGCGTGACGGGCTGATCGGTCTTCGCGCGACGTTCCTGCTGTTCGAGGGTCGTCTCTACGATGCGCT
>JBPYDT010000105.1:0-14616 GCA_051986275.1 Acidimicrobiia bacterium | reverse complement strand
ACCCGCCAGGACCAGCAGCTGCCGGCGCCCGGGCCCACCTTCGCCGGCCGCGACATCCTCGCCCCCGCCACCGCCCACCTCGCCCTCGACGGCCCGCTCACCGACCTCGGCGATCCCGTCGATCCGGCCAGCCTCCTGCCCGGGCTGGTGGGGCTCCCGACGCCGCTGGAGGGGGGCGCCCTCCAGGCCGAGGTGTGGTGGGTCGACCGCTTCGGCAACTGCCAGCTCAACGTCGGCCCCGAGGACCTCGCCGCGGCGGGCGGCGCCCCGGGCGAGCCGGTCGAGGTCCGCCTCGGCGACCGGGCGAAGGCGGCCCGCTGGGTCGACACGTACGCGTCGGCCCGACCCTCCGAGCTGGTGTTGCTCGTCGACTCCTACGGGCTGCTCGCCCTGGCGCTCGACCGGCGGTCGGCGGCCGCCGAGTACGGCCTGCACGCGGGCTCGAACGTGGTCCTGGTGCCCCCCGGCGCTACCGTGCCGGCATGAGGCCCGGCACCACGATCGCCCTCGCCGCGCTGCTCGTCCTCATCTTCGCCGCCGCCTTCGCCCAGTTCGTGCTCCGGCTCCACTGACCTCACCCTCCGTGGCCGAAATGGCTCAAGCCCGCCACGGAGGGCGACGATGGAGGGGACGGTTCCGGTCCGCGGGCGTGGGGAGCGTGACGCCACGACAAAGTGGCGATCACTGGCCTCCCAGCCCGCCCCAAGACCCACGCCCGCGGCTGGGGCCACCTTCGGGCACCCCTACGATCATCCCCCCGTGAACCTCGCCGCGGTGCTGCTGGCGGCCGCCGCGACGACCCCCGACGCCCCGGCGCTCCTCGACGCGCGCGGCGGGCGCACCACCTACCAGGCGCTCGGCGACGCGACCGCCCGGTTCGCGACGCAGCTCGTCGCCGACGGCGTCGAGCCCGGCGACCGGGTCGCCCTCGTCAGCCCGAACGGGGTCCCGTTCGTCGTCGGCTACCTCGCGACCCTCCACGCCGGCGCGGTGTGCGTGCCCCTCCACGCGAGCGCCCCGCCGGCCGAGCTCGAGCGCCAGCTGGCCGCGGTCGACGCGCGCTGCGCGCTCGCCGCCGGCTCGTCGGCCCCGCTCGCCCGCGCCGCGGGACGCCCCGTCCGCGCCGTCGACCTCGACGCCCTGCCGGACGCGGCCGCCGCGCGCGTCGACCGGGCGGATGACGACGTCGCCGTGCTGCTGTTCACCTCGGGGACGGCGCGCGCCCCCCGCGCCGCGATGCTCACCCACGCCAACTTGGCCGCCAACATCGGCGAGGTCCAGCGGCACCCCGGACTTGCCCTGCGCCCCGACGACATCGGCCTGGCGGTGCTGCCCTGCTCCCACATCTTCGGGCTAAACGTCGTCCTCGGCTGCGGGCTCGCGGCCGGCGCGACCACGCTGCTCGTCGAGCGTTTCCAGCCGACGGCCAGCGCCCGGCAGGCACAGCGCCACCGCGTGACCGTGCTCGCCGGGGTCCCGACGATGTACCGCGACTGGCTCGAGTGCGACGCACCGAACGACGCGTTCGCGGCGGTGCGCCTCGCCGTCTCGGGGGCGGCCGCGCTGCCCGACGCGGTCGCGGTCGGGTTCCGGGACCGCTTCGGCGTCGTCGTCCACCAGGGCTACGGGCTCACCGAGGCCTCCCCGATCGTGGCCACGACCGCCCTCGGGCCGACGCCGCCGCGACCCGACTCGATCGGGCGCCCCCTGCCGGGGGTCACCGTCCGCCTCGTCGACGAGGACGGGGCGGACGTCCTCGCCGGCGACCCGGGCGAGATCTGGGTCCGGGGCCCGAACGTCTTCGCGGGGTACTGGGGCGATCCCGACGCCACGGCCCGCGCCCTCGCCGACGGCTGGCTCCACACGGGCGACGTGGCGGTCGTCGACGGGCACGACGACCTGCGCCTCGTCGACCGGCGCAGCGACCTCATCATCGTCGGGGGCTTCAACGTCTACCCCGCCGAGGTCGAGGAGGCGCTCCGCACCCACCCCGACGTCGCCGACGTCGCCGCGGTCGGGGAGCCGAGCCCGCGCACGGGCGAGACCGTCGTGGCCTACGTCGTGCCCGCCGCGGGCGCGTCGCCCGACCCCGCGGCGCTCGTCGCCCACTGCGGCCGGGCCCTCGCCCGCTACAAGTGCCCGACTCGCGTCGAGGTGGTCGATTCGCTCCCTCGGACCCCGGTCGGGAAGGTGCAGCGCCGCGCGCTCGGGTAGCTCAGGTCGGGGCGGGCACGGGCCGGCCCTGGCCCTCGGCGACCACGAAGCCGACGTAGATGACGGTGATGCCGGCGGCGAGCGTCGCGGCGAAGGCCGTGTCGTGGCCCACGAAGCCCTGCAGCAGGCCGCCGCTGGAGAGCACGAGCGTCCCGACGGCGATGAGCCCGTTCGCCGCGGCCCGGCGAGCGTTCCCGGGCCGGGACCGGTCGCGGGCGAGGCGGAGCCCCGACCAGATCGCGCCCACAAGGATGACGGTCGCGCCCACGCCGCTGCCGATCGCGGCCAGCACCCGGGGGAACGCCCCGAACGTCGCCGAGGCCTGCGGGATCGTCGTGCCCGACACGGGCTTCATCGGCGCGGACAGGATCACGCCGGCGGCCAGCCCGGAGAAGAAGACCACGAACCACTGCACCCGGCGCCCGACACGCGGGCCGAGCAGCAGGTCGACGGTGCCGAGCGCCAGCCACGGCACGGTGAGCACGGCGCCGCACAGGAAGAACACCCGGTAGTTCGCTCGGCCCCACCCGTTCGACGACCCGAGCGCCAGGGCCGCGCCGGCCACCGCGAAGAGCCCGAGGGCCACCGTCCAGTCCCACAGCTCCCGGCGGCGGCGCTGGGTCGCCCGGACCAGCGTCGACTGCGCGAACCACGACGCCACGGCGGTGGCCAGGAACGCCAGCCCCGTGACCATCCGGGGCGAGCGTACGGCCCCCGTCACCCCACCCGCGCGCTTGTGACCGCGTGCACAAGCGCGGGATAGGGTGGCGGCCGCCGGCCACGCCGGCCGGGGCGACCCGGCCGGGGGAGAGGAGCCCGACATCACGGAGGATCGCCTGATCCCCGAGGCGACCGTGGCCCGGCTGCCGCTCTACTACCGGGCCCTGCTCGAGCTCGCCGAGCAGAGCACGACCGTCTCCTCCGAGCAGCTCGCCGAGCTGGCCGGGGTGACCTCGGCCAAGGTCCGCAAGGACCTCTCCTTCCTCGGCTCCTACGGCACCCGGGGCGTCGGCTACGAGGTCGAGCACCTGCTCCGTGAGGTGTCCCGCGAGCTGGGCCTCACCCACGACTGGCCGGTGGCGATCCTCGGCATCGGGAACCTCGGCCGCGCCCTGGCGAACTACCGGGGGTTCTCCGCCCGCGGCTTTCGCGTCGTGGCTCTCGTCGACGCCGACCCGGCGAAGGTCGGCACCCGCGTCGGGGACCTCGCGGTCGAGCCGGTCGAGGCCCTGTCCCGGCTGGTCGCCGAGCGCCAGGTCGCGATCGGGGTCATCGCCACGCCCGCCGACTCCGCGCAGGGCGTCGCCGACCGCCTCGTCGCCGCCGGTGTGCGCGCCATCCTCAACTTCGCGCCCACCGTCGTCGTCGTGCCGCCCGAGGTGTCGCTGCGCAAGGTGGACCTCGCCACCGAGCTGCAGATCCTCTCCTTCTACCAGCAGCACTATCGGCGCACCCGGGACGCCGCCAGCGTGTGACCATGGGCCGATGGGACGGCCCGGTCTCCTCGGCTACCCGGTCAACCTGCTCGTCGCCGGCCGGCGCTGCGTCGTCGTCGGCGCCGGACGGGTCGCGGCCCGCAAGATCGCCGGGCTGCTCGACGCCGGCGCCGTCGTCCACGTCGTCGCCCCCGGCCTCGGCGACGAGGTCGCCGCCTGGCGGGACGCCGGCCTCCTCACCGTCGCCGAACGGCCCTTCCGGGCCGACGACCTCGACGGGGCGTGGCTCGCCACCGCCGCGACGCCCGACCCCGCGGTGAACGCCGCGGTCTACGAGGCGGGCGAGGACCGCCGGGTGTTCGTCAACGCCGCCGACGACCCGGCGCACTGCTCGTTCACGCTCATGTCGGTCGTCCGCCAGGGCGACCTCGTCGTCACCATCGGCACCGGCGGTCGCAGCCCCGCGCTCGCCACCTACCTGAAGGACCACGTCGCCACCGAGATGGGCCCGGAGTGGGGAGCGCTGCTCGACCTGCTCGCGGAGGAGCGGGAGGCGGCGCGGGCCGCAGGCGTCTCGACCGAGACCCTCGATTGGCGACAGGCCCTCGATTCCGGCATCCTCGATCTCGTCCGCGCCGGGCGCGTGGCCCAAGCGAAGGAGCTCCTCCGGGCGTGTCTCTCGTCGTCGTCGGGCTGAACCACCGCACCGCGGCCGTCGACCTGCTGGAGCGGATGACCGTCCCCCCGGCCGGCCTCCCCAAGGCGCTCCACACGCTGGCCGACCGCGAGCACCTCGCCGATGTCGTGCTGCTCTCCACCTGCAACCGGACCGAGGTGTACGCGCACACCACCCGGTTCCACCCGGGGATCGACGACGTCCGCCACTTCCTCGCCGACCTCGCCGGCCTCGACCCGGACACCCTCGCCGAGCGGCTGTACACGTACCACGACGACGCCGCGGTGGCGCACCTCTTCGGCGTCGCGGCCGGGCTCGACTCGATGATCATCGGCGAGGCCGAAATCCTCGGGCAGGTCCGCGAGGCCTGGCAGACCGCCGAGCACGAGGGGACCGCTGGGCAGCTGCTCGGGCGCACGTTCCGCCACGCCGTCCAGGTGGGCAAGCGGGTCCGCCGTGACACGAACATCGGCCGCCACGCCGTCTCGGTCTCGTCGGCCGCGGTCACGCTCGCCGCCGAGCGCCTCGGGTCGCTCGCCGGCCGGCGGGTCCTCGTCCTCGGTGCGGGGGACGTCGGCGTCGGCATGGCCGTCGCCCTCGCCGGCGCGGGCGTCGGCGAGATCGTCGTCGCCAACCGGAGCCGGGCTCGCGCGCGCGAGCTCGCGAGGCGGGTTGGGGGCCGGGCGATCTCGCTCGACGAGATCCCCGACGCGCTGGTCGACAGCGACGTGCTCCTCGCCTCGACCGGCGCGCCCAACGTCCTCATCGAGCGAGGCGACATGGAGACCGTCATGGCCCGCCGCGACGGGCGTGCCCTCCTCGTCGTCGACGTCGCGGTCCCCCGCGACGTCGACCCGGGCGTCGGGCAGGTCTTCGGGATCACGCTCCTCGACATCGAGGCGCTGCGCGCCTTCGGGGAGCAGTCCCTCGAGCTGCGCCGCGCCGAGATCGAGAAGGTCCGCGCCATCATCACCGACGAGCTCGACCGGTTTCGGGTCGAGCGCTCGGCCCGGGAGGTCGCGCCGCTCGTCGCCGCGCTGCACGACCGGGCCGAGACGGTGCGTCAGGCCGAGCTGCGTCGCCGGGGCGCCAAGCTCCGCGACCTGGACCCCGCGGCCGCCGAGGTGGTCGACGCGATCTCGCGCGCCGTCGTGAACAAGCTGCTGCACGAGCCGACCGTCCGGGTGAAGGACTCGGCCGGCACGGCCCGCGGCGAGCTCCTCGCCGACGCGCTCGCTGACCTGTTCGCGCTCGACGACGAATGACCCCGCCGCGGCGGGCGGCGACGCGCGGCAGCGCGCTCGCCCGCTGGCAGACCGAGCGGGTCCTCGCCCGCCTCAACGGCCCCGCCGAGCTCGTCGTGGTCACGACCACCGGTGACCGGCGCAGCGACGAGCCGATCCACACGCTGGGGGGCCAGGGCGTGTTCGTCAAGGAGGTCCAGGACGCGGTGCTGAGCGGGCGGGCCGACCTCGCCGTGCACTCGGCGAAGGATCTGCCGTCGGCGACGCCCTCGGGACTGGTGCTCGCGTGCGTCCCCGAGCGTGCCGACCCGCGCGACGCCCTGGTCGGCACGGCGTTCGAGGACCTCCCCACGGGCGCCCGGGTCGCGACCGGCTCGGTGCGGCGCCGCGCGCAGCTGGCCAGCGCCCGCCCCGACCTGACGTTCGCCGAGCTCCGGGGCAACGTCCCGACGCGCGTCGCGCGGGCCGCCGAGCACGACGCGGCGGTCGTCGCGCTCGCCGCGCTCGAGCGCCTCGACCTCGTCGACGAGCACGTCCATCCGCTCGACCCGTCGGTGCTGCTGCCCCAGGTCGCGCAAGGCGCCCTCGCGGTGGAGTGCCGCGCCGACGACGACGCGACCCTCACCGCGCTCCAGGCCATCGAGGACCCGATCGCCCGGCGCGCGGTGGACGCCGAGCGGGCGTTCCTCGCCGCGCTCGGCGGGGGCTGCGACCGGCCCGTCGCCGCGTTCGCCACCGTCGATGACGGCGGCATCCGCATCACGGGGCTCATCGCGTCGCTCGACGGGCGCATCGTGCTGCGCACCGAGGCACGCGGCGAGGACCCGGTGGCCACCGGGCGCGCCGTCGCCGAGACGCTCCTGGAACGCGACGGCGGGCGCGCGCTGCTCGCCGACGACCCGGCGGCGTGAGCGCGGCGTCGGCCCCCACCGTCTTCCTCGTCGGTGCCGGACCGGGCGACCCCGGTCTGCTCACGCGCCGCGGCGCCGAGGTGCTCGCGCTCGCCGACGTCGTCGTGTACGACCGGCTCGCCGCGCCCGCGCTCCTCGACCTGGCGCCGCCCGGCGCGGAGCGCATCTCGGTCGGCAAGGCCCCGGGCCGCGCCGAGGCGGGCCAGGACGAGATCAACGCGCTGCTCGTCGCGCACGCCCGGGACGGCAAGCGCGTCGTGCGCCTGAAGGGCGGCGACCCGTTCGTGTTCGGGCGCGGCGGGGAGGAGGCCGAGGCGCTGCAGTCCGCCGGCGTCGCGTTCGAGGTCGTGCCGGGCGTCACCAGCGCGCTCGCCGCGCCGGCCTACGCCGGGATCCCGGTCACGCATCGGGGCCTGGCTCGCTCCGTCACGATCGTGACGGGACACGAGGACCCGACCCAGGACGCCGCCGGGGTCGACTGGGCGTCGCTCGCCCGGGCGGGCGGGACGCTCGTCATCCTGATGGGCGCCTCCCGCATCGACGCGATCGCGGGCGCGCTGCGCGACGCCGGCCTCCCGGCCGACACGCCCGTCGCCGCCGTGCAGCGGGGCACCCGTCCCGACCAGGCGACGCTGCGGGCGACGCTCGCCACGATCGGCGACGCGGCACCGGCGGCGCCCGCCGCCATCGTCGTCGGGCCCGTGGCGGCGCTCGACCTCGCGTGGTTCGAGCAGCGCCCGCTCTTCGGGCGCACCGTGGTCGTCACCCGTGCCCGTGAGCAGGCGAGCGGACTGCGCGCCGCGCTCGAGCAGCTCGGCGCGGCCGTCGCCGAGCTCCCGGCGATCGTCGTAGAGCCGCTGCCTGTGACGCTGCCCGACCTCGAGCGCTTCACGTGGCTCGTGCTCACCTCGGCCAACGGGGTCGAGGCGCTCTTCGCCGCGCTGCACGCTGCGGGGCGAGACGCGCGCGCGCTCGCCGGGCTGCGCGTCGCGGTCATCGGGCCCGGCACCGCAGCCGCGCTCGAGGCGCACGGGGTGCGAGCCGATCTGCTCCCGGATCGCTTCGTCGCCGAGGCGCTGCTCGACGGGTTCCCCGCGCCCGGTCGGACCGGC
The DNA here is from genome assembly GCA_051986275.1 of Acidimicrobiia bacterium. Lineage (GTDB taxonomy): Bacteria > Actinomycetota > Acidimicrobiia > IMCC26256 > PALSA-555 > PALSA-555. The sequence goes on along the minus strand of JBPYDT010000105.1, from coordinate 7,023 downwards.
GAGGCCGTGCTCGTCGCACGCGCCGAGCACGCCCGTGACGTGCTGCCCGACGGGCTCGCGGCGCGCGGCTACGCGGTCGAGGTCCTGCCCCTCTACGTCACGCGGCCCGCGCCGCCCGACGCCGACGTGGTGGCGGCGCTCCGGGCCGGCCGCGTCGACGCCGTCACGTTCACGTCATCGTCCACCGTCACCAACTTCTGCGACGCGGTCGGGCCCCTCGAGCACCCGCCGCTCGTCGTGTCGATCGGCCCCGTGACCTCAGCGACGGCGCGCGAGCGCGGGCTGCGCGTCGACGCCGAGGCGAGTGTGCACACCATCGACGGGCTCATCGCCCGGCTCGTCGAGGCGCTCGGTCACTAGGGTCGGCAGGGATGCTGCTCAGCCGGCTCGCGCAACGTTGGCTCCGGGTGGGTCCGCCGATCGATCGCCGCGTCACGGTCGAGCGCGACGTCGCCGTGCCCGTCGGCGACGACGTCGTGCTCCTGGCCGACCTGTACCACCCGGGCGGTGACGGGCCGTACCCGACCGTGCTCGTGCGCTGCCCGTACGGGCGGCGCGGCCCGATCGGGTTCTTCCTCGGCCGGATCTTCGCCGAGCGCGGCACCCACGCCGTCATCCAGAGCTGCCGGGGCACGTTCGGATCGGGTGGCACGTTCGTCGCCAACCGCGACGAGCGCGCCGACGGGCTCGCCACCATCGCGTGGCTCGAGACGCGACCGTGGTTCGACGGGCGCCTCGCGATGAACGGCCCGAGCTACATGGGCGGCGTCCAGTGGGCCATCGCCGACGCCGCGGGGCCGGTGCTGAAGGCGTGCTGCACCGACGTCGCGTACTCGAACCTCGCGGCCCACTGGTACGCGTCGGGCAGCTTCTCGCTCGGGGACGCCATCGACTGGACGACGAGCGTCCATGTGCAGGAGCGGCCCCTGCTGCGCCGGCTCACGGGCCGGAGGCTGCGCCGCATCGACCGCGCCATCAACACGCTGCCGCTCGCCAACCTCGACGAGCGCGTCGTGGGCGAGACGGTCCCGCAATGGCGCGAGATCGTGGAGCATCCCGGCTGCGACGATCCGTACTGGGCGCCGCGCGACTTCTCCCGGTCCGTCGGCCAGGTCGAGGCCGCGGTGCTGCAGGTCGGGGGCTGGTTCGACCTGTTCCTGCCCCAGCAGCTCGCCGACCGGGCGACGCTCGTCGCCGCGGGCCGGCCGTCACGGCTCGTGATCGGGCCTTGGACCCACATCGCACCCGGCGGGTTCGCCGCGCAAATCCGCGAGGCGCTGCGCTTCCTCGACCGCCACGTCCACGAGCCGCCCCGCGGCGAGCCACCGGCTTCGCTGGTTCGGGTCTACGTCATGGGAGCCGACGAGTGGCGGGACCTGCCGGACTGGCCGCCGCCCGACGTGACCGAGCAGCGCTGGCACCTCCACCCGGCCGGGCGCCTCGCGCTCGACCCGCCTACCGCGAGCGACCCCGACCGCTACACGTACGACCCGACCGACCCGACCCCGATCGTCGGCGGGACGCTGCTGCGCCTCAGCGGCGGGCGTCGCCCCCAGGCCCGCACCGAGGCGCGCCCCGACGTGCTCGTCTACACGAGCGACGTGCTGCTCGACGCCCTCGAGGTGTTCGGTCCGGTGCGCGCGACCGTGCACGTGACGTCGGACCTCGATCACTTCGACGTCTTCGTCCGGCTCTGCGACGTCGACGCGCGGGGCCGCTCCCTCAACGTGTGCGACGGGCTCCAGCGCGTCGAACCCGGTCGCTTCCCGCGCCCGCTGGGCGGGACCTGGGCGGTGCCGGTGTCGCTGTGGCCCACGGCGCAGCGCTTCGCCGCCGGGCACCGGGTGCGCGTGCAGGTCGCCAGCGCCGCGCACCCCCGCTTCAACCGCAACCTCGGGACGGGCGACCCGCTGCCCACCGCGACGGCGCACCGCGTCGCCCACCAGGCCGTGCATCACGACCCCGACCATCCGTCCTCGGTCGTGCTGTCGGTCGGCCCTTGACGCTCGACCGGGCGCGGCGTCAGCGCGTCGCGCGGTGCTCCGCCAGCACGAGATCGATGAGCTCGCTCGCGCCGATGCGCCACCCGAACCGACGGACGGCGGCGTCACCGTCCTCTTGACCCGTGCGGTGCGCGGCCAGCGTGATGAGCGCCTTCCAGAGTGCCCAGCCGCGGGCGCGCGCCCACGTCGCCTCGTCCACGGCCAGCGCGTCGTGGAACGCGGCGCGGGGACCCGGCTCGAGGAACGCCCAGGCGATCACCAGGTCACAGGCCGGGTCGCCCACCGCCGCGCACCCGAAGTCGATCACTGCCAGGAGCTGCCCCTCCACGACGAGGAGGTTCGAGGCGGCGACGTCGCCGTGCACCCAGACGGGGGCCCGCTCCCAGGACGTCGCGAGGGCCGCCGCCCACGCGTCCGTGGCGCGGTCGGCGTCGACCTGGTCGGCGAGCAGGCGGATCGCGCCGCGCGTCTGAGCGTCGAGCCACGCGAGCGGGCCGCCGCGCCCGAAGCTGTGGGGCCCGGGGGGAGGACCGCCTCGGGGGTCGATGGCGTAAAGCGCGGTCAGGAACGCGGCCAGGTCCGTGGCGAACGCGGTCGGGTCCGCGAGCGGTTCGACGCACGCCGGCTGCCCCACGATCCAGCGATAGATCGACCACGCGCGTGGGAACCCGTCGCTCGGCCGCCCCTTCGCGACCGGCTCGGGGATGGCGAGCGGCAGGTGGCCCGCCAGCGCCGGCAGCCAGCGTTGCTCCTTCTCGACTTGCGCCTCGTACGCGTCGGCGCTCGGGAGCCGTACGCACAGCTCGTCGCCGAGCCGGAACGTCGTGTTGTCCCAGCCGTCGAGCGCGACGGGTCGGACGGGCAGGTCGGCCCACTGCGGGAACTGCGCCGCGACCAGGGCGGCGGCGACCGCCGGGGTGAGGTCTCGCTCGTGGATGGGTGGATCTTCGCTCGCGTCGACTCGGGTCGGCCGGGCCATTCTGCGCCGCGCGTCGGGGGCGGCGTGGGCGACCCTGCGCCCTACCATCACGTGGTGGCCTTCCCCGAGCAGCGACCACGCCGGCTGCGGCGCACCCTGGCGCTGCGCCGCCTCGTCGCGGAGACCCGCGTCGATGTCGACGACCTCATCGCTCCCCTCTTCGTGAAGGAGGGGCTGCGGGACCCGGAGCCCGTCGCGTCGATGCCCGGCGTCGTCCAGCACACCCTCGAGAGCCTCCGCAAGGAGGTGCGGGCCCTCGACGACCTGGGGGTTCCCGCCGTCGTGCTGTTCGGTGTCCCGGCGGTGAAGGACGCCCGCGGCTCGGCGGCCGACGACCCCGGCGGGATCGTCCAGGCCGCGCTGCGCGGGCTGCGCGACGAGGTCGGTGACGACCTGGTGCTGATCTCCGACACGTGCCTCGACGAGTACACCGACCACGGCCACTGCGGGGTCGTGCGCGACGACGGCACGGTCGACAACGACGCCACGTTGGAGCGCTACGCCGCCGCCGCGGTGAGCCAGGCCGACGCGGGCGCCGACGTCGTGGCGCCGTCCGGGATGATGGACGGCCAGGTCGGCGCGATCCGCGCCGCGCTCGACGGCGCCGGCCACGCCGACACGGCGATCCTCGCCTACGCCGCGAAGTACGCGTCCGCGCTGTACGGGCCGTTCCGCGACGCGGCGGAGTGCGCCCCGAGCTTCGGCGACCGCCGCGCCTACCAGATGGACCCGCCGAACGGGCGGGAGGCGGTCCTCGAGACGCTCCTCGACGCGGCCGAGGGCGCGGACATGGTCATGGTGAAGCCCGCGCTCGCCTACCTCGACGTCATCGCCGCGGTGCGCGACCGCGTGGCGCTGCCGCTCGGGGCGTACCACGTGAGCGGCGAGTACGCCATGGTCGAGGCCGCGGCGGCGAACGGCTGGCTCGACGGTGACGCGGTGCAGCGCGAGCACCTGACCGCGATCAAGCGCGCCGGGGCCGACTTCATCCTCACGTACGCGGCGCGGCGAGTGGCCGAAGCGCGGCGGTGAGCGAGGCGCTGTGGGCCCGCGCCCGGGCCCGCATCCCCGGCGGGGTGAACTCGCCGGTCCGGTCCTTCGCCAGCGTCGGCGGCGACCCCTTCTTCGTCGCCCGCGGGGAGGGCGCCTACCTGGTCGACACCGACGGCCGCCACGTCCTCGACTACGTGCAGTCGTGGGGCGCGTCGATCCTGGGCCACGCGCACCCGGCGATCGTCGAGGCGGTGCAGGCGGCCGCCGCGGCCGGGACCTCGTTCGGCGCGCCCACACCGCGCGAGATCGAGCTGGCCGAGGCTGTCGCGGCGCGGGTGCCGTCCGTGGAGCAGCTGCGGCTCGTGTCGTCGGGCACGGAGGCGGCGATGACCGCGGTGCGGCTCGCCCGCGGTGCGACCGGGCGGGCGAAGATCGTGAAGTTCGCCGGCGGCTACCACGGGCACCTCGACGCGCTCCTCGTCGCCGCGGGCAGCGGCGTCGCCACGCTCGGGCTGCCCGGCTCGGCCGGCGTGACGGCCGGGACCGTGGCCGACACGATCGTCGTCCCGTACAACGACGACGACGCGCTCGACGCGGTGTTCGCCGAGCACGGGCCCGACCTCGCCGCGGTGCTCGTCGAGCCGGTCGCGGCGAACATGGGCCTGGTCCCTCCGCGCCCCGGGTTCCTGGCTGGGCTCCGCCGGCGTTGCGACGCGGCCGGTGCGCTGCTCGTCTTCGACGAGGTCATCACCGGGTTCCGCGTCGGCCCGGCGGGCGCGCAGGGACGGGTCGACGTCACGCCCGACCTCACGCTGTTCGGCAAGGTGCTCGGTGGCGGGCTCCCGCTGGCTGCGCTCGGCGGGCCGGCGGCGCTGATGGGCGAGCTCGCGCCGGTCGGCCCCGTGTACCAGGCGGGCACGCTGTCCGGGAACCCGCTCGCCACCGCCGCCGGTCTCGCCGCCCTCGCCCAGCTCGACGCCGCGTCCTACGAGCGGCTCGAGGCGATGGCGGGCCGCCTCGTGGCCGGCGTGCGCGACGCGGTCGCCGCGGCCGGGCTCGCCGTGCAGACCCCGCAGGCCTGGACGCTCTGCGGGCTGTTCTTCGCCGACGCGCCCGTGACGTCGTACGCCGACGCGCAGGCCGCCGACGGGAAGCGCTACGCCCAGTTCTTCAGCGCCATGCTCGCCCGCGGGGTGTTCCTCCCGCCGAGCCCCTTCGAGTCGTGGTTCCCGAGCCTCGCCCACGGCGACGCCGAGGTCGAGGTCACGGTCGAGGTCGCGGCTGACGCCGCGGCGGAGGTCGCCGCCGAGCCCTAGCGGCGGTCGCGCTCGTCGTCGCTGGCGCGGCGACGGACCCGGTCCATGAAGAAGAGGGCGAGGGCGATCCCCGCGCACATGAGCGCGAAGGCGACGAACGCCACCCCGCCCGACCCGTTCTTCGGGCCACCGCCGGCGTCGACGAGCTGCTGGGCGCCCGCCGGGGCGGCGAGCACCGCGACGGCCGCCGTGGCCAGCACGGCGGCGGCGAGGCTGCGTAGCGACATGACGGCCCTCCTCATCCCACGGGCTCCGGGACGCGATCCTCGCTCCGGCCACCGGGTCCGATCTCGGTCGCGGCCTGCTTCGCCTTCTCGGCCGCCCGCTCGTCCTTCTCCCGCCAGTGCAGCGCGAGCAGGCCGAGCACGAACAGGATCGAGGAGCACACGAGCGCGACGAACGGCGCGAAGCGCAGCGAGCCGTAGTCGTACTCCATGATCACGTACCCGTTCTTCGGCGACGAGGTGTCGCACACCGGCGTCGGCGGCGGCAGCCCGAACGGCTGGTTCACCTGCACGACCGCGCAGAACTGCACGACCGCGTAGAGCTTCTGGTGGCTGGACTGCCAGGAGAGCAGCATCGGCGTGCTGCCCCCGACCTCCCAGTAGTTCGTCTCCTGGTAGTCGGTCACCGCGCTGAACTGCGCGAACTGGTTGGCGTCCGGCGCGAGCGGGATGTTCGCCACCGGCGTCGCGGTCACGAGCCGGGCGTCCGCGGCCGCCTTGAGCACCGCGGCGGGCTGGGTGCCGATCTTCGTCCCGTCCCGCTTGATGTTGCGGATCGCTGGCGACAGCGACGGGTCGTCCAGCGTGTGGACCACCTTCTTGACCCGCCACGCGGGCGTCGTCCCCTTCAGCGTGTTGAGGGGGGACGCCGTGAACAGCCACATCGTCGTGAGCAGCACCATGAACCCGGCGAGCGCGGTGAACGAGACGAGGAACCCGAGGCGCGCGCCGAGGTTCGTGCCGAGCAGCAGGTAGACGGAGCCGCAGAACAGCCCGACGGCGGCCGCGACGACGAGGAACCCGAGGATGACCGGGTACCAGATCCCGCTCGGCGGCGGGGGCGTGGTGCTCGTCTGGGCGAGGATGAACGGCACGGCGGGCTCCCCGGGGCTCCTACAGGCCCCGCTCGTAGTCGACGATCTCGGCGATCTGCGCGGCCGTCAAGAGGCTGCCGAAGTGCGGCATCCGGCCCGACGAGATGCCCCGGATCCCGTACTGCTGGTTGGCGGGCACGCCCTGGGTGACCCACATGATCTGCTCGGTGCGCCCGACCCCCTGCGGGAACTGGACGAGCGTCCGGCCGTTGTTGAGCGACGGCCCGTACGCGCCGCACGCGATCTCGACCGGCGGTGCGCCGGCGGGCGCGTTGCACGGCTGGGACTGGGTCGTCTTCGTCGGGTCGAAGAACGACCAGTTCTGGGTGTGGCAGCGCGCGCAGTTGACCCGGAAGAGGATCGCGCCGTCGCTCAGCCCTTGGACCTGGGTGTTGTTCGCCTGGGCGGACTGGAGCGCGGCCTGCGCCTGGGTCACCGAGGCCTGGTCCGCGCCGACGACCGAGGCGGGCTGGTTCTGGGCCTGCGCGGTCGCGAGCGCCTGCTGGTCGGAGGTCAGCGTCTGCTGCGCCGACGTAACGTACTGCGAGGCCTGGACCTTGAATGCGCCGATCGCCGCCGTCGCCTCGGCCTGCGCCTTCTTCAACGGAATCTGGATGCTCTGCAGGTAGTTCA
>JBPYDT010000104.1:0-8335 GCA_051986275.1 Acidimicrobiia bacterium | reverse complement strand
GTGATGCGCGGGGCGATGTGATCGCCGATCGCGCGCTCGTCGGCCATCCACAGAATCGTGCCCGACGCGCGCTCGCCCGCGAGGCGCAGCATGACCGGGGCGAGCGCCGCGACCAGGATCGGGATCGGCGTGAGGTCCGTGACGTCGAGGGGGTTATGGACCCGGTAGCTCTCGTTCTCGACGTCGACGGGCCCCGGCCCGGCCAGGGCCGCGTCGAGCACCTCGAGGTAATCGCGCACGAGCCGGGCGGGGTGCTCGTACGGCACGCCGAGCATGTCCTCCACGATCCAGTGGTGGGACGGCCCGAGACCGAGAGCGAGCCGACCGTCGCAGGCCGCCTGCACCGCGAGCGCCTGCTGGGCCATGGCGACCGGATGCCGGGTCTGGATCGGGACCACGGCCGTGCCGAGCTCCACGCGTGACGTCGCGCGCCCCATGAGCGCGATGGCGGTGAGGGCGTCGAACTCGTCGGGGATCTGCGGGACCCAGATCGAGGTGAACCCGGCTGCTTCGGCGGCCGCCGCGTCGGCCACGAGCTTGCCGACCTTCTCGCGGTACCGGCCGCGCTCGGGGCCGATCATGAGGCCGATCCGCACCGTGCTCCCCTCTCCGCCGGGCCCGCACCGACGGCAACCGCATTCTCGTTTTTCGAGAGTCAGCCTTGCACATCCGCCGTTGGCCCGTCCATACTCCACGCCCGAGGGAGGGACGACAGATGGGTCGCGTCGCCGTGGTCACGGGCGCTGCGTCGGGGATGGGGCTCGCCATCGCGCAGCGGCTCGCGACGGAACACCGGGTGGCGATCCTCGACCTCGACGGGGCGGCCGCCGAGCGCGCCGCCGATGAGCTGCGGGCGACGGGCGCGTCGGCGCTCGGCACGGCCGTAGACGTCAGCCAGCGCGCCGCCGTCGACGACGCCCTGGCCGACGTCCGGCGGGCGCTCGGCCCAATCGAGATGCTCGTCACCAGCGCGGGCCGCGACGAGTTCACCGCCTTCACCGACATCACCGAGGAGCAGTGGGACCGCATGCTCGCGGTCAATCTCAGCGGCACCTTCCACTGCATCCAAGCAGCCGTCCCCGACATGCTCGCCGCCGGCTGGGGTCGCATCGTGACGATCTCGTCGTCGAGCGCCCAGTCCGGCGCCCGTCGCATGGCGCACTACGTCGCGTCGAAGGGCGGCGTGCTCGCGCTCACGAAAGCGCTCGCCGCTGAGCTCGCCCCGCACGGCATCACGGTGAACACGATCCCGCCAGGGTCCATCACGACACCGATGACCGAGCGCGCCCAGGCGGCGGGCGAGCTCCCGAGCGCCGAGGTCCTCGAGAAGATGATCCCGGTGCGCCGGACCGGCCGGCCCGAGGACGTCGCCGCCGCGTGCGCCTTCCTCTGCTCGGACGAAGCGAGCTACATCACCGGACAGGCGATCAACGTCAACGGCGGCCGGTACATGTGAGCGCGCCCCGGATCGAACCGCTGACGACCGAGGAATGGAGCGCCGAGGCGGTCGCCGCGCTCCGGTCCGCCTACGGCGCGGAGGGTGCCGAGCGGCTGCTCTCCGACGCGGCGCACATGCCGAACGTGCTCGCCACGCTGCTGCGCCACCCGGCTCTGGCGGCCCCGTTCCTCACCTACAACAACGTGCTGCTGCGCACGCCGACCCTCGAGCCCCGGTGGCGGGAGCTGGCAGTCCTGCGCGTCGCCTGGCGGACCCGCTCGGAGTACGAGTGGATGCAGCACGTGCGCCTCGCCGCGCGCTGGGGCATCACCACCGAGGAGGTCGAAGCCGTCGGACCGGGCGCCGACGCCGGGCTCTGGTCGGCGCTCGAGGCCGACCTGCTCGCCGCCACGGACCAGCTGCTCGAGAGCTATCAGATCGACGACGAGACCTGGGCCCGGCTCGCTCAGCACCTCGACGAGCGCCAGCTCATCGAGCTCACGTTCGTCGTCGGCACCTACACGTGTCTCGCGATGGCGTTCAACAGCATCGGCCTCGCCCCCGACCCCGGGCTCGACCCGGCGGCCGCGCCGCGGCTCCCGGCGCGCTGACCGCGGCTACGAGGCCGCCGGGGCCTCGGCGGTGAGCCGACGCAGGCTCTCGACCAGCTGCTCGAGCGGGGTCCCGGTCGCGTACACCGCGGCCGCGCCGGCCGCCTCGAGCCGCGGAACGTCCCGCTTGGGGATCGTGCCGCCGACGACGAGCAGCACGTCCTCCGCGCCTGCGTCGCGCAGCGCCCTCGCAACCTTCGCCGTGAGGGCGACGTGCGCGCCGCTCAGGATGCTCAGCCCCACCACGCGCACGTCCTCTTGCACCGCGGCCGCGGCGATCGTCTCGGGACGCTGCCGGATCCCGAGGTAGATGACCTCGAACCCCGCGTCGCGCAGGGCTCGCGCCACCAGCTTTGCGCCGCGATCGTGCCCGTCGAGCCCGGGCTTGCCCACCAAGACCCGCGTCGGCGGCATCAGAACACCGTCGGCTGCTGGAACTCGCCCCACTCGTCCTTCAGCACCTCCACCATCTCGCCGACGGTGCAGTACGCCTGCGCGGCGTCGACGAGCAGCGGCATGAGGTTGACGTCGTCCCGCGCCGCGGCCTTGCCCAGCGCGTCGAGCGACGAGCGGACCTCGGCGTCGGAGCGAGCCCGCTTCACGTGGGCGAGACGCTCCAGCTGGCGGGCGCGGCCCGCCTCGTCGAGCTCGTAGCCCTCGACCTCGGGCGCCTCCTCCTCGGTCTGGAAGCAGTTCAGGCCCACGATCTCGCGCTCGCCCGAGCTGGTGGCCCGCTGCACCCGGAAGGCCTCCTCCGAGATGAGGCGCTGCAGGTAGCCCTCTTCGACGGCCTTCACCATCCCGCCCCGTCGCTCGAGGTCGTCCATGATCTGGATGACGCGTGCCTCCATCTCGTCGGTGAGGCGCTCGACGAAGTACGAGCCGCCCAGTGGGTCGGCGACGCGGGTGACCCCGGTCTCGTACGCGAGGACCTGCTGAGTCCGCAGCGCCAGGGTGGCCGAATCCTCGCTCGGCAGCGCGAACGGCTCGTCCCACGCGGCCGTGAACATCGACTGCACACCACCGAGGACCGATGCCAGCGCTTCGTACGCGATGCGCACGATGTTGTTGTGCGCCTGGGGCGCGTAGAGCGACGCGCCGCCGGCCACGCAGCCCACCCGGAACATGCACGACCGGTCGTCCTTCGCGCCGTAGCGGTCGCGCACGATGTGCGCCCACCGACGACGCCCCGCCCGATACTTGGCGATCTCCTCGAAGAAGTCGCCGTGCGTGTAGAAGAAGAACGAGACCTGCGGCGCGAACTCGTCGATCGTCATCCGCCCGCGGGCGATCACCTCGTCGCAGTACGTGATCCCGTCCATGAGCGTGAACGCCATCTCCTGCACCGCGTTGGCCCCCGCGTCGCGGAAGTGCGCGCCCGCGACCGAGATCGCGTTGAACCGCGGCACCTCGTCGGCGCAGAACTCGATCGTGTCGGCGATGAGCCGGAGGGAGGGTCGCGGCGGCCAGATCCACGTGCCGCGGCTCACGTACTCCTTGAGGATGTCGTTCTGGATCGTGCCCCGCAGCTTCGCCCGGTCGACCCCCTGTCGCTCGGCGGCGGCGACGTAGAACGCGAGGAGGATGGCCGCGGTGCCGTTGATGGTGAAGCTCGTGCTCACCGCATCGAGCGGGATCTGGTCGAACAGGATCTCGGCGTCGGCGAGCGTGTCGAGCGCGACGCCGACCCGCCCGACCTCCTCCTCCACGTCGGGGTGATCGGAGTCGTAGCCGCACTGGGTCGGGAGGTCGAGCGCCACCGACAGGCCCGTCCCGCCTTGCGCCAGCAGGTAGCGATAGCGCCGATTCGACTCCTCGGGCGTGCCGAACCCCGAGTACTGGCGGATCGTCCAGCGCCGCCCTCGGTAGCCCTCAGGGAAGTTGCCCCGCGTGAAAGGGAAGACGCCCGGGGGCGGGATCGCCGTGGGATCGGGGAGGTCGTCGGGCCCATAGCTCGCCTGGAGCGGCATGCCGGCCTCGGTGCGGATCGCGTCGTCCCGGTGGCTCGGGCCGTTCATCGACGGCAGCGTAACGGAAATCGCCTATCCGAAAAATTGCAAGACGGCCGAACCAGAACGAGAGTGGTATTCTCATCCGGCACGACGAGGGAGCTCCCGCGCATGCCCGACCCCGAGGCGCCACGACCCCCGGGTGGGGTGACCGTGGAACTGGACCGTGGCGTCGCCGTCGTCACCATCGACCGACCAGAGGCCCGCAACGCCATCGGCTTCGCCACCGTCGACGCACTCGACGCCGCGCTGGACCAGGTGCTCGCGGCTGACGCCGCGGTCCTCGTCGTCCGCGGCGGCGGCGACCGTGCCTTCGTGTCCGGCGGCGACCTCAAGGAGCTGCGCGCGGTCCGGACGCACGACGACGCCGCGGCCATGGCGCGCCGAATCCGGCAGCTCCTCGACCGCATGGCCGCGTTCCCCGTGCCGGTCGTCGCGGCGCTGAACGGTCACGCGTTCGGCGGCGGCGCTGAGGTCGCCGTCGCCGCGGACATCCGCGTGGCGGCCGACGACATCACGATCGGCTTCAACCAGGCGACGTTGGGAATCATGCCAGCGTGGGGCGGCGCCGAGCGGCTCGCCCAGCTCATCGGGCGCGGCCGCGCCATGCTCGCCATCGCCACCGGGACCCTGTACGACGCGGCCACGGCAGAGCGCCTCGGCCTCATCGATCTCGTCGTGCCGCGCCGCGCCTTCGACGACGCTTGGCAGCACCTGGCGCGCGACATGGCGTCGACCGCGCCCGGGACGACACGGGCCGTCAAGTCCGTGATCGACGCCGCGCTCCCGGCGTGCCGCCCAGAGCTCGAGGCGAGCGCGACCAGCGAGTTCGCGCAGCTCTGGGCCGCCGACGCGCACTGGGCCGCCGTCGAAGCCTTCGAGCAGAAGCGGAGGACCGGCTGATGCCGACGCGCGCACCACTCCGTGGTGGACCGAGCAGTTCGACAGCGCCGACGCCGCGGCCAGCTGGGCGCGCGCCGCGACGCGAGCGACGCTCCGGGAAGGACCTGAGTCGCGGCGCGCACGAGGCGCGCTGGTACCGTCGACACGATGGAAGCGAGCGCTGAGATGCCCGAAGCAAAGACCGCCGGGGACGCGCGCGAGCCGGCGTGGCGCCAACGCGCGGTGTCCCGGAGCCTCCACGCGGCCCGCTCCCGTGCCGAGCAACGCGTCCAGCGCTTCCTCGACGCGGCCTTCGAGCTGATCGACGAGAAGGGCACGACCGACTTCACGATCCAAGAGGTCATCGACCGCTCGAAGCAGTCGTTGCGCGGCTTCTACCAGTACTTCGACGGCAAGGACGAGCTGCTCCTCGCCCTGTTCGAGGACTCGATCCTCGAGTCGGCCGCCGATCTCCGCGACGTCGTCGATGCCCAGTCGGAACCGCTCGCGCGCCTGCGGGCGTTCATGGTGCGGCTCCACGAATGGTGCGAACCCGCGGACACCCCCCGCCGGCGGGGGTCTCACAACCGGCGCCCCATCTCGGAGTTCTCCGTGCAGCTGGCGGTGGCGCACCCCGAGCGCGTGAAGGCCGCGATGGAGCCGATCTCGCGCATGCTCCTCGAGCTCGTGGAGGCCGCCGCCGCGGCCGGCGCGATCCACGTACCCGACGCCCGGCGCGCCGCGGCGTTGGTTCAGCAGACGGTCATGTACAGCTGGTTCGGCAACCGGCTCATCCAGGACCCGCGGATGCGGCTCACCGCCGACGAGACCTGGGAGTTCTGCCTCCACGGCCTCGGCGGGTGAGTGCGGGCGGCGGCGTCACGCGGGATCAGGTGCGATTGAGGTCGAGCATCCGGATCGCGTTCCCTCGCAGCACCTTGTAGCGCTGTTCGTCCGTCAGCGCGCCGGTCATCCGCTCGACCTCCTCCTGCACGAACGGCCACGTCGTGTCCGTGTGCGGGTAGTCGGTCTCGAAGCAGATGTTGTCCTCCCCCACCGCCTCAAGCGAGGCGAGACCGTGGACGTCGTTGGTAAAGCAACCGAAGATCCGCCCGCGGTAGTACGTCGACGGCGGCTCGGGGATCTTCTCGTCGGCGTGCGTCCAGCTCGAGTGATGACGCCAGACGTTGTCCGCCCGCTCGAGCGCGTACGGGATCCATCCGATCTGGCCTTCGGAGTACGCGAGCTTCAGCTCGGGGAATCGCACGAGCACGCCCGAGAACAAGAAGTCGGCGAGCGACGCCATCGAATTGTTGAACGACAGCATGATGTCCGTGGACGGTGGCGCGTCAGGTGACGCGGCCGGCATCTTCGACGACGACCCGATGTGCATGCAGAGGGTCGTACGCGTCGCCTCACAGACCGCGAAGAGTGGATCCCAGTGGCCGGTGTGGATGCTGGGCAGGCCGAGGTGGCTCGGGATCTCGCTAAAGCAAATCGCGCGTGCGCCGCGGGCCGCGTTCCGGCTGACCTCCTCGGCGGCGAGCTCGACGTCCCACAGGGGAATGAGGCAGAGCGGGATGAGGCGGCCGTCGGAGCCCCCACACCATTCTTCGATCATCCAGTCGTTGTACGCGCGCACACACGCCAACCCGAGCTCGTGGTCCGTGCCCTCCATGAACGTCTGCCCGCAGAAGCGCGGGAACGTCGGGAACGCGAGCGAGCCGTCCACGCCGGCGAGCTCGAGGTCCTCCACGCGGGCCGCCGGCTCATAGCACCCGGGGCGCATGTCGTCGTAGGTGAGGGCGGCCATGAACATCCTGGTCCGGTCGAAGCGACGCACGTCGCCCTCCGGGGTCGCGTCGAGGGGAATGGCGACGTGGCGCTTGTGCACGTAGATCACGCGATCCTCGTACAGCCAGTAGTCGCCCCAGGTCCCGTCGTCGGTCATTCCGCCCGAGTACGTCGCACCCGGGCCGTCGAGCGAGAAGTCCCCCCATTGGGCACGCTCGACGCGGGGACCCTGTTCCCGCAGGCGGGACGGGAGCCGGTCCTGCCACACGTGCGGCGGCTCCACGACGTGGTCGTCGACGCTGATCGCCTTCGGGAGGCCGGTCACGCCCTACCCTCCGCGCTGCGCTCGTCCGCGAGCGGGTCATGCGGGATGCCGGTGTCGAACCCGCCGTGCTTGCGCATGAAGGTCGTCGAGCGCTTTGAGATCCGCCACCCGTCAGGGGTGCGGACGTACTCGTCGTTGTACCAACCGAGGCGCATCGCGTGGGTGTGCTGGTCGATGAACACGAAGTGCTGCCTGCCGGTCGCGCGGTCGCCGTCGAGCTCGACCACGGGCATGTTGCCGATGAACTGGCCACGCGGCGCGGCCTCGAGCAGCGCTGGAAAGCGCTCGAGCGAGTACACGGCCCCGAAGACGTTGTAGGTCGCGTCAGGCGCGAACACGTCAAGCCACCGGTCCTGCACGAACTCGCTGCAGAGCAGCATGTAGCGCGAGCACAGCGCGTCGATCTCGACGAGGTCCGTCGTGCGTCGTGGGTCGTGGCTCATGCGTTCGTTCTCCGCGACGCGCCCGGCTCCGCGAGAACGGTGCGCAGCCAGCGCCCGATCTCGACGAGCGCCTGCTCGGCCGCGGGCAGGCCGAAGTTCACGAACCCGTGCGGCTGGCCCGCGTAGCAGATCTCCTGCGTGGCGACGCCCTCCTCCTGCAGTCGACCCACGTACCGGCGTCCCTCGTCGCGCAGCGGATCGCAGCCGCCGAGCACCACGATCGCCGGTGGAAGCCCGGCAAGCGTCGGCGCGCGCAGCGGCGCGGCGAACGGGTCGTCGTGGAGGTCGCGACCCCCCGAGTAGCTCTGCCAGAACCACTCCATGGTCGTTGGTGCGAGCACGAGGCCCGCGAACTCCGACCGGGAGGGGTACGCCGACCCGTGGCCGTCGACGCCCGGATAGATGAGCACCTGACCCGCCAGGCGAGGGGTCACTCGCCCCCGCAGCCGCAGCGCGACGGCCGCTGCGAGGTTGCCGCCCGCGCTCTCGCCGGCGACCGCCACCTGACTGGGCTCAACGTCGAAGCGCGACGCGTGGGCGAGTGCCCACCGCGCGACTGCCTCGCAGTCGTCGAGGCCCGCCGGGTAGGGGTGCTCCGGGGCCAGGCGGTACTCGACGGAGACGACCGCCGCCCCGGCGCGGTGTGCAAGCTCGCGGGCGACGTTGTCCATGAGCCCGATGCTGCCGATGCAGTGGCCTCCGCCGTGGAAGTACACGACGAGCCCGGTCGGCGACGTGTCGTGCTCGTACACCCGCACCGGGACGCCGTCCGCGACCTCGTCCGTGATCCGGGCGATGGCGCGCGTTGGCGGTGCCCCCTCCGGTCCGCGCGC
>JBPYDT010000103.1:0-28129 GCA_051986275.1 Acidimicrobiia bacterium | reverse complement strand
AGGGCGCCGGTCTGCACGCAGAGCAGCGCGTCATGCGCGACGGCGTCCTCGCGACGCGTGTAGTGGCCGTCGTTGGTCGCGACGACTGGAGCGCCGAGCGAGCGGGCGATGTCGAGCAGCTTGGGGTTCGTCAGCCGCTGGTCGGCGAGCCCGTGGTCCTGGAGCTCGATGAAGAACTGCTCGCGCCCGAGGATGTCCTGGAACCGGGCGGCGAGCTCGCGTCCGCCGGCCTCGTCGCCCGCGAGCAGTCGTTGGCACACCGCGCTGCCCAGGCAGCCGCTCGTCGCGAGCAGCCCTTCACCGTGGCGCTCGAGCAGCTCGAAGTCGATGCGCGGCTTGTAGAAGAAGCCCTCGAGGTACGCGAGCGACGACAGCTTCATCAGGTTGCGGTAGCCCGCGTCGTTCTCGGCGAGCAGCGTGAGGTGGAAGATGTCGTGCTCGTCGCGGCGCGGCCGGTCGAAGCGGCTCGCGGTGACGAAGTACGCCTCCATGCCGATGATCGGCTTGATCCCCGCGTCGCGCGCCGCGCTGTAGAAGTCGAGGACGCCGTACATGTTCCCGTGGTCGGTGATCCCTACGGCGGGCTGGCCGTCCGATGCGGCGGTCGCGATCACGTCCCCCACCCGGGCTGCCCCGTCGAGCATCGAGTACTCGGTGTGGAGGTGCAGGTGGACGAACGAGCTGGCCACGGTCCCCAGGTTCTGCCGCTTCGGCGACTCTCCACAGGGCCTGTGGAGAACTACAAGCGTGTAACTCCGAACCTACGCCGGGGGCGGCCCCGCCGCAAGACTCACGCCCGGCCGCGCCCGGCGAGGAGCGGCACCTGCACCTCGGTGGGCGTGAGCGACCCGTGCGCCGAGATGAGCCCGGCCTCCCGCGGCAGGGCGGGGTCGACGAAGGCCACCGGCCCGCGGGCGGCGAGCACCACGTCGCCGACCCGGCGGCGCGTCACGGTGCTCGGGGCGGGACCGAGCCAGCCCTCGTCGAGAAGCTGCTCGCGGCTGAACACCCACGCCTCGTCGGCGTAGTGGTCGGTGGCCGCCTCGAGGAGCGCGGCGGCCGCGCCGCGCGGCGCGTACAGGTAGCGGAACCGCCCGTCGCCCGCGCCCCGCTCCACCTGGTCGCCGAGCGCCGCGAGCGTGCGCCAACCCTCGGCGCCGACGTGAACCTGACCGTGGTCGGACGTGACCGCGAGGACGGCGCGGTCAGGCAGGGCGTCGCGCAAATCGCCGATGAGACGGTCGACGGCGCGCAGCTCGGCCTCGTAGAAGCCGTCGTGGAGCCCGTGCGCGTGCGCGACGGCGTCGACCCCGTCGTAGTAGGCGTAGACGAGCGGCTCGCCGGCGGCCGCGAGCTGGCGGCAGCGCTCCACGAGGCCCGACACGGTCTTCCAGCCGAGGAACCGTGTCCCGCGCAGGTGGGCCTCGGTGAAGCCGGTGGACGCGAACTCGGCCTTCGTGACGA
Source organism: Acidimicrobiia bacterium (assembly GCA_051986275.1). Taxonomy (GTDB): domain Bacteria; phylum Actinomycetota; class Acidimicrobiia; order IMCC26256; family PALSA-555; genus PALSA-555. Next base: position 26,665 of record JBPYDT010000103.1, on the reverse strand, counting down.
CGGGCACCGTCCGGCCGAGGAACGGCGGGTGGCGCTGCACCACGAACGGGTCGGGGGGACGCCGGTCGCTCGACTGCCACGACAGCACGTTCAGCACCGCGTGGTCGACGAGCACGCGGAAGCCGGTGACGCCGTGTTGGGACGGCGGGAGCCCGGTCGTGATCGACGTGAGCGCGCTCGCGGTCGTCGTCGGCGCGACCGTCGTGACCGCGCGGCCCTCCAGCGCGGCGAACTCGGGGCGCTCGTCCGGCCGGTCCATCGCGGCGTCCCACCCGACGCCGTCGAGGACGAGCAGCACCACCGTCGGGGCGTCGCGCAGCACCTCGGGCAGCCACTCGGCCGGGCGCGTGCCGAGGAGCGCCGGGACGAGGTTGCTGACCGCCGCCCCGTCGTACGCAGGACGGAGCGGCTCCACCCGGCGCAGGGTAGGGCCTAGGCCGGTCGCCGCCAGCGATGCCCGCGGCGTGGGACCATGGCGGCCGGTGAAGGTCTCGACCCGCAGCGACTACGCGGCGCGGGCCCTCCTGTCCCTGGCGCTCCACGGCCGCGAGGGCCCGACGTCGGTGAAGGAGATCGCCGAGCGCACCGCGCTCCCCCAGCCCTACCTCGAGCAGATCCTGCTCACCGCGAAGGGCGCGGGGCTGGTGCGATCGAAGCGGGGCGTCGGCGGGGGCTACGTGCTCGCCCGCCCGCCCGAGGACATCACGCTCGCCGAGATCTTCAGCGCCGTGGAAGGTCCGCTCGCGACGCCGCTCGGCGAGCACGACCACTGCGAGGGGCACTGCGTGCTGCAGGAGGTCTGGGTCGGCGTCTCCGAGGAGATGGGCCGGATCCTCGAGGGGTACACGCTGGCCGACCTCGTGCGGCGCACCCTGGTCGGGCACCCGTCGGCCGGCTCGGTGGCCGCGCCGCGCTCGCTCAGCCGGTGAAGCGCGCGCTCACACCCGAGCTCGTGGCGCCGCTCGCACACGTGACCGGGCTCGGAGCCGTGATCGTCACCTGACCGTTCCCGCCGTTTGGCGACGTGACGCCAGCCCGCGCGCTCACGCCGGTCGACGGCGGTTTCGTCACGCGGTGGCGCGGAGAACGGGCCGAGTCGCGGGGAGGGACACGACGACCGCCAGCCCACTGCCGGGGGCGTCCTCGAGACGGACGTCGCCGCCGTCGGCGAGCACGAGGCGACGGACGATGGGCAGACCGAGCCCGAACCCGCCGTCGGCGCGGCGGCTGCCCGACGAGCGCCAGAAGCGGTCGAACGCCCGCGCCCGCTGCTCGGGTGTCATCCCCGGCCCCGAATCGCGCACCTCGAGCTCGACGAGCGCGCCCATCGGTCGAGCCGAGACGCGGACGGCGGTGCCGAGCGGCGCGACGTCGAGGGCGTTGCTCAAGAGGTTGTCGAGCACCTGGTCGAGGCGGCCGGGGTCGCTGCGCACCGCGACGTGGTGGACCGATGCCTCGAGGCGCACGCCGCGCTCGTCGGCGACGGCGCCCCAGGCGTCGAGGCGCGCCTCGACGAGCGGCGCGAGCGCGACGGCGACGCTCGGGGCGGGCGCGTCCTCGGCGCGGGCAAGGACGAGGAGGCTCTCGACGAGCGCGGTGAGCCGTCGGACCTCGGCGAGCGCGCCGTCGAGGTCCTCGGCTCGGTGGTCCGGCCCGTCGGCCTCGACGTTCTCGAGGCGCAGGCGGAGGGCGGCGAGCGGGGTGCGCAGCTGGTGGGACGCGTCGGCGACGAACGCCCGCTGGGACGACAGCAGTGACTCGAGGCGCGCCGCCGTCGTGTTGAAGGAGAGGGCGAGGCGGCGCAGCTCGGGCGGATCGGTCGGCACCGCGACGCGCACCGCGAGGTCGCCCTCGCCGAGGCGAGCCGCGCCCGCGTCGAGGTCGGCCAGCGGCTTGGTGAACGACCGGGCGAGCAGGGTGCTGACGAGCAGGACGATGAGGGCGATCACGCCGGCGAGGCCGCCGAGGATCAGCCAGTTGCGGGTCACGGCGTGGTCGACGACCGCGAGAGACGCGGACATCCGCAGCGCGCCGATGGTGCCCCGACTGCTGAGCACGGGGACGCTCACGGCGAGCGCGTCGCCGCCGATGTTGCGGTGCCCTGTCACGGGGTGGCCGCGCTGGGCGGAGACGAGGTCGGCGGTCCGGCTGATGCTCCCCACGGGCGGCTCGTGCGCGCCCGCGGTGGCGAGCACGCGGCCGTCGCTGTCCACGACGACGACGCCGTCGCCCGTGCCCCGCGCGAGCTGGTGCACGACGCGGCGCAGCGTCGTCAGGTCGCCTTGCGCCAGCGGGACGTCGGCGCGCACCGCGAGCGCGAACGCGTCGTCCTGGACCCGGTTGGAGAGCTGGCGCTGCTGGCCCTGCCGGTATGAGAGGCCGAGCGGCAGCGCGAGCGCGACGAGCACGAAGCACGTGATGGAGAGGTAGCTGAGGAGGAGGCGGCGCCTCACGCGGCAGCCTCGGGGACGGCGAGCCGGTACCCCACCCCCCGGACGGTCTCGATGAGCTCGGGGTGGCCGAGCTTGCGGCGGAGGCTCGCGACGTGGACGTCGAGCGTCTTCGTCGGCCCGTACCAGTGCGGGTCCCACACCTCGTCGAGGATCCGCTGGCGGCTGTACACCGCGCCGGGGTCGTCGGCGAGGAGCGCGAGCAGGTCGAACTCCTTCGGCGTGAGCGCGAGGACCTGACCGTCGACGAGGGCCCGACGGGTGCGCCGGTCGACCTCGAGCGGTCCGGTCGGCGCAGCGTCGCCGTGGTGGGTGGTCCCGCGCCGGGCGACGGCGCGGATGCGCGCCACGAGCTCGCGGAAGCCGAACGGCTTCACGACGTAGTCGTCGGCGCCCAGCTCGAGGCCGACGACGCGGTCGACCTCCTCCCCTCGGGCGGTGACCACGATGATGGGGACGCCCGAGTCGTGGCGGATCTCGCGGCAGAGCTCGAAGCCGTCGACGTCGGGCAGCCCGAGGTCGAGCAGCACGACGTCGGGCGGCGTGGCCGCGAAGGCCCGCCGGGCGTCGGCGCCCGTCTCGGCGTGCGCGACGGCGAAGCCGTCCCGCTCCAGCCCCCGCACGAGCGGGGACGCGATCGTGTCGTCGTCCTCGACGAGCAGGACCCGCATCACCAGAGGGTCGGCGCGCCGACCACCCAACCTTTACCGAATCCTGGCCCCCCACTCGGCCCCCCTTGAGGGGCCGGGGCGTACCGTCAGCCGCGGACAGCTTGCCCCGCTGCCCGTCGTGTCCATCCCGGCGACGAGGCCCGCCGCCGGCGGCGTCGACTTCACCCCGCCTCGACGTCGCCGGTCCGGGCGGGCCGGTCCTCCCCCACCGGCGCGATCCCCCGCGCCTCCAGCACGCCCCGCAGGTCCCCCGGCAGCGCGGCCTCGAACCGGCGTCGTTCGCCGGTGCCGGGGTGGGTGAACGCGAGGACGTAGGCGTGGAGGAAGGGGCGTCCGAGCGGCCCGCCGGCCGCCCCGTACGCGGCGTCGCCGACCACGGGGTGGCCGATCGCGGCGAGGTGCACGCGGATCTGGTGGGTGCGGCCGGTCTCGAGCCGACACTCGAGGAGCGCCACCTCGTCCCCGCCGGTGGACAGGACCTCGTAGGTCGTGCGGGCGGGTCGTCCCGCGGCGCGCACGGCCATGCGGGTCCGCTGGCGCGTCGAGCGCCCGATCGGCGCGTCGACGGTGGCCCGCGCGGCCTCGGGCACACCCCGCACGAGCGCGAGGTAGCGGCGCTCGACGTCGTGCGCCGCCAGGTCGACGACGAGGCGGTCGTAGGCGCGCGCTGAGCGCGCGACGACCAGGAGGCCGCTCGTGTCACGGTCGAGGCGGTGGACGATGCCGGGCCGTGCCGGGTCACCGACCGCGGCGAGCTCCGGGTACCGGCCGAGGAGGCCGTGCACGAGCGTGCCGTGCTCGTGGCCCGCGCCGGGGTGCACGACGAGTCCCGCCGGCTTGTGCACGACCACGACGTCGTCGTCGGCGGCGCGCACGTCCACCGGCACCGGCTCCGCGTGCGGCACGCCCGCGGGCTCGGGCTCGTCGAGGAGCTCCAGGCGGGCGCCGGCCCGGAGGCGTGCGCTCTTGGCCGGCGTCGCCCCGTCGACGAGCACCGCGCCCCGCGCCAGCAGGGCCTGCACCTCGGCACGACTCCAGCCGGTGAGCAGCGCGACGGCCCGGTCGACCCGCTCCCCGACGAGCGCGTCCGGGACGAGCAGGTCGTCGGGCTCGCGTGTCATCGGTCCGGCGCGACGGACCGGCTGCTGAGCAGGCTCCAGCCGACGAGCAGCACCGCGCCGATCGTGATCGCCGAGTCGGCCACGTTGAACGTCGGCCAGCTGCCCACCTTGATGAAGTCGACGACTGCGCCGTGCAGGAACCCCGGGGCGCGAAACAGCCGGTCGCTGACGTTGCCGAGGGCGCCGCCGAGCACGAGGGCGAGCGCGACGAGCAGGGTGAGGTCCTCGGTGCGGTTCATCGTCCGCACGAGGATGGCCACGAGCCCGACCGCGAGCACCGCGAGGAGCGGCGTCAGCGTCTGGAACAGGCTGAAGGCGCTTCCCGTGTTGCGGGCCAGCTGGAACTCGACCGTGCTCCCGACGATCGAGACGGGGCCGTCGCGCAGCCCCGTCGTCGCCCACGCCTTCGTGGCCTGGTCGAGGGCGACGACGGCGACGACGATGCCGGCGACCAGCAGCCGGCGGTGTCGCAGGCGACGGCTGTCAGCGTCGGCGCTCGGCACGCGCCTTGCAGTCGACGCACACCTGCGCCCACGGGATCGCCTCGAGCCGCTCGAGTGCGATCTTGCGACCCGCCGGCTTGCACACGCCGTACTTGTTGCGCTTCATCCGGTCGAGGGCGTCGTCGATCTCCTCGACCACCTGGCGCGCCGTCGCCGAGAGCAACAGGTCCCGCTCGCGTTCGACGTTCACCGTGTCGCCCTCGCCGGACTCCTCGTCGAACTGGGTGTCGCCCGCCTCGCGCTCGCGGGCGAGCTGCTCCGCTTCGGCGGACAGGTCGTCCGCCTGGTGGAGGAGCCGGTCCTTCTCGTCGACGAGCTTCTGGCGCAGCCGGTCCAGGGTCTTGGCCCCGAGGTTCGCCGGGCCGGGCGTGACCTCGAAGCCCGACAGGGGGCAGATGACCGTGTTCTTGCCGTGCCTCGTGCGGCCTTCGAGGATCGAGGGGCGCGCCGCCGCCGCGGTCGTCTTCGTGGCCTTCGCCGCCGCCGCGGGCTTCGCCGCCGTGGCGGGCGCCCCCTTGGCCGCCGCCTTCTTCGCCGCGGGCTTCTCCGACGGCTTCTTGGCGGGCGTGGCGCGCGGCGGCGCCTTCTTCGCGACCGCCTTCGCCGGGGTCTTCTTCACCTGGGCCTTGGTCGCCGCCTTCTTCGGGGCCTTCTTCGCCACGGGCTTCTTCGGCGCGGGCTTCGCCGGCTGCTTGGTGGGCTTCTTCGCGGCCGCCGCGGGCTTCGCGGCGCGCTTCGCCGGCGCGGCGCGCTTCGCCGCGGGTGCCGCGCGGCGCGACGCGCTCGGGGTTCGCCGCGCCGTCGTCTTCTTGCCTGCCCTGCCCGGCATTCGGTTTCCTCCAGGCCCGCCTGCGAGCGAGCGATGGTACTGCCTCGGATGCCTCTCCCCGAACGCAGCCGCACGGGGAGGCCACGCCCCGCGGCGGCGGTCAGTCGCCGCGGAGGCGTGAGCGCGGGCCCGGCGTGGCGTCGGCGTCGCGCAGGACACGGCGGAGCTGCGCGTCGAGCTCCTCACGGTCGATGCCGCGGACCCGGAAGCGCTTCTGACGCGAGCGGGCACCCCCGGCGAGCTCGATCGCGCTCGGTGGGACGCCGAACTCGTCGGCGAGCAGCGCTCGCGTCGCCTCGTTCGCGCGGTCGTCGACGGGCGGTGCCGCGACGCGGAGCTTCAGCGCGCGCCCTTCGCGCCCGAGGATGGCGCTGCGCCCGGCGCGCGGCTGGACGTGCACCGCGAGGACGACGGCGTCACCGTCGACGGTGTAGAGGTCGTCGACGTCGCTCACGCGGGCTCCAATCGTGGGACGGTCCGCGAACAGCGTCACGATACGCTCCGTCAGTGCCGTTCGAATCGTTGGGCGCCGAGCTCGATCTCGTCGCGCTCGAGGAACGCGTGCTGCGCCGGTGGGCGGACGACGACGTGTTCGCCGAGAGCCTCCGGCGACGGGACGGCGCGCCGGAGTGGGTGTTCTACGAGGGGCCGCCGACCGCGAACGGCCGACCGGGGCTGCACCACGTGTGGGCCCGCTCCTTCAAGGACCTCTACCCGCGCTTCCACACGATGCGGGGCCGCTTCGTGGCCCGCAAGGGCGGCTGGGACTGCCACGGGCTGCCGGTCGAGCTCGAGGTGGAGCGCGAGCTCGGCTTCACCGGCAAGCCCGAGATCCTCGAGTACGGCATCGCGGCCTTCAACCAGCGCTGCCGCGACTCGGTGCACCGCTACGTCGAGGACTGGTCGGCGCTCACGACCCGGGTCGGCATGTGGCTGGACACGGCGAACGCGTACTGGACGCTGACGAACGACTACATCGAGAGCGTCTGGTGGCACCTGCGCCAGCTCTGGGACGCCGGCCTCATCTACGAGGGGTTCAAGGTCGTCCCGTACTGCGGGCGCTGCGGCACCGCGCTGTCCAGTCACGAGGTCGCGCTCGGCTACGAGGACATCACCGAGCCGTCGGTCTACGTGCGGTTCCCGCTCGTCGACGAGGACGCCGACCTGCTCGTGTGGACGACGACGCCGTGGACGCTCATCTCGAACGTCGCCGCCGCGGTGCACCCCGACATCCGCTACGTGCGGGTGCGCGGCGCCGACGGCCGCCGGGACCTCATCCTGGCTGCGGCGCGGGTCGCGGCCGTGCTCGGCGACGACGCCGAGCTCCTCGGTGACGTCCCAGCCGCCGACCTCGTGGGCCGGCACTACGAGCGGCCCTTCGACCTGCTCGCGCTGCCACCGGACGCGGCGCGGGTCGTCGCGGCCGACTTCGTGACCGTCGAGGACGGGTCCGGCGTCGTGCACCTCGCGCCGGCCTTCGGTGAGGTCGACCGGGAGATCGGCGTCGCCGAGGGCCTGCCCACGCTGAACCCGGTCGACGCGTCGGCGCGCTTCGACTCGTCCGTTCCGCCCTACCGCGGCCAGTTCGTGAAGGACGCCGACCCGGCGATCATCGACGACCTCGCGGCGCGGGGCCGCCTCGAGCGTGTCGTCGACTACGAGCACGCCTACCCGCACTGCTGGCGTTGCGACACGCCTCTCATCTATTGGGCGACCCCGACGTGGTTCGCCCGGACCGCGGACCGTCGCGCCGACCTGCTGCGCGAGAACGACACCGTCGGCTGGCACCCCGAGCACATCCAGCACGGCCGCTTCGGCGACTGGCTCGAGAACAACGTCGACTGGGCGCTGTCCCGGGACCGGTTCTGGGGGACGCCGCTCCCCTTCTGGCGTTGCGGCGAGGGCCACGACACCTGCGTCGGCTCGCTGGCCGAGCTGGCCGAGCGGTCCGGGCGGGACCTGGCGGGGCTCGACCTGCACCGCCCCGACGTCGACGACGTGACGATCTCGTGTGCGACGTGCGGCGGGCGAGCCCGCCGCGTCGAGCCCGTCCTCGACGCGTGGTTCGACTCCGGGTCGATGCCCGCCGCGCAGTGGCACTACCCGTTCGAGCACGCCGACCTCTTCGAGCAGCGCTTCCCCGCCGACTTCATCTGCGAGGCCATCGACCAGACGCGCGGCTGGTTCTACTCGCTGCTCGCGGTGAACACCCTGGTGTTCGGCCGCACCCCGTACCGCAACGTCGTCTGCCTGGCCCTCCTCGTCGACCGGGACGGCCAGAAGATGTCGAAGTCCCGGGGCAACGTCGTCGACCCGTGGTCGATCCTCACGAGCCGGGGCGCCGACGCGCTCCGCTGGTACTTCTTCTCCGGTGGGTCACCGTGGACGAACCGCCGCGTCGATGAGCGGATGATCGACGAATCGACTCGGCGCTTCCTGTTGACGCTGTGGCACACCGCGTCGTTCTTCATCACGTACGCGAACCTCGACGGCTTCGAGCCGGGCCCGCCCGTGCCGGCCGTGCACGTCCTCGACCGGTGGGTCCGGTCGCGACTCGCCGCGACCGTGGCGGCGATGACCGACGCGCTCGAGCGCTACGACGCGCTCGGCGCGGCGCAGACCCTCGACGCCTTCGTCGACGACCTGTCGAACTGGTACGTGCGCCGGTCCCGGCCCCGGTTCTGGAAGTCGGGCGACGGGGCGGCCGCCGCGACGCTGCACGAGTGCCTCGTGACGGTGACGCTGCTGCTGGCGCCGTTCTGCCCGTTCACCGCGGACGAGCTGCACCGGGTGGTGACGCCGAGCGAGCGCTCGGTGCACCTGGCCGACTGGCCGGTCGCCGACAAGTCGGCCCGCGACCCCGAGCTCGAGGCCGGGATGGCGGTCGCCCGCCGGCTCGTGACGCTCGGCCTCGCGGCCCGCAACGACGCGCGCGTGGCGGTGCGCCAGCCGCTGAGCCGCGGCCTCGTCGTGCTGCCCACGGGGGTGACGCTCGACGACCCGCTCGCCGCGGAGGTCGCGGACGCGCTGAACGTGCACGAGCTCGAGTCGTTGTCCAGCCTCGAGGGCCTGCTCACGTACACCGTGACGCCCAACTTCCGCCGCCTGGGCCCCCGCGTCGGACGCCGGATGCCCCACGTGCAGGCCGCGCTCGCGGCGCTCGACGGCGAGGCGGTGCGCGACGCGCTCCGTCGTGACGGGAGGCTCGTCCTGACCCTCGAGGACGGCGACGTGACGCTGGAGGCGGACGACGTCGACCTGCGCGCCCAGGCCCACGAGGAGCTCGTGCTCGCCGAGGACGGGGGCTACGCCGTGGCGCTCGACACGACGGTCGACGACGCGCTGCGCAGCGAGGGCTGGGCGCGCTCGCTGATCCGCTGCTTGAACGACCGGCGCCGAGCGCTCGACCTCGAGCTGTCCGACCGCGTGCGGGTCGTCCTCGCGGCGGGTGGCGCGATCGCGGACGCGGCGCGCACCCACGCCGACTGGATCAAGGGCGAGGTGCTCGCCGTCGAGTGGGAGGTCCGCGACGCGGCCGACCGGGACGGCCTCGCGCCGCTCGACGTCGAGGGCGAGACGGTCTGGGCGAGCGTCGAGGTGGTCGGCGCGGTCTAGCGACGGCGACGGAACAGCTTGCGCTGATCGTCGGGCTCGCCGCCTTCCAGGTACTGCTCGGTCGTCGGCTCCCGCGCGCTGAGTGGCGTGTCGTCCCGCACCGCCTCGCGGAGCGACGCGAAGAAGGCGTCGTCGTCGAGGCTGTCGCGGTTCGGGTCGAGGCTGTGCTCGAGCGAGTCGTCGACGACGGCCGCGGTCGGGGTCTCGCCCCACTCGCCGCTCTGCTCGTCCCACTGCTCGTTGGCCGAGACGGCGTTGATGCTGACCGTGGGGGTGCCAGCCGAGGGCAGGGCCGGTGACGGCGCGCCCGGCATGCTGTCCGAGGTGTCGGACCAGCTCGAGGACGCCGACCACGACCGGGGCGCCGGGACGTGCACCGGGCGGAGCGACGGCCGGTCCCCCATCGAGCCGGACGACGACTGCTCGAGCGCGTCGAGCTCGGCGTGGATGGCCTCGCGCAGGCGCGCTTTGTACTCGGTCTCAAACCGCTCGAGCGCGTCGACGTCGGCGTTGAGGGTGTCGCGCGCCGAGGTGAGCTGGGTGATCTCCTCTTCGAGACGACGCCGCTCGGTCTCGGCGATCCGCCGGGCGCTCGCCTCCGCCTCCCCGACGAGGGCCTGCGCCTTCGTCTCGGAGTCGGCGAGGATCTGCTGGGCCTTGGTCCGCGCCTCGGCGACGGCCTCGTCGGCGGCCTTCTGCGCGAGCACGAGGGTGCGCTGGATGACGTCGGTGTCGACGCCCGGCGGGCGCCGCTCGACCGGGGCCGGGGTGGGTGCGGGGCGGGGCGCGGGGGCCGGCGCGGGCGTGGGCGCCTGCGCGGCGCGGAGCTGCGCCTGACGGACCTGGTCCTCGAGGCTCTCGATGGTGGCGGCGGCCCGCTCGAGCAGCTCGTCGACGTCGTCCCGGTGATAGCCGCGCCACGCCTCGCGGATCTCGACGTCCCGCAGCTCCTGCGGGGTGACGTCCATGGAAGCCATAGGCGTACCAGCCTATCGAGCGCCCCCCTGGCGGGGCGAGGTCCTGCGGCGGGCCGTTGCCCCGCTCAGGGTGTGCGGTGCGGCACCCTCGGCGCGCAGGCCAGCCCGACGGCCGCGGCGAGCCGGGCGAAGGTCGCCGCGTCGCGCACGGCGCACGCGTGGGCGTCGTTGTTGAAGTACACGTAGCCGTCGGCGTCGTCGCCCCACCCCTCGGCGAGGCGCTCGGCCCAGGTGCGCAGCGCACGCCGGCCGTAGCCGGGCGCGGGCGACGCCCGACCCTCGTGCAGGCGCACGTAGCACCACGACGCGGTGCGCACGAGCGGCCCGTGCGCGCCGCGGCGGTCCCACCAGCAGCGCGCCGCGTCGTGCGCCGCGAGCACGCCCGCCACGTCGTCGGTGTCCCACGACTCGTGGCGGGGCTCGAAGGCGACGCGCACGCCCGACGGGAAGGCGTCGAGCGCGGCGTCGAGGAGCCCGCGGTCCGCGACGAGCGTCGGCGGCAGTTGCACGAGCACCGGCCCGAGCTTCGGTCCCAGCCCGGTGGCCGCCGCGAGGAGCCGCTCGACGGGCGGGCCCGGGTCGCGGAGCCGGCGCACGTGCGTGAGGTAGCGGCTCGCCTTCACCGCGAACGTGAACGACGCCGGGGTGCGCGCCGCCCACTGCTCGAAGGTCGTGGCCGCGGGAAGCCGGTAGAACGTGCTGTTCGTCTCGACCGTCGGGAACGTCGCGGCGTAGTGCTCCAGCCAGCGCGTCGTGGGGAGGCCGGCCGGGTAGAAGGCGCCGCGCCAGTCCTTGTACTGCCAGCCCGACGTGCCGACGCGCAGCGTCACGCGGCGCGCCTAGCAGCCGAGGACGGCGCTGCGGACGAGGAGGATGACGAAGAACAGGACGATGAACGAGAGGTCGAACATCCCGACGGGCGGGATCACGCGGCGGAGCGGCCGCAGCGCCCACTCGGTCAGGTCGACGAGCAGCCGGTTGATCTGCGCGGGGACGGTGCCCGGCCGGATCGGGAACCACGACAGGACGGCGCGCGCGAACAGGATGACGATGAAGACGGTCAGGACGTCGCAGACGATGCCCAAGGCGTTAGCGTCGGTAGAGGCCGCGTGCCTCGAGCCGCTCCTTCTCCTCTTCGGAGAGCTGCACGTTCATCGGGGTGAGCAGGAACACGGACTCGGCGACCCGCGACATCGAGCCGCCGACGGCGTACGCCAGACCGCTCGAGAAGTCGATGATCCGCCGCTGCAGCTCCCGGCCGCTGCCCTGCAGGTTGAGGATGACCGCCTGGTTGCCCTTCACCCGGTCGCCGATCTCCTGGGCGTCGTTGAAGTTCAGCGGCTCCACGACGTGGACCTTCGCCGCCGACGTGGGGACGCTGCGGACCACGGGCGAGCGCGGCACTGACACCCCGGACGGGGCCTCGGTCGCGGCGGGCTCCCGGGGCACGGCCCGGACGGCCGGCTCGCCGTACTCGGGCTGGGCGTGGGAGACGGGCGGTGGGGGCGTCTCGACGGGGCGCACGTCGGGGTGGCCGGACCCGCCGGCGTACTCGGGCACGCGGTGCTGCTCCGGCGCGTACCCGCCGCCGGGGTCGTGCGGCGCGTAGTGCGTCTCGTCGCCGTACTCGCTGCCTTCGTAGCCGCTGCCGTACGGGTCGTACCCGTACTCCTCGTCGTCGTCCTGGAGGCCCAGGTAGACCATGGCTCGGCGCCAGAGGGAAGCCATCTACGACGCGTGCACCGGTGGCACGCCCTCCAACCGTCGAGGTTACTGCTGAGGCGCCTGTGATTGGGGACGCTCGCCGAACAGCGCCCGGCCCACCCGCACCATCGTCGCGCCCTCCTCGACGGCGATCTCGAAGTCGTCGGTCATCCCCATCGAGAGGTCGGCCACCGCGGCCGCCGCGGCGAGGTCCCGGAGCCGAGCGAACCACGGACGCGGGTCCTCGCCCTGCGGTGGGACCGCCATCAGCCCGGCGACGTCGAGTCGGAGCCCGCGGAGCGCGTCGACGAGCGCGGTGGTGTCGTCGGGGGCGCACCCCGTCTTCTGTGGCTCGTCACCCAGGTTGACCTCGACGAGCACGCGCGCGCCCGGCGCGTGGCGGGCGAGCGTCTCGCCGAGCGCGCGCCGGTCCACGCTCTGCCAGCAGGTCACCCAGTCGGCGAGGGCCTTCACCTTGTTGCGCTGCAGCGGGCCGAGGAAGTGCCACCGGGGCTGCAGGGACTCGAGGGCCGGCGCCTTCGCGAGCAACTCCTGGGCTCGGTTCTCGCCGACGTCGACGACGCCGGCGCGCAGCGCGGCCGCGACGCGTTCGGGCGGCACGAGCTTCGTCGCGGCGACGAGCGTCACCGAGGACGGGTCGCGCCCGGCGCGGGCCGCGGCCGCGGCGAGGCGGGCGCGCACCGCGTCGACCCGCGCCGCGACGTCGGTCACGCCAGGACGGCGACGAGCGCCTGCCGCCCCGTCTCACCCTCGCGCCGGTAGGAGAAGTAGTCGGGTGAGGCCGCGGTGCAGACGTCGACGTCCTCGAGGTCGGCGACGTCGACCCGGGCGAGGGCGGCGCGGACGCCGGCCGGCAGGTCGAGCGCCGGCCGCCCGTCGTCGGTGGTGCCGGCGACGGTGGGCCCGTAGGCGTCGACAAGGCGGGCGAGGTCGTCGGCCCCGAACTCGTAGCGCGCCGGGTGGATGCAGGGGCCGAGCGCGGCCCGGACCGGCCCGTGCCCCACGGCGCGGAGGTGGGTGACGGCTGCCTCGACGACGCCGGCCAGCAGCCCGCTCCAGCCGGCGTGGGCGACGGCGAGCGCGTCGTCGCACGCGAGGACGATCGGCGCGCAGTCGGCGGTGAGGACGGTGAGGGGCCGGCCCGTCGTGCGGGTCACGGCGGCGTCGGCGGGCGGGTCCTCCCCCTCGGAAGGGGCGTCGGCGTCGTGGACGGCGCGGCCGTGCACCTGGTGCAGCCAGCACCAGCCGGCCGGGTCGTCGAGCTGCAGCGTCGCCGCGAGGCGGCGGCGGTTGACCGTGGCCCGGGCGGGGTCGTCCACCGCGCGGGTGCTGAGGTCGCCGCTGCGCCGGTCCGTCCACACGGCTCGGACCGGGCCGAGCCGCCGCTGGATCAGCGCAGGAATTCGGGCACGTCGAACTCGTCGTCCTCGTCGCGCCCGCCGCCCTCGGGCTCCTCGTCCCGGGTGACGGGCCCGACCGGCTCGGACCGTCGCGTCGGTCCGGCGCCTGGGCGACGCAGCTCGGGTCGACGCTCGCCCTCGAAGCGGTCGAAGCCCGCGGCGATCACGGTGATGCGCACCGTCTCGCCCATCGACTCGTCGATCGTGGCCCCGAAGATGATGTTGGCGTCGGGGTGCGCCGTCTCCTTCACGATCTCGGCGGCCTCGTTCACCTCGAAGAGGCCGAGGTCGGCCGGTCCGCTCACGTTCAGGAGCAGGCCGCGGGCCCCCTCGATGCTCGCCTCGAGCAGCGAGCTGGAGACCGCGGCCCGGGCGGCGCCGATGGCGCGCCCCTCCCCCGACGACTCCCCGATCCCCATGAGCGCGGTGCCGGCGTTCTGCATGATGACGCGCACGTCCGCGAAGTCGGTGTTGATGAGCCCGGGGGTGGTGATGAGGTCGGTGATGCCCTGGACGCCCTGGAGCAGGATGTCGTCGACGAGGCGGAACGCGCTGAGCAGCGACGCCTTCTCGTCGGCCACGTCGAGCAGCCGGTCGTTGGGGATGACGATGAGCGTGTCGCACTTCTCCCGCACGCGCGAGATCCCGGCGTCGGCTTGCACCGCCCGGCGCCGTCCCTCGAAGCCGAAGGGACGGGTGACGATGGCGATCGTGAGCGCGCCGATGTTGCGGGCGATCTCGGTCACGATCGGGGACCCGCCGGTGCCCGTGCCGCCACCCTCGCCCGCGGTGACGAACACCATGTCGGCGCCCTTCAGGACCTCCTCGATCTCGTCCCGGTGGTCCTCGGCGGCCTGGCGGCCCACCTCGGGGTCCGAGCCGGCGCCGAGCCCGCGGGTGAGCTGGCGGCCGATGTCGAGCTTCACGTCGGCGTCGCTCACGAGCAGCGCCTGGGCGTCCGTGTTCACCGCGATGAACTCGACGCCCTTGATCCCCGAGTCGATCATGCGGTTGACGGCGTTGCCGCCCCCACCGCCGACCCCGACGACCTTGATCACCGCCAGGTAGTTCTGGGGGTCGCCCAACATAACGGTGGTCCTTCCCGTCGGGCCCCCCGCCAGGGCGGGCGAGCGGCTCCCCTCGGTCGTCGGCCCCTGCCTGGACCGACTCGACCCCTCATTGTCGCCCGTGACGGCCGGTGAACGCGGGACCGCGGTGGGCGGTGCCGCGGGTTCGGGGTCAATGGAGGTCGACCCGGCCTCGTCACGCACCGGCGCGGGCTCCACCGGCGGCGGGATCGCCACGGAGGGTAGCCGATCAGGGGGCTCCGCCCCAGGCTCCTTCGGGGCGGGCCGCTCGGCCTCCGGCCGGACGCCGGCCTCGCCGCCGAGGAGGTCTGTGCCCGCCGTCGACTCGTCCGCCTCTTCTTCCTCTTCTTCCTCTCTCTTGTCGTCGCGCTCGTCGTCCCCCGTGACCACCTCGTCTCGGGGGGCGTCGGTCGTCAGCGGGGCGTCGTCGCCGGGCGCGGCGTCCTGCGCCCCCGCGTCGCTCCCCAGGTCGTCGGCGTGGTCGCCCACCCCGCCATGGTCCACCCCTGGGCGCTCGCCCGATAGGCGCGGCTCACCGGTCCCCTCCCGGTAGGGCATCTCCAGCACGGCGGGTCCCTACCCGGCGACCGGGGCGCTCGGGACGCTCACGTCGATGTAGGTCGCGGGCGCCACGAGGGCGCCGAGCACGGCGGCGGCCGCCTGGGCCTTCGCCGCCAGGTGGGTGCCGTCGCCGAAGCGCAGCTGGGGCCCACCGGGGACGAGCGCGGTCAGCCCGCTCGGGAGGCTGAGCAAGGTGCTCACCCGGGCGCGCAGCGTGGTCGGCAGGGCCGTGGCGAGCCGGGCGAGCGCGACCGGGACGTGGCTCCCGACGGTCGGGGCGGGGGCCCCGGCGAGCACGGGCAGCCCGGCCGGCGCGCGGGCGACGATCGCCGTCGCCTGCCCGTCGCGGTCGATGAGCGCCACCTTGCCGGGGCCAGCGGTGACCGTGCCGACGGTCGGCTCGAGCGTCACGTGGATCACGACCGTGGTCGGGAAGTGGCGGGTGACGCTGGCCGACGCCACCCCTGGGACCTGCTCGACCGACGCCGCCACGGCACCCGCGCTCATCAGCACGATCGGCTTGCCGCCGACGCCCGCGGCCTGCACCACGTCCGCCTGCTCGGTGCCGGCGCCGTCGACGACGATGGTGTGCACCGAGAGCAGCGGCGAGTAGACGATCGCCACGCCGACGAGCAGGACGGTGAGGACGCCGGCGACGACGACGAGCCGGCGGAGCCGGCGTCGACCTGCGGCGCGCTGGACGGCGATGCGACGGGCGCGCACGCGCTGGTCCATGCGGACGCGGGGCGCGGTGACGGCGGTCATCGGTGTGCTCCTTGGTCGAAGCCGACGAGCTGCAGCTCGGGGACGAGCTGGACGCCGGTGGCGTCGCCGACGCGGGCCTGGACCTCGGCGACGAGCGCGGCGACGTCGTCGGCGGTCGCGCCGGGCTCGGCCTGGAAGAAGTTGGCGTGCTTGGGCGACACGACCGCGCCGCCGACGCGCAGGCCCTTCAGGCCGGTGGCGTCGATGAGGCGTCCCGCGGAGTCACCGGGCGGGTTGCGGAAGACCGATCCGGCGTTGGCGCCGCCGGGCTGGTGCTCGCGGCGCCACCGGACGACCTCGTCGATGCGCGCCGCGCACGCCTCGGGGGCGTCGGGCGTGGCAACGAAGGCGGCGCGCGTCACGACCTCGGTCGCGGTGAGCGCGGAGTGCCGGTACCCGAGGTCGAGGTCCCGGGCGTCGCGGCGGCGCGGCGCAGGGTCGGCGGCGAGGTCGACGGTCCACGCGTCCCGGAGGACCTCGGCCGTCTCGCGGCCGTGCCCGCCTGCGTTCATGCGCACCGCGCCGCCCACCGACCCCGGGATCCCGACGTAGAACTCGAGGCCGGTCAGGCCGGCGGCCGCGGCCCGGCGAGCGACGACGGGCAGCGGCGCGGCCGCGCCGGCAGTGACGCCGTCGGCGGCGACGGTCACCGCCTCGAGGTCCCCGGTGAGCACGACGCCGAGCCCCGGGAAGCCGCGGTCGGCGACGAGGAGGTTCGAGCCGCGCCCGAGCACGAGCACGGGGGGCGCCGGCCCGGTGGCCATCGCGGCGGCGACGGCAGCGAGGTCGGCCTCGCGCCCGACCGTGACCACGACGTCGACCGGGCCGCCGAGGCGGTAGGTGGAGAAGTCGGCGACCGGCACGGCGCGGCGCACGGCGTCGGCGCCGAGCCGGGCTGCGAGGGCGTCGGCGAGGGCGTCGAGGGTCACGACCGCTCCCGCGCCAGCCACTCGTCCGGCACCGTGGTGAGGTCGCCCGCGCCGAGGGTGACGAGCACGTCACCGGGTCGGGCGAGCCCGAGGGCGTGCTCGATGACGTCGTCGCGTCGAGGCAGGTACGTGACGGGCGTCGCGGGGTGGGCGTCGAGGATGGCGCGCAGCACGAGACGGCCGGTCACGCCGGGCTGGGGCGTCTCCTCGGCGCCGTAGACGTCGGTGAGGACCACCCGGTCGGCGTCGACGAACGCGTCGGCGTAGTCGCGCCACAGCGACGCGGTGCGGCTGTAGCGGTGGGGCTGGAAGACGGCGACGACGTGGCGCCAGCCGCCCTCGCGGGCGGCGCGGAGCACGGCCGCGACCTTGCCCGGGTTGTGGGCGTAGTCGTCGATGAGCGTCACGCCGCCGATGTCGCCCCGGAACTGGAAGCGGCGCGCCACGCCGCCGAAGCCGCCCAGGGCGCGGGCGACCGCGTCGAAGCCGACCCCGAGCTCGAGGGCGAGCGCGGCGGCCGCCGCCGCGTTGAGGGCGTTGTGGCGCCCGGGGATGGGGAGCTCGAGGACGCCGAGCGGTTCGTCCCCGCGGTGCAGCCGGAACCGGCTCCCTTCGCGCCCGCCGGCGTAGTCGTCCAGTCGGTAGTCCGAGGACGACCACCCGAACGTCTTCACCTCGGGCCGGGCCGTCGCGAGCTGGGCCGCCACCGGGTCGTCGGCCCCGACGACGCGCGGGCCGGTGACGCCGTCGAGGAAGCGGGCGAACGCGTCGACGAGCGCGTCGAAGCTGCCGTAGTGGTCGAGGTGGTCCGGGGCGACGTTGGTGACGATCGCCGCGTCGGGCGCGAGCTCGAGGAACGTCCCGTCGCTCTCGTCGGCCTCGACGACGAGCCACTCCCCGTCGTCGTACGCCGCGTTCGAGCCGACCTCGTGGAGATCGCCGCCGATGAGGAAGCTGGGGTGCCAGCCCGCGGCGCGCAGGCAGAGCGCGAGCATCGACGACGTCGTGGTCTTGCCGTGGCTCCCGGCGACGGCGACGGCGCGACGCGTGGCGACGAGCGCGCGCAGCGCGTCGGCCCGGCGCAGGACGGGGATCCCCCGCTCGACCGCCGCGGCGACCTCCGGGTTCGTGGGTGGGATGGCGCTCGAGCACACGACGGCGTCGACGACGGCCGGCACGTGCTCGGCCCGGTGCCCGACGCGCGCGTCCACGCCAAGCAGGCGCAGCCGGGCGAGCGCCGGCGAGTCCTTCAGGTCGGAGCCGCTCACCTGATGGCCCATCCGCGTGAGCACGGCGGCGATGCCGCTCATGCCGGCGCCCCCGACCCCGACGACGTGCAGCACCCGCGGCTGGCTGAGGTCGAGGTCAGGCACGGGCCAGCTCCTCGACGAGGGCGGCGACCCGGTCGGCGGCGTCGGGTCGGCCGAGCGCGTGCGCTGCGACGCTCATGGCGTCGAGCCGGGCCGGGGCGGCGAGCAGGGCGTCGAGCTCGGCGGCGACGCGGGGGCCGTCAGCCTCGGCGTCGGGCACGACCCGCGCCGCGCCCGCGTCGGCGAGCGCCTCGGCGTTGCGGGTCTGGTGGTCGTGGGGCGCGCCGGGCAGCGGCACCAGCAAGGCGGGCAGGCCGGTCACGGTGAGCTCGGCCACGGTGACCGCGCCGGCGCGGCACAGCGCGACCGTCGCGACGGCGTAGCGGCGCTCGAGGTGCTCCTCGTACTCGACGAGCTCGTAGGCGAGGCGGTCGTCGGGACGGCGGCGCGTGTTGAGCGCGTCGACACACGCCGCGTAGTCCCGCCGGCCCGCGATGTGCACGACGGACACGTCGGCCCGGTCGCGCCACGCGTCGTAGAGGCCGAGCGCCGCGTCGTTGACCGTGCGCGCGCCGAGGCTGCCCCCGAAGACGAGGACGACGGGGCGCGCCCGGTCGGGCCGGCGCACGACCTCGGCGACGGCGCGTCGCACCGGGTTGCCCGTCAGGACGGCGCCATGGAGCGCGGTGCCCGGCAGCGACACCGCGGGACACGCGCCCAGCCGCACGGCGAGGCGGTTGACCGCGCCGGGAGCGGCGTTCTGCTCGTGGACGACGGTCGGGATCCGCGCCGCGCGGGCGCCGACGACGCACGGCAGCGACGCGTAGCCGCCGACGCCGAGCACGACCCGGGGACGGTCCCGGTGCAGGAGCCGCCACGCCGCGGGGAAGGCGCGGGTCATGCCGGCGAGCGCGCCCGCGTTGGCCCGCAGCGCCTCGGCCGACAGGCTCCGGCGCAGCCCGCGACCCGGCAGCACGTCGAGATGGAACCCGGCGGCGGGGACGGCCGTGGTCTCGAGGCCGCGGCGCGCGCCGACGAACCGGATGGCCGCCGGATCGTGGCCGCGCGCGACGAGCGCCTCGGCGACGGCGAGGGCCGGGTACACGTGGCCGCCCGTGCCGCCGCCGGTCACGACGGCGAACACGTCGGTGCGGACCCGCTCGGACACGGCCGCCGCGCTCATCGGCCCTGACGGGCGACGTTGGTGAGGATGCCGGTGGCGAGCATCGTGAACACGAGCGCCGACCCGCCGAACGACACGAACGGGAGGGGGACGCCGGACACCGGGAGGAGTCCCACGACGCCGCCGATGTTCACCGCGGCCTGCGCCACGACCCACACCGTGATCCCGGTCGCGAGCAGCATCCCGAACCGGTCGGGGGCGCGGCGGGCGGCGCGGACGCCGAGCACGGCGAACGCCGCGAAGAGCCCGAGCACGGCGAGCGTCCCGATGAGCCCGAGCTCCTCGCCGATGACGGCGAAGATGAAGTCGGTGTGCGCGTTCGGCAGGAACAGCCACTTGGCCCGACCGGCGCCGAGCCCGACGCCGCTGACCCCGCCGCTGCCGAGCGCGATGAGCGACTGGACGAGCTGGTAGCCGCCGTTGGCTGCCGCGGCGCTCGGGTGCAGGAAGGTGAGCAGCCGCGCGCGCCGGTACGAGGCCGACAGGGCCAGGATCATGAACGCGCCCATGCCGAGCGCGCTGACGCTCGCGAGGTGGCGGACCCGCGCCCCGGCGACCAGCAGGATCGCGCCCGCGATCACGCCCAGCAGCACCGCCGAGTCGAGGTCGGGCTCGAGGAAGATGAGCCCGCCGAGGACGACGACGACGACGAGGACCGGCCGGAGCGTGGCGCGCCAGTCGTGCATGTCGTGCTCGCGTCGGGTGAGCAGGTCGGCCGCGAAGAGGACCAGGGCGAGCTTGGCGAGCTCGGTGGGCTGGAAGCGCCACGAGCCGATGCCGAGCCAGCGCCGGGACCCGGCCACGTAGATGCCGAAGTGCGGCACGAGGACGAGCACGAGCATCGCGGTGGTGGCGAAGAGCAGCGGCCTTGTCCAGTCGCGCCAGCGCCGGTAGTCGATGCGGAGGGCCACGTAGAACGCGAGGGCGCCGAGGACAGTCCAGATGAGCTGGCGCTCGAAGAAGTACCACGCCGAGCCGTACGTCGTGATCGACAGGACGGACGAAGCCGAGAGCACCATCACGATGCCGACCACGTTCAGCACCACGACCGTGGCGATGAGCAGCAGGTAGTGGGCCGGCCGCGGTGTGGAGGCCGGCGGTCGTCGGTGCGTACGGGTCGGTGCCGTCGCGGTGGGCATCAGCCGATCGCCCCCCGGATGTTGATGAAGTCGGCGTAGAAGAGCCCGAGCGCGAGGGCGACGCACACGCCCGAGAACAGCCAGAAGCGGACGATCACGGTGAACTCGGGCCAGCCGATGACCTCGAAGTGGTGATGGATGGGCGCCATGCGCAGGACCCGTCGGCCGAACCCGCGGAACGACACGACCTGGGCCATGACGCTCAGCGTCTCGACGACGTAGAGCCCGCCGAGGATGGGCAGGAGCAGGAGCGTCTTGGTGAAGATGGCGAGGCCGGCGAGCGCGCCGCCGATGGCGAGCGAGCCGGTGTCGCCCATGAAGATGCGTGCCGGCGCGGCGTTCCAGTACAGGAACCCGCCGCACGCGCCCATCATCGCGGCGGCCACGACGGCCGTGTCGACCGCGCCCGCCGCCTGCACGTGATACACGGACGCGTGACGGAACTCCCAGAAGCCGATGATCGTGAACGCGGCGAAGGCGAGCGTCGCCGAGCCCGCGGCCAGGCCGTCCATCCCGTCGGTGAGGTTCACGCCGTTCGCCGCGCCGACGACGGTGATGACGGCGACGAAGAACCAGCCCGCCGAGCCGAGGTTGAGGGGCAGGTCGCGGATGTACGAGAGGTGGGTCGAGACGTCGACCCAGTAGAGGGCGAGGAGGGCGAAGCCCGTGGCGGCGAGGATCTCCCCCGCGGTCTTGCCGCGCTTGCGGAGCCCGAGGTTGCGCTGCCGGCGCACCCCGAGGTAGTCGTCGACGTACCCGACGCCGGCGAGCACGGCGACGAGCGCGAGCAGCGTGACCCCGGTGCGGGCGAACTTCAGCTGGTCGGCGCGCACGTGCGCGACCGCGTAGCCGATGATCGCGGCGCCGACGAGCGCCACGCCGCCCATCGTCGGGGTGCCCGCCTTCGCGGCGTGCGGGTGCGTGAAGGGACCATCGTCGCGGATGAGCTGGCCGATGCCGCGCGCCTTGAGGATGCGAATGAGGAACGGCGTGCCGAGCACAGCGACGGCGAACGCGACCGACGCCGCGATGAGCAGGGAGATCACGGCGTCGCCTCCGAGAGCGCCGCGGCCACGGCCTCGAGCCCGACGGCCCGGCTGGCCTTCACGAGCACGGCGTCGCCGCGGCGCACCTCCGCCGTTACGTACGCGCGCGCCGCGTCGGGATCGGTGGTCTCCACCGCGGTGACGCCGGCGGTCCGCGCCGCGTCGGCCGCGGGGCGTGCGCCGGCGCCGACGGCCACGAGCAGGTCCACACCGACGTCGCCGGCCAGGGCCCCGAGCGCGGCGTGCGCGTCGGGTCCGTAGTCACCCAGCTCGAGCATCTCGCCGAGCACGGCTACCCGGCGCCCGGGCACGGCGACCCGGCCGAGCGCGCGGAGGGCCGCCGCGGCCGACGTCGGGCTCGAGTTGTAGGCGTCGTTGATGAGCAGCACGCCGGCGGCGGTGCACTCGAGCTGCATGCGAAGCGCGGCCGGCTCCGCCGCCGTCAGGCTCGATGCCGCGACCGGGAGCTCGACGCCGAGCTCCGCGGCCGCGGTCAGGGCCATCGCCGCGTTCAGCGCCTGGTGCTCGCCTCGCAGCTGGAGCGCGACGGTGGCCTCGCCCCAGGGCGTGTCCACCCGGAACCGAGGTCGGAGCTGCTCGTCGACGGTGAGGTCTCGGACGCGCACATCGGCGCGCGCCGCCGTGCCGACGAGGCGCACCCGCGCCGGCCCGCGGCGCGCCAGCGTGTCGGCGAAGGGGCAGTCGGCGTTCAGGATGGCGACGCCGGTCTTCGGGAGCGCGGCGACGAGCTCGCCCTTGACGTCGGCGACGCCCTGAGGCCCGCCGAGGGGGCCGGCGTGCGCGAGCCCGACGTGGGTCACGATGCCGAGGTCGGGCCGCGCGATGTCGGTGAGCGCCGTGATGTTGCCTTTGAAGCGGGCACCCATCTCGACGATGACCACGTCCGCGTCGGGCGACGCGCCGAGCAGCGTGAGGGGGACGCCGGCCTCGTTGTTGAACGACGCGGGACTGGCGTGGACCCGCCGGGTGCCGAGGGCGGCGGCCGTGAGGTCCTTGGTCGCGGTCTTGCCGGCCGAGCCGGTCACCGCGACGACGGACGCGCGGAGACGCGTCCGCGCGGTACGGCCGAGCGCGGCCAGCGCGTCGAGGCCGTCGTCGACGCGGACGACCGCCTGACCGGCGGGCGGCGGCGGGACATCACGGCTCACGACGGCGACCGTGGCGCCCCGAGTCCACGCGTCGGCGAGGAAGTCGTGGCCGTCACGCTCGGCGACGAGCGCCACGAAGCAGCCGCCGGGCTCGAGGGTCCGCGTGTCGATCGTGTACGACGAGGCTTGGGCGCTCCCCGGTCCGACGTCGACCCGCCCGCCCGTGGCGCGGGCCAGCTCGTCGGCGCTCAGCTCCACTGCCGGCTCCCGAGCTCGTCGCGGACGACGGCACGGTCGTCGAAGCGGATCGTGCGGTCGGCGAAGTGCTGCTCCGTCTCGTGGCCCTTCCCGGCGATGAGCACGACGTCGCCGGGCTGCGCGGCGTCAAGCGCGTCGCGGATCGCGGCCCGCCGGTCGAGCTCACGGCGCGTCGCCGCGGTCCCCTCGGCGGCCCCGGCGAGGACGGCGTCGGCGATCGCCGCGGGATCCTCCGACCGAGGGTTGTCGTTGGTGACGATGGCGAGATCGGCGTGCCGTGCCGCCGCCCGCCCCATGAGCGCGCGCTTCTCGGCGTCCCGATCCCCGCCGGCGCCGAACACCACGATGACTCGGTGTGGTCCGGCGAGCTGTCGGGCCGCCGCGAGGGCCGCGACGAGCGCGTCGGGGGTGTGGGCGTAGTCCACGAGCACGTCGAAGGGCTGCCCCGCTGGGACCGGCTCGAGCCGTCCGGGGACGGCCGGCGCGGCGGCGAGCCCGGCGACGATCGCGTCGGGGTCGAAGCCCGCGACGCGGGCCGTCACGGCGGCGGCGAGCGCGTTCGTCACGTTCAACGTGCCGAGCAGCCGGGTGTGCGCCGGCGTGCGGGTGCCGTCGGGCTCGACGATCGTGAAGCGGCCCCCGTCGCGACCCGCCACGACGTCGGTGGCGATGACGTCAGCCGACGCGGCGAGCGCGTAGCTCGTGACGGGGATGCCCGCGGCGCGGCACCGTCGCACGAGCTCCGGGCCGCGCGGGTCGTCGACGTTCACGGTGGCGGCCGCGGTGAACGCCGGGTCGAAGAGGCGCGCCTTGGCCTCGAAGTAGTCGTCGAGGGACGTGTGGTAGTCGAGGTGCTCGCGGCTCAGGTTGGTGAAGCACGCGACAGCGAACCAGGTGCCGTCGACGCGGTGCTGGGCGAGGGCGTGCGACGAGACCTCCATAGCCACGGTGCGGACACCGTCGTCCCGCATGCGGGCCAGCAGTGCCTGCAGCTCGGGCGCCTCGGGTGTGGTGTGCTCGAGCGGGAGTGGCTGGGCGCCGATGCGGGCGCCGACCGTGCCCACCACGCCCGCCGGCTCGCCCGCCGCGCCGGCGATCGCCGCCAGCAGGTGGGTGGTGGTGGTCTTGCCGTTGGTGCCGGTGACGCCGACGCAGCGCATGCCCCGGGACGGGAACCCGTTGAGCCGGGCGGCGGCGGGCCCGAGCGCCCGGCGGACGTCGGGCACCTGCGCCTCCGGGACGGTCAGGCCGAGGCGCCGCTCGACGAGGAGCGCGACGGCCCCTGCGGCGACCGCCGCGGGCGCGTGGCGGTGACCGTCGGTGTTCGCGCCGACGATGCACGCGAAGCACGCCCCGGGATCCACGTGACGGCTGTCGTGCGCGAGCGCGCGCACGTCCACGGTCGTGTCGCCGCGCACGTCGAGCACCTCGACATCGGTGAGGAGCTCTCGGAGCTGCACGCGCGCGGTCCTTCTCGCAGGCACGGGACGGGGTCAGGGTATCGGGCTCGCCCCGGCACCCGGCTGGGGCAACGAGGCGGGGACCCGCTCGACGGTGAGCGCGTACTGCATGATGCGGGCGAACACCGGGGCGGCGACGTCACCGCCGAACACGGCACCTTGCGGCCCGTCCAGGACGACGACCGCGGCGAGCCGGGGGCTGTCCGCCGGCGCGAACCCGGCGAAGTCGGCGACGTAGTTGTACGGCGGGTGCGTGTAGGGCGGCTTGCGGGCCGTGCCCGTCTTGCCCGCGACGAGGTAGTTGGCGATCTGCGCGCGCGTACCGGTCCCGCCCGCGACGACCCCGATGAGCATCTGGCGGACCTCGTCCGCGGTCGTGGCCGAGACGACCGGGTGCGGCGCGGGGACCGCCGCCGCGTGGCGCTGGCCCGCCGGGTCGATCGTCGCCGCGACGAGCCGCGGCGGGTGCGCCACCCCGCTGTCGGCGATCGTCATGTACACGTCGAGCAGCTGCATCGCCGTGACCGCGATGCCGCTGCCGATGGGCATCGACGCCATGCTCGTCGCGTTGTACTCGCTCTTCGGGAGCAGGATCCCCGCGGCCTCGCCCGGGAAGCCCGTGCCGGTGGGCGCGCCGAACCCGAACTCGCGCAGCGCGGCGTCGAAGCGGTCTCGGCCGAGCATCTGGGCGATCTCGATCGTGCCGACGTTGGACGACTCGCGGAGGATGTCGGCGACGGTCATCTGGGTGGGGTGGGTGTCGACGTCGGCGTACTGCACGCCGTCGACGGTGATCGCGTCGGGCACGGACAGGACGGTCGACGGGCTGACCAGGCCGGCCTGGACGGCGGCCGAGATGGTGACGACCTTCGCCGTCGAGCCGGGCTCGAACACATCCGTGAGCGGCCGGTTGCGCTCCGCGGCGTTCGAGGGCCCGGCGGGCGTGGCCCCGTTCTGGGCGTCCACGCTCGCCATCGCGAGGACGTTGCCGGTGCGCGTGTCGGCGAGGATCGCCATGCCGCCCTTCGCTTGGTCCTGGACGACCGCCGACGTGAGCGCCTGCTCCACCGCGTACTGCATCGACTGGTCGATGGTGAGCTGCACGTCGGAGCCTTGGCGGGCGGGCTGCTCCTGGTGGGTCCCGTTCGGGAGCGCCTGCCCGCGCGGGTCCTCCTCGACGACGAGGCGGCCGGACCGCCCGGCGAGCTTCGACTCCTCGCTCGCCTCGATCCCGGCGAGGCCGGTGTTGTCGGTGCCGACGAAGCCGAGCAGCGGCGCGGCGAGCGGGTTGACCGGGTCGTAGCGCTTCGGCTCCGACTCGTACCCGATCCCGGGGAGGTTCAGCTTGCGCACCGCCGCGGCGACGCCAGGATCGACCTTGCGCGCCACGTACACGAAACCCTGGTGCCGGTCGCCCAGGCGTCCCCGCAGCGTCATCTCGTCGACGCCCACGATCGGCGCGAGCTTCGCCGCCTCACCGTCGGGGTCGGTGATGACCCGCGGGTCGGCGTCGATCGTCGTGGCGTCGACCGACACCACGAGGTCGTTGCCGTTGCGGTCGAGGATGCTGCCGCGCTGCGCGGGGACGATCACCGTCCGCTCGGCCTGCGCGTGGCCGAGCTGCGAGTACCGGCTCGCCTCCCCCACCTGCACGTCGACGAGTCGCAGGCCGAGCACCCCGAACACGACCGCGAGGATCAGGACGAGCGCGCGGAGGCGCTGTGGTGAGGTCGCGACCGCGACTCGGCGCGGGCCGTGTCGCGTCCGGTCGTGGGTCGCCGGGCGCGGTGCGCGGTGCGCGCGCGGTGCGACCGCCGGCCTGGCCGGCGGTCGCCCGAGGCGTCGGAGCCGAGGGTGGGCGGGTCGGGCACGGGCCGACACCGACCGCGGGGCGGTCACGGCACCTGCGTGCCGACCGTGGAGGGGCCGCCGGCCGCGGTGCCGGCGGTGGGGACCGGCACCGCGACGGGCGGCTGGCTAGGGGCCACGAGCCCGAGCTGGTTCGCCCGGGCGATGATCTGGGACGGCGAGGCGGCCTCGGCGCGCGCGAGGAGCGCCTGCTGGTAGGCGCGCTGCGCGGCGTCGACGCGGCCGTTCAGCTGGTCGAGGCTCAGCTGGGACTGGGCGAGCCATACGTTGACGATGACGAGCGCCAGGAGCAGCACGACGGTCGTGACGGCCGCCAGCACGGCGGGCCGGAGCACCCGGCGCCGGCGCGCCGCGGGACGGACGACACGCAGATGCGCCGATCGGCGCGGCGGGCTCGGCGCGGGTCGGCGCGCCGGGCGCGCCGTCGACCTCGACCGTGTCGGTGCC
Organism: Acidimicrobiia bacterium; assembly: GCA_051986275.1. Taxonomy (GTDB): domain Bacteria; phylum Actinomycetota; class Acidimicrobiia; order IMCC26256; family PALSA-555; genus PALSA-555. Next base: position 210 of record JBPYDT010000103.1, on the reverse strand, counting down.
GCGCCCGCGGCTGCGCTCACGGCCTGCCGAGCCGCTCGACGGCGCGGAGCCGGGCGCTGTCAGCGCGCGGGTTCGCCGCGACCTCGGCCGCGCCGGGTCGGAGCGCACGCCGGGTGAGGCGCCGGACCAGCGCGCGTGGCGCGGGCGGCTCGACGGGCAGCCCGTGCGGCGCGGCGGCGTCGGCCCCGGCCCACGCGTTGAAGCGCTCCT
>JBPYDT010000102.1:0-6541 GCA_051986275.1 Acidimicrobiia bacterium | reverse complement strand
TGTACGAAGGCGTCGCGACGAAGCCCTGAGCGAGAGCGGGCGCGGCGAGACCGGCTGCGTATGCTCACGCCGACGAGCGGGAGGTCGTGAACGCGAACTCGGTGGGGATCGTCGGCTGCGGGGGCGTCGGCGTCGCGTGCGCGTGGTCGATCCTCCTGCAAGGCCCGTCCAGCCGCGTGACCCTCGACTTCACCACCCTCGGTGCCCGCTTCGAGCCAGTGGCGGGTCGGCGCGGACGAGGTCGCCGTCACCGCCGCGTCGCCGTTTCGCCATCGGCTGTTCACCTTGTCCCCTGCTCCCGCATGGGCGTGGGCCGCCGCCGGGAGGGGCGGACCGGTTACCCGACGCCAGCCGCCCTTGCGAGAACTGGATAGAAGCGCCCGGCGCGCCCCCCGCCACCCGGCGCGGCGTAGCCGGTGAGACGGGGTCCTGTCGTCCGCCGTCCGCTGACCTTGGTCGATCCCGGCGCGCTCCGCCGCGATGTCCGCGAATCGGCGGAGCACGCTTGCCGCTGGCGTGCCTCGAGCCGGGCGCCGCGGCCCGAGACAACGTCGCGCGCTGGACGCGGCCCGCGTAGATTCACGGCGTGACCGAGGCGGAGGCGTCCCCGAGCCTCACCGGTGTGGTCCGCGGCGACCGGCGGCCGGCGTCCGATCCGCTGCCTCGCTTCGGCGGCACCGAGCGCAGCTCGATCGACACGATGCTGCGCAACACCCAGCAGCAGCTGGTCGCGCTCAGTGGGCAGGCCGACCTGAAGGCCAGCCTGCTCATCACCGCGGCCGCGGTCGTGGCGAGCGTGGCCGCTACCCAGCTCAGCGATCCGCTCTTCGGGTGGGCCGCTGGAACGCTCCTGGTCTTCGTCCTCGGGTCGATGCTCGCCGGCGTCTTCGCCGTTCTGCCCAAGTTCCGCGTGCACCGGGAGCCCAACGACCTCCCGGCGCACTTCAACCCGCTGTTCTTCGGGGACTACGCGCACATCCCGAAGGACCGTTACCTCGACGAGATGGCGAAGGTCTTTCGGAGCGACGGTGCGCTGTACGAGACGATCGTCGGTGACCTGCACGACCAGGGCGTCTACCTGCTCGGCTCCAAGTACCGGTACCTGCGCATCGCCTACGTGCTCTACCTCGCCGGGTTCGGCTGCTCCGGCCTCGCGCTCGCCATCACCGCGATCGCGCGGTAGCCGACCGCCGACGAGCCGCCCTCCGCCCTCCTCGGCACACGGGAGAATTGTGTGCCGCGGGCGCGACCGCGCGACGAGAATGCTCCGGTGGGCGACCTCGCGGCCGACACGCGCGTCGAACGGGTGAGCGACACCCGGTTCACCGCGCGCCCGGACCCGGCGTGGGAGATCTGGGGCCCGATGGGCGGCTACATGGTGGCGCTCGCCCTCCGTGCCGCCGGGCTCGCCGCGGCGTTCGACCGGCCCGCCAGCCTGGCGTGCCAGTACCTCGGCGTCGCGACGTTCGACCCGGTCGACATCGAGGTGGCGACGGCGCGGCGGACCAAGCGTGCCGAAGCCCTGCGCGTCGCGATCACCCAGGGCGAGCGGCCCATCCTCGACACGCAGCTCTGGTGCATCGGCGAGGTGGACGGCCTCACCCACTACGAGATCGAACCGCCCGACGTCCCGGGCCCCGGCGCGCTCACCTCCTGGGACGAGCTCCTCGACGAGGGCCCGCCCTTCCCGTTCTGGAACAACGTCGAGAGCCGCCCGGTCATGTTGCATCCCGACTGGCCGCCCCCGGGTCCGGTGCCGCCCATCTGGCGGACGTGGTGTCGCATGCGGCCGACACCGACGTTCACCGACCCGTGGCTCGACGCCGCCCGCACCGCGATCCTCCTCGACGTGCAGAGCTGGCCGCCGGCGCACGCCCACCACGCCTGGTCCGATCCGCCGTTCATCGCGCCGAGCCTCGACCTCTACGTGGCCTTCCACGAGCCGGCACCTGACGACCCGTGGCTGCTCGCCGACGGGTACTCGCCCGTCGCCGGCGACGGGCTCGTCGGCTGGACCGGTCGTCTGTGGTCCAGCGGTACGCGACGCCTCGTCGCCTCGGGCGCCGGGCAGCAGCTCTGTCGACCGATCCCGACCTGAGCGCGCGCCTAGCCCTCGAGCAGCTTGAACGCGAGGTGCCGGCCGCGTTGTCTCGAGAGCGCGAACCACAGCGGCGTCACCGAGTCGACGACCTTGACCTGGTCGAGGCCGCCGACGCGCACCGGACGCAGCCCCACGTCGGTGATGAGCTGCGTGACGACCGCGTCGCCGTCGCCGTCGGGCCCGCAGTAGAAGAGGTCGGCCGGCACGCCGCCGAAGGTCGGCTCGGCGAAGTTCTCCCAGCCGAGCGAGTTGAAGGCTCGGAACACCTGGGCGTTGGGCGCGGCGGCCTGGATCGTGGCGGTGCCGTCCATCGGCCCACCCGCCATGTTGTTGCTGGCGTCGATGAGCACCGCCGAGGCGAGCGACGCGCCGAGGCCTTCGACCACGCCCGCGAGGGCTGCGCCGGGCACCGCGAAGAGCACGGCAGCGGCCGCCTGGACCGCGTCGGCGAGCGGGGCGGCGGTCGCGTGCCGCGCGTCGTGGAGCAGCGCGACGACTTTGGGGTCGGCCGGGTCGCGCACCCCGAACACCACGTCGTGGCCTGCTCGATCCCAGGCCCGCCCGAGCGTGCCGCCGATGTTGCCGGAGCCGATCACTGCCACCCGCATGCGCTGCCCTCACCTTCTGACCGCGGACGTGCCGACGGCTCGTCGTCTGGCGCGCCCCAACCCGTGGGGGCCGGCGTCCATTCCCACCTGCCTACAGTTCGGGCGTGACGAGCCCGGTCCGGTCCAGTGACGACATCCCGGTGGTCCACACACCGCCCGGCGGGTGGAGCGGGGTGTTCCCGGCGCCCGTGCTCGCCGGCTGCACCGAGGCGCTCGTCGACGGTGCCCCGGACCTGCGAGGCACGTGGGAGGTCGTCGAGGTGTCGGTCGAGGACCAGGTCGTCGCCGACCACCCGGCGGTCGGCCACGTGCAGCGCATCGAGCAGTGCGGCGATCGCCTCGTCGTCACGGCGGGCGGCATCATCCACGACATGCGCTGCGACGGCACGACCGAGCACGGCGTGCATGACGTGGCCGAGTTCGACAAGGAGACGCCGATCACCGTCGTGGCCTCGTACGAGGACGGCGTGCACGTGCTGCGACCGGACGGTCTTCCCGTCGAGGTGACCCGGCGGCGTGACGGCGACGACATGATCTGGGACTACGTCGGCTTCCGTGCCCGCCTGCGTCGAACCCATAGTTCGTCGACCTGACTTCTCCGGACAGCCCCGCGTGCCCTTGCCCCCGCCGAACCGGCTCCGGTAGGAACTGAGCGTGGCGGGGCCGAGCGAGACACGGTTCGCCCGTTCGGGCGACGTCGACATCGCGTACCAGGTCGTCGGGCACGGGGACCTCGACATCGTCATGACGATGGGCTTCGTGACCCATCTCGACGTCATGTGGGAGCTCCCAGAGATCGCCGACTTCCTCGAGGCGCTGTCACGGCTCGGGCGCCTCATCATCTTCGACAAGCGCGGCACCGGCCTGTCCGACCGTGTCACCGACACGCCCCCGCTCGAGCAGCGTGCGTCCGACGTCGAAACCGTGATGGACGCGACGGGGTCGAAGGAGGCGGCGCTCATCGGCTGGGGCGACGGAGCCGTCATCGCCGCGACGTTCGCGGCGATCCACCCGGAGCGAGTCCGCGCGCTGGTCCTTTCCACGCTCACGGTCTCCTCCGGTCCGGACGCCATGACGGCGGACCCGGCGATGGTGCAGATGCTCTCGGATGCCATCGAGCAGGGATGGGGCGAGGCGTGCTTCCTGCCGATGATCGCGCCGCACCACGCGGACGATCCCCGCATCCAGGAATGGTGGCGACGCTGGGAGCGGCTCTCGGCGACACCGAACGCGGCCGCGAGGCTGGTCCAATGGGGCACCGAGATCGACCTGCACCCCGTGCTCCCCGTCGTGCAGGCACCGACGCTCTTTCTCGAGCGCGCCGACAGTGGCCTCATCGACCTCTCGTCGGTGCGCCAGGCGGCGGGAATGGTTCCGGGCGGTCGCTACGTCGAGGTGCCGGGCGACGACGCGCTGCCATTCTTCGGCGACACCGCGCCCGTGCTCGGCGCGATCGAGGAGTTCCTCACCGGCAGTCGCAGCGTCGTCGACCCAGATCGAACGTTGGCGACCGTGCTGTTCACCGACATCGTCGGATCGACGGCGACCGCGCAGCGGACGGGCGATCGCGAGTGGCGTCATCTGCTCGACAGCCACCACCAGTCCGTGCGGGACTCGCTCCGCCGGTTCGGCGGTGTCGAGGTCGACACCGCCGGCGACGGGTTCCTCGCCACCTTCGACGGTCCCGCCCGGGCGATCCACTGCGCGACCTGGATCCGCGACGCGGTGCGACGCATCGGGATCGAAGTACGGGCCGGCCTCCACACCGGCGAGGTGGAGCGCCGGGACCGCGCGGTGGCCGGCGTGGCCGTCCACATCGGCGCGCGCGTCGCCGCCCTCGCGGACGCGAGCGAGGTCCTCGTGACGGAGACCGTGAAGACGCTCGTGCTCGGGTCGGGCATCCTCTTCGCCGACCGGGGCACCCACACCCTGAAGGGCGTCGCTGACGAGTGGCGGCTCTTCGCCGTCGCGGAGTAGCGACAGCTCCGGGCCTGGCGCCGAGGCGGTGCGCCGGACCAGACTCGCCGGGCGGGACGGCCCGTCAGGGCCGAGCGGACAGGGGCGAAGAATGCGCATCGAGCGGACGGCGACGTCCATCTCGTGGATCCCATCGGACTCGATCCCGGGCCTGCTGCGGGTGCCGTTCGAGCGGCGCCTCATGCACTACGACCCGCCGCCCCCGCTGACGCTCACCGATCTCTCGGGCATGCGCCGGCGCGGCGAGTTCCGGTTCGCGAACGAGCTCGGTGCGTGGATCGACGTCGAGGACGGAACGATCCGCGACTGCGGCTACTCGGGCGGGCTCACGATGGGGGTGACCCCGATCACGGCCGGACCACTGCGCGTCATGCTCCCGACGAAGGGCAACCCGGAGATCCGGCGCACCCCCCAGGTGAGCGACGACCAGGCCATGTTCGTGCAGACGTGCGGCGGACGACCGGGTTTCTCGTTCCTCAAGCCGTCGGCCCGCCCGCCCTTCCTCGTGACCCGACCCTTCACGATCTGGACGACCATCCAGCTCACGATCAGCGCCGACGGGACGGCGGCCCAGCGACTCCTCGGGGCGAGCCCGTTCCCGCGCCACTGGCTCTACGGGACGGAGGGCGACCTCGTCGAGAAGGCCGCGCTCACGCGGGCCCAGCTCTGGGCGAAGACCGCGTTCGGCTCGCACACGCCGTGGGGCGGCGAGGAGCAGATCCCGGTCGTCGCCGAGCCCGAGACCCAGCTCGAGCGGTCGCTCTCGGAGCAGATCATGCAGGGCTCGGCCAAGCCGACGATCCGCACGCTGGCCGCGGGCGACTTCCTCTTCCGCCAGGCCGACCCGGCGACGTCGGTCGCGCTGGTCCTCGACGGGAGCTTCGAGGTCCGCGTCGACGGCAAGGTGGTCGGCAAGGTCGGCCCCGGCACCGTGGTCGGCGAGCGCGCCGGGCTCGAGGGCGGGCGCCGGACCGCCGCGCTCTGCGCGCTCACCGAGGCGCGCGTCAGCGAGCTGCCGGCGTCGGCGCTCGACCGTGAGTCGCTGAGCGAGCTCGCCCTCGGTCATCACCGGGAGGACGCCGGCTGACCCCGGGCCGGCCGATCCCAGCCCTGCGTCAGACGTCGAGCTCGCTCTTGGTGCGTCCCTTGCTGGACCACCAGTTGCCGGCCGTCCGGTTGAGCCGGAACGGCTCGGGCTTCGTCTCGTCTGGGAGCAGGTCGGTCTCGAGCCACAGCCGCTTGAGGTGACGGACCTTCCCCTCGGCGCGCCGATCCTCGTACGCGTCCCGGGCGTGGAGCACGTGATAGTTGTTGACGAACTGCATGTCGCCGGGCTGCAGCATCATCGACACGTGGAACGTGTCGTCGCGGCACAGCGCGTCGAGTCGGTCCATGGCGGCTCGCGCCGCGGGTGACGGCTTTGGGGCGTCCTCGTGGCGCCGCGCCGCCTCGATGTAGGGGCGGATGTAGCGCACGAAGAGCCGGTCGCCGCGGCGACTGAAGATCGGCATCGTGTACCACGGCTTGCCGCCGGGCGCCTGCTCCCCGCGGAAGTCGTACGCGAACGACGCGTACAGCGCGGCGGCGAGCTCGGGCTCGGTGCGGACCAGCTCGTTGTGGATCGTGACCACGTTCGCGACGAGGCTCGCCCCGCCCCGCGCGCCCGGGTCGAGGCAGAAGAGCCCCACGAGGTCCGAGCCGTCCGAGTGGAACGGGAACGCCACCGCCCCGATCTCGTTGCCGCGGCTGTGCGGGTCGTCGGGGGCGCGTCCCTGGTCGGTGACGTCGCCGAGCAGATGCCCCTTGGCGTTCTGCGGCCACGGCTGCCCGAGGTGCATCCCGACGCCCCAGTAGA
>JBPYDT010000101.1:0-6123 GCA_051986275.1 Acidimicrobiia bacterium | reverse complement strand
CCTCGTACCGCGCTACAAGCCGTCCACGATGCTCGCGGCGTCCTTCGGGTCGGCGCCCGTGAGCTCGCGGTACTTGATGATGGCGTCGCGCCGCTTCCCGGCCTGCGCCAGCTGCACGACCTCGTCGGGCACGTGGCCGGGGTCCGTCGGGCGGTGGTCGGCGTGACCCATCGGCGCGTACAGGATCTGCGCGCCGAACTTGCTCATCTGCACGATGTGCTCTTCGATGTAGTCGAGCCGGTCCTGGAGCTGGTCCAGCGCCGCCCGCACGTCGTCGTCCACGATGCCGCCTCCTGCGAGCCCGAGAGGCGTCGATGCTACGTGGGTCGCCGTGCGCGGCAGAGTCTCAGAGCACCGCGTGGTCACGCAGGAAGTCGAGCAGGCCCTCCACGACCGTGTAGTCGTCGAGCTCGACGATCGGGATCCACGCGGCCTCGGCCGCGTCGTCCCCTGACTGCAGGGCACGATCCGGGTCCAGGACCGTGACGCGGAAGTCGAGGATGACGAAGTGCGTGTCGCCGTGGAAGCGCTCGACCCAGCCGAGCAGCTCGTCGACCACGACGTCGAGGCCCGTCTCCTCCGCGACCTCCCGCACCACCGCCGACTCGAGCAGCTCGCCCGCCTCGACCCGCCCGCCCGGCACCGACCACTCCCCCGCCGCGGGCCCGTGCCCCCGGCGGATCATCAGGACACGGCCGTCCACGACCGCGACGGCGCCCACCGCGAGGACGGGCGAGATCACGGGTCGTCGCGCAGCGACCGGTGCATCACGAGCGCCCGCGCGGTGAAGCCCTGCTCCTCGAAGAAGTTCTTTGTCTCGCGGTGGCCGGGCAGCGCCAGCGCGTCGACGCCGATGCAGTCGTGGTCGGCGGCGAAGCGCACGAGCTCGTCCGCGAGCCCCTCCCCCACGCCGACGGCACGGGCGGGCGGCTCGACGAAGAGCTCGGTCACGCGCCCGAGCAGCTCGCCGGTGGAGAGCGTCTCGAGGACGAGCACCCCGAACCCGACGATCACCTCGTCGATGAGCCCGACGCGGACGACGGCCTCGGGATCGTCGAGCAGCGCCCCGAACGCGTCCTCGAGGGGCTCGGGTCGGGCGTCCTGGGCCGCCCATACGTCGCCGCCGCGCAGCGCGCCGAGCTCGGCGTGCAGCTCGCGGGCCAGGCCGGCGATCCGCGGCAGGTCGGCGCGCTCCGCGGGCCGGCAGCTGTCCATCGGCGCTCAGCCGACCGGGCGCTGCAGCTGCTCGATCTTGCCCAGGACGGTGTTCCGGGCTCGGTGGCTCGCCTCGTAGGCCCGGATCGCGTCGAGCTCGCCCCGCGGGAGCCCCTCGAGGCGCTCCACGACCTGCGACGCGGACAGCTCGTCGTAGTCGCGGATCGCCAGGTGCGCGCCCTCGTCCGGCGACGGCGCCACGCTGAACGTCGGCTGGCCTCTCCCCGTCGAAGCCCGGCGGACCGGCGCGGCCGGCGGGCCGCCCACCCCGGCGGCGAGCCCGCCCAAGTAGTCCAGGGCCTCCTCGGTGCGGGCCCGGGCGGTGGCGAGCGCATCGGTCACGACGCGGCGGACCTGCGGCGCGCCCTGGGCGCTGGCGAACTCGCCGACGGCACGGGCGTTGGCCAGCTGGCCCTCGGCCGAGCGGCGCTGGCCGTCGACGATCGCCCGCCCGCGGCTGACGAAGAGGCGCAGGAACGACGGCGCGGTGTCGCGCAGGTACGCGGCGAGGCCGATCGGGCCGTAGACGAAGAGCTCCATGGCGCGGTCGGTGCCGCTCAACTCGTCGGGCACGTCGCTCCCCTGGTCGGCGGTCGTGGACGTGAGTCTACGAGCGGGCCCGCCGCACCTCTCGCACGGCGATGAAGCTGGCGGCGAGCAGCAGCGTGAGCACCGAGCCGGCGAGGACCCACTCGCCGAAGCGGACGTAGGGGGTCTCGCCGGTCGTCGTGGTGATCGTCCCCGTGACGAGCGCCTTCGTGAAGAGCCGGGTGTGCGCCAGGACGCGGCCGCTCGAGTCGATGACCGCCGACTCGCCCGAGATCGCGGAGTGCAGCACGGGCCGGCCGGTCTCGGCGGCGCGCAGCTGGCCCGTCGCGACGTGGGTCGCGGGGATCCCGGAGCGGCCGTAGGAGCGGTCGCTCGTGCTGACGACGATCGCCTGGGCGCCGTCCCGCACGTAGCCGCGCACGAGCGGCGCGTACGCCGACTCGTAGCAGATCACGCTGCCGATGGGCCGGCCCGCGACGGGGAAGAGCACGCGGCGGTCACCCGCGGTGAAGTCGTACGGGATCTGGCGCAGGTCGCTGATGAACGTGAGCTCGCTGCGGAACGGCACGTACTCGCCGAAGGGCACGAGGTGCTGCTTGGCGTACACCGCGAGGAGGCGGCCGTCGGGCCCGTACGCCAGGTTGGCGTTGTAGAGGCGCCCCGTCGTGCCGAGGTAGCGGGCGTTCACCAGGACGACCGCGTGGTGGGCCCGGGCGAGCGCGACGATCTCGGCCCGCAGCGGCGGGTCCTCCTCCGGGTCGTAGTCGAGCGCCGACTCGGGGAACACGATGAGGTCGTAGTGGCCGCGCAGCCGATCGGCGAGCGCGAAGTGGGTGTCGGTGATGTCGCTCGACACGGCGACGGTCTCGCTCGACCCGGGGATCGTGTCGCCCTGCAGGAGCGCGAAGCGCAGCTGTCCGGTCGGGCGGGGCTCGTAGCGGGCCGCGTCCGCCACGCCCGAGAGGACGAGGAGCGCGACGAGCCCGCTCGTCGCGAGCAGCGCGGGGCGGGCGCGTCGGAGCCACCCGGCGACGAGCGCGTCGACGACGAGCCCGTTCACCGCGACGATGAGAAGGGTCAGCAGGTAGACGCCGCCGAAGCTCGCGAGCGCGCGCGCGAACTCGAGGTTATGAAGCGTGATGCCGAGCTCACCCCACGCGAGGCCCCCGAGCGGCCAGCGGTCGCGCAGCGCCTCGAAGAACACCCACACCGCACCGGTGAGGAACGGGTTGCGCAGCCCGTACTTGGCGAACAGCGCGGTGAGCGCGCCGGTCGCCGCGTAGTAGCAGGCCGCGGCGAGGATGAGCGAGACCGTCCCCGTGTAGCCGGTGTGCGTGAGCCCGGCCATGAGGATGCCGAGGAACGACAGGGCGAACACGAACCCGTCGCGGGCGGCGGCCCACGGGGACGCGTCCCGCCAGGCCCACAGGAGCGGGACGAGGGCCACGAACGCCAGGGGCCCGGCGTCCACCGGGGGGAAGGCGAGGGCGAGGAGGGCGCCGGAGACGACCGCGGCGAGGAGCCGCAGCAGGGTTCGCCCGGAGGGACGGCGCAGTCGGATCAGGCGCAGTCCCGACAGAGCATGCGCTTCTCGTCGGCGAGCTGGTTGCGGGGCAGCACCAGGAAGCAAGAGGAGCACAGGAACTCACCTGGGCGGCGGGGGACGATCTTCGTCGGCACCTCGCCGCGCTCGTCGACCTCGGGCTCCTCTTCTTCGACCTCTTCTTCCTCGTCCTCAAGGGTGGCGCTCGCCGTGCGCTCCTGCAGCAGCGCGTCGAGGGGCGCCTCGACGTCGTCGGGGTGCAGCTCCTCGTCGAGGTCGAGGACGTCCTCGTCCTCTTCGTCGGCCTCGCGTACGGCCCGGTCGGCGGGGACGGGCGTCTCGACCTCGGCCGCGTTCTCGTCGGTCTCGGCGCTCTCGCCGTTCTCGTCGAGTTCGATCTCCACGTCGTCGTCGAGCTCGATGTCGTCGTCGAGCGCGTCTTCTTCTTCGAGATCTTCTTCTTCGAGCGCGTCTTCGTCGAGCTCGACCTCTTCGTCCTCGAACTCGTCGTCGCTCATCGTTGCTCCTGCCGGCGGCCGGCGACCTGGCGTACGCCCGTCAGCCGGCCCATCAGGGGCCGGAGCATAGGCCCGGCCCCGCTCACGGAACCGGCCGGGCGGCGCGTCCATTCCCGGCGCGCCGACGGAGGAGAGGTGGGAGGGCCCAGGAAACCGTTGGGGCCACTGTTTGGCCCAGCCTGCCCAGCAGACGGGTTATTCCAGCGTTCTCTACTGGGTTTCCTGGGCCCCCCCGGGCCCCATGACGTCCCGTTCGTGGATGTCGGCCTCCGGATGGCCGGCCCGCGCCCGGCGACAGGGACACCGCTAGTACGCCCGAACCGGGGTGCGCCTGTCAAGACGGCGGCACCGGCTCTGACCTGGGCAATCGCGCGTCCTGGCAGGTCAGCGGGTCGCGCGAATCAGTGGCGGGCGGCGCGGCGCTCCTCGGCGGCCCGCTCGGCACCGAGGCGCTCGAGGTCGTACGTCTCGTGGTCGACGTGACGCATCGCGGCGGCGATGGCGCGGTGGCCGGCCTGCTCGGCGATGAGCCGGTGCATCTCCTGCGCGACGCGCCGGTACGCGGGGTGGCCCTGCGGCGACGAGCGCAGCTCGAGGACGTGCATCGCCTCGCGGGCGTTCATGTCGAGCACGAACCGCACCCGGTAGGCGAGCGCCACCGCGTAGGCCGCGTCGTCGGGGAAGCGCGGGGCGAGCGCGGCGACGAGCGCGGCGGAGCGGTCCATCGCCTCCTCGAAGCGGCCGGTGAGGCCGGCCTCGTCGATCGCCTCGGGTGTCTCGTAGCCGTGCCGGGTGGTGAGGGGCTGCCACTCGATGGTGAGGAGCCGGTGGCGCTGCAGGTCCCGGAACGCGCCGTAGTCGGCGAGGACGTCGAAGCGGTACTGGGTGCGCTCGAACGCCCGGCCCGGCTTGTGACGCCGGTTCTCGCGGGCACCGACGTACGCCGTGACGAGCGCCTCGCGCTCTTCGGCGCCGAGGCGGCGCACCCGCGAGAGCAGCTGGTCGTCGGGCAGCGCGCTGTGCGGGTAGCAGATCGCCGCGAGGACCTTGTCCTCCCCCTCGGGGTCGAAGTCGGTGAGCACGACCGAGGGGCGGGGCTCGGGGTCCTCGTCGGCGAGGAGGCGCCCGACGACGGCCTCGGTCGCGGCGCGCGTCTCGGCGAAGTACGCGCTCCACGCACCGCCCCGCTCGGGCAGGTCGACCCGCGTGAGGAACGACGGGATGACCTTGCGGAGCTCCTCGAGCATCATCGCCGCGTACGCGCGCGCCTCGGCGAGCGGGTGGGCGCGCATGCGCAGCAGGAGCCCCTCGAAGGACTGGCCGGTGCCGTAGATCCCGACGTTGGACTGCGTCGCCGCGGGGAGGATTCCCCGCGCCGCGTCGTACGCCTTCGCCTTCAGCGACTGCTGGTAGACGAAGTCGGAGTCGCCGGGCTGCTTCGGGTAGCGGTCCCGGGCCCACTCGAGCAGCTCGGGGAGACAGGCCGCGTAGTCGTCGAACGCCGCGTCGAGGTCCGCGATGTAGCGCAGCCCGAGCGCCGACTCGAGGACCTCGGCGGGCCGGTAGTAGCGGTAGCGGCCGGCGAGCCGCGCCGTGTACGGGATGTAGCGCGTCGACTGCTCGAGGTACGCCATGAGCCGGCCGCGCTCGAGCACCTTCGTGAGCAGGTTCGACGCCTGCTCGCACGCCAGGTGGACGCCGCCGAGCTGCGCGACGGAGTCGTCGCCGTACTCGAGGAACACGCGGTTGTAGAGCTCCTCGGCGCGCGCCAGGCCGACGCTGGCGTCGACGGTGAGGTCCCCCGTGAGGTCGAGGTCGCGGACGAACTCGTCGAGGAAGAGTCGTCGGAGGCTCTTCGAGCTGCGCGAGTAGCGGGCGAACAGCGCGCCCTTCACCACCTCCGGAAGGTTGACGAGCGCGAAGACGGGCCGGTCGAGGTTCGTGACGTAGGGGCGCAGCGCTGCCGCTTCGTCGGCCGTGAAATGCTCCGGCACGTACTGCATCCTGCTCCCGGTCTCGCTGGGGAGGGCGATGGTACCGACGCCCTCCCGAACGGCCGCGGATGACCCGATTCGCGGCCTTTAGGGGCGAATAAGTGGTTACACGAGCAGCCGGTAGGCGTCGGGGCGGATCGTCGCCTCGACCACGGCCTGGGGCGCCCGGGACCGCCCGTCGACCTCCAGCGGGGCCGGCCGGGCCCACACCACCCGCGCCTCGTGCCCGGTCGCGGTCACGATCGCTGGGTGCGGGAGGTGCGACCCCGAGGCGATCCGGGTCCGCAGGGCCCGCCGCTGCCCC
>JBPYDT010000100.1:0-6628 GCA_051986275.1 Acidimicrobiia bacterium | reverse complement strand
CCGTCGAGCGCCTCGACGACGTCGAGGACCGTGATCTCGTCGGCGGGTCGGGCGAGGCGGTAGCCGCCGCACCGCCCCGGCAGCGCCTCGAGGATGCCGGTGCGGGACAGCGCCTGGAGGTGCTTGGCGAGATACGCGGTCGGCACGTCGTGGTACTCGGCCAGGCGGCCCGCGGGCAGCGCCGCGTCGGCCGGCAGCATCGCCGCGAGCACCACGCAGTGCAGGCCCCACTCGACACCCTCAGACAGCCGCACAATCCCGGACGGTAGACGTCCGGGATAGACCCGGGCGAGCCGGAGCTAGAGGCGGTCCACCAGCAGGCTCTGCAAGGAGCGCCCGATGCGCCCGCGCTCGTCGTGGAGGGCGCTCTCGGCCACGCCCACCCCGTGGGCCTCCGCGAAGGTGCGGGCCTCGAGCGCGACCCACTCCCCGACCGGCACCCGGTGCAGGTAGATGGTCAGGTCGGGGTTGATGAAGAGGTACGTGCCGCGCTCGAGCGCGGCGCTGACGCCGTTGCCGAAGTCCGCCGCGGCGGCCACGCGCTGCAGCGGACTCGGCTCCTCACCCGCGACGAGCGGGACCTTGAGTCGGAACCAGATCGTCGCCGGTCCGACCTCGCCGAAGGCGCCGTCGACCACGCGCAGCTCCATCGCGTCCCAGAAGCCGGTCACCACCTGGGCCTGGGGAAAGCTGATCGCGAACCGCGCGCCCTCGGCGGGGGGAGGCAGCGCGAGTGGGTCCGGCTCCGGCACCGGCAGCTCGAGCGAGTCATCGGTGCGCAGACGCAGCGCGGTGGCCCGCGCGACCTCGACGTCGTCGGCGAGGAGCGATCCCTCGAGCCACTGGACGCGCCGTCCGGGACGCAGCGTACGGGTGCGGACCTCGAGCGGCGCGAGCGGGACAGGGCGCAGCAGCTCGATGGTCAGCCGGCTCACGAAGTGGGCCTCGCCTGGGTCGGCCCGCTCGAGCGCCCGAGCGAGCAGGCCGGCCGGTCCACCGCCGTGCTGCGCGTCGGGTGACCACGGGCCCCGAGCCACCTCGGTGGCCACCATGCGGTCGCCGACGACCTCGTAGATCGAACTCATCGCCGGAGCGTACGGAAGCGCGCAGAGCGGCGCACGGGCCGACCAGGGTGGACCGGGAGCGGAACACGCCGGATGCGAGACTTGGCGGTCCCATGCTCTTCCCGACCATCACGTTCGCGATCTTTTTCATGATCGTGCTGCCCACGAGCTGGATCCTCATGCACAAGAGGCTCCAGTGGCAGCTGTTCATGCTCGCGGCGTCGTACTTCTTCTACGGCTACTACGACTGGCGCTTCATCTTCCTGCTGGCCGGGTCGACGCTCGTCAACCAGATCGTGGCGCTGCAGATCTACAGCACCGAGCGGGAGGGGTTCCGACGAGCCTGGCTGACGGCAGGCGTCCTCGCGAACCTCGGCGCGCTCGGCTACTTCAAGTACGACGCGTTCTTCGTCAGCAACGCGACGAACTTCCTGCACCGCATCGGGCTCGGCGTGTCCCCGACGGTGCCCGCGGTCCTGCTCCCGATCGGGATCTCGTTCTTCACGTTCCAGGCGATGAGCTACATCATCGACGTCTACCGGCGCACGTTCGAGCCCCGGTCACTCCTCGAGTTCGCCGTCTACCTGTCGTTCTTCCCGCACGTCGTCTCGGGCCCGATCGTGCGGGCCAACGAGTTCCTGCCGCAGCTGCGCGAGCGCCACGACCCGCGCAAGGTGGACTCGAGCCGAGCCTTCTACCTGATCTTCACCGGGCTCTTCAAGAAGGTGGTCATCGCCAACTTCCTGGGCACGAACTTCGTCGACATCATCTTCGCCAACCCAAAACAGCACAGCTCGCTCGAGGTGCTCGTCGCGGTCTACGCCTACGCCGTCCAGATCTACGCCGACTTCAGCGGCTACACGGACATGGCCATCGGCCTGGCACTGCTCCTCGGGTTCCGGTTCCCGCAGAACTTCGACAGCCCGTACGCCGCGATCTCCCTGCAGGACTTCTGGCGCCGATGGCACATGACCTTCTCGCGATGGCTGCGCGACTACCTCTACATCCCGCTCGGCGGGAACCGGCGCGGGGCGTGGCAGACCTACCGCAACATCATGATCACCTTCCTGCTCGGGGGGCTCTGGCACGGCGCGTCGTGGACGTTCGTCGTGTGGGGCGGGATCCACGGCACGTTCCTCAGCTACGAGCACTGGCGCTCGACTCGTCGCGCCGAAAGCCATCACCATGTGGCGCCGAGCACGCTGCGGACGCGCGCCACCCAGCGCTTCCTCACCTTCCAGGTGGTGTGCTTCGCCTGGATCTTCTTCCGAGCCGAGTCGTTCTCGAACGCCGCGGCCGTCATCACGCAGATCTTCGACCCCAGCCACTGGCTCGAGGCCTCGCCGCTCATCACCGGCGGCGTCATCCTCGCCATCCTCGCCGGGATCGGCGAGCAGTACATCCCGCGTGACGCCATCGGGCGCCTCATGAGCCGCTTCTCGCGCTTCGCCCCCGTGGCGCAGGGCGCCACCCTCGGCGTGGCACTCCTCCTCATCAACAGCATGGGGCCGCGCGGCGTCGCCCCCTTCATCTACTTCCGGTTCTGACGTGGCGACCACGAAGCCCTCCCCACGCACCTCGCGGACCTCCTCGCTCGACGAGCTCGTTGGCGACCAGGGAGACCCGCCGCGCGTCCCCCTGCCGGCGGGAAAGGTCATCGTCGTGGCGCTGATCGCCCTCTTCGTCGGCGCCCTCCTCAACGCGCCCGGGTTGCGCAAGAACGCCCTCGGCCAGCCCGTCGGGATCAAGCGCGACCTCGCGAAGCTCGTCGCGACGCCCATCTACGACATCAGCCACGGGCTCCACATCGATCGGCTGCGTGTCGAGTTCAAATCACTGCTCGGGCGCAGCAGCGACGACCAGATCCAGAACCACCTGCCGAGCCCGACGCTGCATCCCACCGCCCCGGGCAGCGCGCCGACGACGCTCCCGCCACGGGAGGCGTTCACGCCGACGCACATGCTGCGGCTCTGGATCGGGGGAGACTCGCTCGGCGACACGCCAGGTCAGTCGCTCATCAACAGCGCGAGCGCGACCGGCGCGGTGGGGATCCTCGGCCCGGTCGACACCCACATCGCGACGGGGCTGGCCCGGCCCGAGGTCTTCAACTGGCCGGGCTACCTCGCCGAGGTCCTCACCGCGGACCAGCCGAACGCCGTCGTGCTGACCCTCGGGGCAAACGACGACCAGACGCTCACCGGGGACAACGGCGGCGAGTCGTTCGGCAGCCCGGCGTGGCAAGCCGAGTACTCGCGGCGGGTCGGCGGGCTCATGGACTCGATCACGGGGCTGGCCAGCCATCCGCGGCTGTTCATGGTGGGCATCCCGCCGATCCGCGACATGGGTCGGTACCTGGCCGACTACGTGCTCATCAACAACATCTTCAAGACACAGGCCGCGATGCGCCCCGGGCACGTCTACTACGTGGACGCGGCGTCGGTCATCGGCGCGCCCGCGGCGGGCGGCGGCTTCACGTACGCCGACGCGCTCCCGAACCCCGACGGCACCGTCACCCAGGTGCGCAGCGCCGACGGCATCCACTTCACCCGCGCCGGCGGTGACCTCGTCGCGAACACGATCCTCCAGTCGATGGAGCAGGCGTTCGACCTCACCTCCTGGAAGACGGGCGGCACGACGACCACGACCCGCCCCGGCCATCCGGGGACGACCACGCCCACGACCCCCGGGGCGACCCCGACGACCCGTCACGGCACGACCACGACGACGCGCCGCCCCTGACGGCGAGGGCTGGCTCGCGCCGGGCCGCTGCCATGATGGAGCGGGCAGCGTCGTCGGCGTGAGGTTCCGATGGACCAGGGCTCGCACGAGACGGCCATCGGCCGTCGGGTCTTCCTCGGTCTCGCCGCGTTCGCCGCCACCGGGTTCGTGTTCGGCTCCCAGATCCAGGGCTGGCTCGAGCGCAACGTCGGGCCGCTGCTCGTGAAGGACCCCACCGGGCTCCTGGCGCTCCTCCCCATCGGCCGGTTCCGCATCTACAGCGTCACCGCCAGCGTGCCGAGCCGCAGCCGCGCCGACTACCGCCTCCGCGTGCGCGGCCTGGTCGACCGCGACCTCTCGCTCACCTACGACGAGATCACCGCGATGCCCAAGACGCACCTCGTGCGCGACTTCCAGTGCGTCACCGGCTGGCGGGTGCCGCAGGTGCCGTGGGCGGGCGTGCGCCTCGCGGACGTCCTCGACCGGGCCGGGGTCAGGCCCGAGGCACGCGCCGTGCGCTTCGTGTCCTTCGACGGCGCGTACACCGAGAGCCTGACGCTCTCCCAGGCCCGCCGCAAGGACGTGCTGGTCGCGTACGAGCTCGAGGACGCGCCGCTCACGGACGAGCACGGCGGCCCGGTGCGCATGTACGTCGCGCCGATGTACGGCTACAAGTCGTGCAAGTGGCTCGACACGATCGAGCTCACCTCCACGGTTGAGCCCGGCTACTGGGAGCAGCGCGGCTACGACGTCGACGGCTGGGTCGGCCACTCGAACCACCGGGACGATGAGCGCACCAGCTGAGCTCGAGCGCTTCGACCGCGTCGAGCGCTACGCGCACTGGACCACCGCGTCCCTGTTCGGGATCTGCATGCTTACTGGCGCTGCCCTCTACGCCGGGCCGGTCTCGACGCTCGTCGGCCAGCGCGAGCTCGTCCGCATGCTGCACGTCAGCGCCGGGCTCGCGCTGCCCGTCCCGCTGGTCGTCGGCGTCGTCGGGCGGTGGGGCCGCAAGCTGCGCGGCGACCTGCGGCGACTCGGCCGCTTCGACGACGACGACCGACGCTGGCTCCACAAGCGCAGCCGCCCCGAGGCCCAGCTGGGCAAGTTCAACCCCGGCCAGAAGCTGAACGCCGCGTTCCTCGGCTCGGCGATCGTCGTGATGCTCGCGTCGGGGATCGTGTTGAAGTGGTTCTCGCTGTTCGCGCTCGACACCCGCACCGGCGCGACGTTCGTGCACGACTGGGTCGCGCTCGGCATCTGGCTGTCCGTCGGGGGGCACATCCTCATCGCCCTGCGCGACCCCGTCGCGCTCGGCGGCATTCTGCGCGGCCGGGTCCCGTCGCGCTGGGCGCGGACGGAGCGACCCCGCTGGTACGAGGCGGAGACGGGCGAGCCGGCCGGCCGGTTGCGGGACCCCGCGGTCGCGCCGACGCCACCGAGCTGACGCGTCGCGATTCCCGGCGGCGAGACGGGGCCGCGCCACTACCCTCGATGACGCATGCCCGTCGACCCGACCTCGATCCGCCTGCCCGCGGCGCTGCGCCCCCGCGACGGCCGCTTCGGGTCCGGGCCCTCGAAGGTGCGCGACGAGGCCGTGGCGCGCCTCGCCGACGCGGCGCACGGCTTTCTCGGGACGAGCCACCGCCAGTCCGGGGTGAAGGACCTGGTCGGCCGCGTCCGTGCCGGGCTCGCCGACCTGTTCTCGCTCCCCGACGGCTACGAGGTGCTGCTCGGCAACGGGGGCACGACCGCGTTCTGGGACGCGGCCACGTTCGGGCTCATCGAGCGGCGCAGCCAGCACTGCGCCTTCGGGGAGTTCTCCGCCCGGTTCGCGGGGGTCGCGGCGGCCGCGCCGTTCCTCGAGGAGCCCGAGGTCCTCGAGTCGGCGGTCGGCACCCATCCCGAGCCGCGGGCGAACCCTGACGTCGACACGTACGCGCTCACCCACAACGAGACCTCGACCGGCGTGATGATGGACATCGCGCGCCCCGACGACCGGGGCCTCGTGCTCGTCGACGCCACGTCGGCCGCCGGGGGCCTGCGCGTCGACCCCCAGGTCTTCGACTGCTACTACTTCGCGCCCCAGAAGGCCTTCGGCTCGGACGGCGGGCTGTGGTTCGCGCTCTGCTCGCCGGCCGCGATCGCGCGCGTCGAGGCGATCGCCGCGTCCGGTCGCTGGCAGCCCGCCTTCTTGAGCCTCCCGATCGCGCTCGAGAACGCCCGCCGGAACCAGACCTACAACACGCCGGCGCTCGCCACGCTGTTCCTCGTCGCCGACACGCTCGAGTGGATGCTCGCCCACGGTGGCCTCGAGTGGGCCGCGACGCGATGCGACCGGGCGGCCGAGCTCGTCTACGGGTGGGCCGAGGCCAGCCCGTACGCGACGCCCTTCGTCGCCAAGCCGTCCGAGCGCAGCCACGTGACCGCCACGATCGACTTCGAGGGCGTCGACGCCCGCGACATCGCCGCCGCCCTGCGGGCCAACGGCATCCTCGACACCGAGTCGTACCGCAAGCTCGGCCGGAACCAGCTCCGTCTCGCGCTGTTCCCCGCGATCGAGCTCGAGGACGTGGCCACTCTCACAGGCGCCATCGACCACGTGGTCGAATCCCTCACGTGAGCGTCGCCCTGCCCGACGGCCTCGTGGCCATCGTGAAGCGCGACTGCCCGACCTGCCAGCTCGTCGTGCCCGTCCTCGAGGAGCTGCGGGCCCGCGCCACCCCCGGGCTCACCATCTACAGCCAGGACGACCCCTCCTTCCCGCCCGGGCTCCACGCCGAGGACGACACCGACCTCGAGCTGTCCTTCGCCCTCGACGTCGAGACCGTCCCGACGCTCGTACG
>JBPYDT010000099.1:0-8238 GCA_051986275.1 Acidimicrobiia bacterium | reverse complement strand
GAGACGCCCTGGCCGATGAGCAGGTCGCGGAAGCCGCGCCGCTTGACGAGCGACGGGATGCTCACGGGCTCGTGTCGCGGTCGAACAGGAGGCGGTGCGCGTACACGCCGAGCCCCGGGGTCGTCGGCCGGGCGTTGCCGACCACCCGCTTCACGAGCATCGGCGCGGCGATGGCGCCGCCCGCGACCGCGCCGCTCGTGCCGTTCGTCACGGCCAGCACGGGCGTGAGCGCGGCCTCGGCGACGAAGCTGCCGAGGCCGGTCTGGCGGGCGAACCGGGACACGACGAGGAGCACGAGGAGGAGGACGGCGCCCGGCCAGGCGTTCACGAGCAGCGCCCCGAGCGCGGGCGCGATCCCGCGCCCGCCGTGGCCCCGCAGGAAGGGCGACCAGTTGTGGCCGGCGACCGCGAGACCGCCGGCGACGCCGGCGAGGATGGGGTGGTGGCCGGCGAGTGCCGGCCCGAGCGCTCCCTTGCCCACGTCGCAGACCCCCGCGACCGCGAGCGCCGGGAAGCCGGCGACCCGGTACAGCGACGTGCCCGACACCGTGCCCGTGCCGGTGTGACGCAGGTCGACCCCCGCCCGCCACCGCGCCATGAGGTTCGAGAACGGGATCGCGCCCGCGCCGAACGAGATGACGCAGATCCCTGCCGCCAGCATCGGGTCATTCTGGCCCGCCGACGCCCGTCGCCCGGGGCCACACGGCCGTCGCGAGGCCGGGGCCGGCCCACCCGGTCGGCGCTCAGGGGAGACAGACCGCGGGCAGCGGGTGGCGGTACACGCGGGCGGCGTTCTCGTGCGTCAGGGCCCGCAGCTCCTCGACGGGCAGGTCGCCCCAGTACCGCTCGATGACGGCCTGGGTGTTGGGCCACGTCCCGTCACCGTGGGGGTAGTCGACCTCCACCATGATGTTCTCGATGCCGATCGCGTAGCGGGTAGCGATCGTCGACGGATCGTCGATGGTGCAGAACCAGAAGTTGCGCCGCAGCACGTCGGCCGGCCGGAGGCCGTCGAAGCCGTCGAGGCCGTACCCCGAGCGGTCGACGATGTTGTCGAGCCGGTCGATGAGCATCCCCACCCAGCCGATGCCGCCCTCCGACATCGCGACCTTCAGGTTCGGGTACTTCACGGCCCATCCCGACCACACCCACTCCGCGCACGCGGTGAGCGACAGCTGGCCGAAGAGGGTCGCGCCGAGCTGCAGCGGCGGGGCGAACTGCGGGAACTCCGCCATGCCCGACGAGCCGACGTGCAGGCTGATGACCGTGTCGGTCTCGGCGCACGCCGCGATGACCGGCTCCCAGTAGCGGTCGAAGATCGACGGGAAGCCGATCCGGTGCGGCCGCTCGGGCAGCGTCACCGAGCGGAACCCGCGCTCGGCGTTGCGGCGGATCTCGGCCGCGCCGACCTCGGCGTCGGCGAGCCACGTGATGCCCATCGGGATGACCCGCTCCGGGTACGCCGAGTACCACTCGTCGTAGAACCAGTCGTTCCACGCGCGGGTGACGGCGAGGCCGAGCTCGGGGTCCTTCGCCTGGGAGTACACGCGCCCGCAGAACCCGGTGATCATCGACGGGAAGTTGAGCGACGCCCAGACGCCGTTGATGTCCATGTCGTGGATGCGGGCGTCGATGTCGTAGCAGCCGGGCCGCATCTGGTCGAAGCGGAACGGCTCGACCTTCACCGTCTCGAGGCGCCGGCCGGCGACCGCGTTCTGGCCGACCTGGAAGTGGCGCTGCCCCTCGAACTCCCAGACCTCGTGGCCCTGGTCGTCGACGATGACCTTCGGCGCCCGGTCCTGGAGCGCGGCCGGCAGGCGGCCCTCGAACATGTGGGGCGGCTCCACGAGGTGGTCGTCGACCGAGATGATCGTGTAGCGGACCGCGCGCGGCTCGGGCTCGGGGAGGAACAGCTCGGGGTGGGCGGCGCTCGGGTCCAGCGTCGTGGTCATGGCAGCTCCTCTCGGCCGCGCCACACCCGGAGGGGCACGTGGCGGAGACCAGTGTGCTTGTTGCTGCGGGTCCACTCGGGCGGCCCGGCGGGCTCGAGCCGCTCGACCCGGCGGGTCAGCTCCTCGAGCGTGAGCCGCAGCTCGAGGCGGGCCAGGCTGGCCCCGAGGCAGAAGTGCAGGCCGTGCCCGAACCCGAGGTGGGGGTTGGGGTCGCGGCGCACGTCGAAGGTCATCGAGGCCGGGAACACCCGCTCGTCACGGTTGGCGGACGCCTCCCAGAACACGACCTTGTCCCCGGTGCCGATGGGCTGGCCGCCCAGCGTCGTGTCACGCGTCGCGGTGCGCCGGTTGTAGGCCGAGGGGCTCGTCCAGCGGACCATCTCCTCCACCGCCCCGGGGATCAGTGCCGGGTCGTCGCGGAGCGCGGCCCACTGCGCCGGCCGCTCGGCGAGCGCCAGGAGCCCGCCCGACGCCGCGCTGCGCGTCGTCTCGGCGCCCGCGGAGAAGAGGAGGGAGAAGAACAGCTGCAGCTCGCTGTCGGTGAGCTGGGGCGGGTCCTCGTCGTCGAGACGGGCGTGGACGACGGTGGAGAGCATGTCGTCCCCCGGTTGGCGGCGCTTCTCGGCGATGAGCGACCGGCCGTACTCGAACATCGCCCCGTGGGCGGCCGCGACCTCGTCGGTCGTCTCCATGTACTCGCGGTCCTTGAAGTCGAAGGTGTGGTCGACCCACGCCGCGAGCTGGTGGCGGTCGGCCGCCGGGACGCCCATGAGGAGGGCGATGGCCTCGAGCGGCAGCTCGCGCACGATCGCCACGCCGTCGCACTCGTCGTCGAGGCGCTCGAGCACCGTCCGCAGGCGGGCGCGCAGGTCGGCTTCGAGGTCGCCGACGGATTTCGGGGTCAGGCCGACGCTGACGAGGCGACGGATCCGGGCGTGCCGCGGGTCGTCCATCATGTTGAGGACCTCGCCGGCGATCGCCTGGTCCGGGAGGATCGTGCCGGCGTGCACGCGGTGGCCGCCGCGTTCGCTCGAGTACGTCACCGGGTCGTGCGTGACGGCGAGCGTCTCGGCGTGCGTGGCCACCGACCAGAACCCCTCGCCATCCGGCGTGTGCTCGGTCGGGTCGCACCACAGCACCGGCGCGACACGGCGGTGCGTGATGAAGACCTCGTGAGGGAACCCGGCGGCGAAGTTGTCGAGGTCGGTGAGGTCGAACCCCGAGAGCACGTCGGCGGTCGGTGCCGCCCCCACGGTCACAACCGCCCAATCTACGCGGTGGCGCGCGTCTCGATGGCGGGCTCCGCGCCGCGGCGGTACCGTGCCGGCATGCCGACGCTCCGCTTCAACCACATGGAGCTCACCTTCGCTCCCGGCACCCTCGACGAGCAGTACCGGGCAGACGTCGCCGCGTTCTACGGCGACCTGTTCGGCTGGCAGAGCGCGAACGTGGAGGTGGTCGGGCAGCAGTGCCAGTACCTGCGCGTCGACGACGGGCAGTTCCTGCTGCTCGCCGAGTCGCCGAAGCCCATGCAGTCCCCCGGCTACGACCACCTCGGGCTGCTCTGCGACACGCGGGACGAGGTCGACGGGCTCCTCGCGAAGGTAAAGGACTACGGCCGGCGCGACGACCGGGTGCGGGTGAAGGAGTACGAGGACCTCGTCACTGGCAACGTCACCGTGCACGCCTTCTACGTGAAGTACCTGCTCCCGATCTTCTTCGACGTCCAGAGCATGGAGTGGCAGCCGGGGACGGCACCGACGCACCGGTGGCAGTACGCGTCGGCCTGAGATGGAGTTCAACCCGTTCTCGGCCGACTTCTTCGACGACCCCTACAAGACGTACCGGTGGATGCGGGACGAGGCGCCCGCCTACGAGAACACCGAGTACGGGTTCTGGGCGCTGAGCCGCTACGAGGACGTCCTCGCCGCGCACCGGGACTGGAAGACCTTCAGCAGCGAGTACGGGCTCACCATCGATCAGCTCACCGACCCGGACACGCCGGTGAAGGGCACGAGCATCATCATGATGGACCCGCCCGAGCACGATCAGATGCGCAAGCTGGTCAGCCGGGTCTTCACGCCGCGGGCCGTGCAGTCGCTCGAGCCCATGGTGCGCGACACGATCCGCCGTTACCTGACGCCGCTCGAGGACCGGGCCGACTTCGACCTCGTCGCCGAGTTCTCGGCGCCCTTCCCCGTCGAGGTCATCTCGACGATGCTCGGAGTGCCGCCGGCCGACCGCCAGCAGATCCGGCACTGGACCGACGTGCTGCTGCACCGCGAGCCCGACACGCCCGGCGTCACCCAGGCGGGGATGGAGGCCGCCCTCTACCAGGTGCAGTACTTCATGGACCTCATCGCCGAGAAGCGGCGCGTCCCGGGCGACGACATGATCTCGCGCCTCACGACCGTGGAGGTCACCGACGAGGACGGCGCGAGCCACCGCCTGAGCGACGGCGAGATCGCGGGGTTCGCCGGCCTGCTCGCCGCGGCCGGGAGCGAGACGGTGACGAAGCTCGTCGGCAACGGCGTCGTCCTCTTCTACCGGTTCCCCGACCAGTGGCGGAAGCTCCTCGACGATCCCGCGCGGGGCGCCAGCGCGGTGGAGGAGGTGCTGCGCTACTGGGCGCCGTCGCAGTACCAGGGGCGGTTCTCGCTCGAGGACTCGACGTGGCACGGACGCACGATCCCCGCCGGCATGCCCGTGCTGCTCATCACGGGCGCGGCGAACCGGGACGAGCGCGCCTACGAGGATCCCGACCGGTTCGACATCGAACGCCCCGCGACGCTCCCGCTCGGGCTCGGCCACGGGATCCACGCCTGCCTCGGCGCAGCGCTCGCCCGGCTGGAGAGCCGCGTCGCGTTCGACGAGATCGGCGCTCGCTGGCCTCGCTACGAGGTCGACGAGTCAGGGCTGCGTCGGGTCCACATGTCGAACGTCGCGGGCTTCTCGAACGTCCCTGTGGCTGCGGCGTAGTCGCCATGACCGAGCTCGACGCGCTCCCTCGCCATGAGCTGCTCCCGGTCGCGCTCGACACCATGCTCGCCGGGATGATCGTGACGCGGGCGCTGCTGCCCCAGGTCGTCCTCGAGACGGGCGACCTCGACGAGATGAACGAGGTCGCGATCGACGAGTGGATGGGCGCGAGCCCCGTCTACACAGGCCGGATGCGTCGCCTCATGGGCATCGAAGGCGACCGCGTCGACGCGATCATGAAGGCGCTGCAGCTCGACGTCGGGTTCGTCCACCAGTACATGGACGTCGGCTATCGCGTCGTCGACGAGGACCACGCCGAGTTCTGGCTCGAGCACTGCGGCGCGCTGCTCGACGCCGAGCCCCACGGCGAGGAGCGCGTTTTCGGGATGTGCCACACGATCGAGGACCCGACGTTCGACGCCACCGCGCTCGCGACGAACCCGCGGGCGCGGATCCGGCCCCTCCATCGGCCGCCCCGCCTCCCCGCCGACCGCCACCCCCACTGCCACTGGACGATCACCATCGACGAGGCCCAGCCTCCGGTCGGCGCCGTTCCGCTGACGGAATCCACCGCCGCGCTCCCCCTCGCGTCCGTGCCCAACGCGGTCGCCCGCGACCTCGAGCCGGGCGGACGGCGCGACTACGCCCAGCCCTTCGACCCGGCGTTCCGGCTCGCCGACCTCTCGCAGGGCGCGCTGGCCGCGGTCACCCGCGAGTTCCAGGCCCAGGCCCACCTCCTGATGTGCTCGAGCGACCTGACGCTGCGCACCCGTGTCGGCGACGCCGCCGCGCACCGCATGCTCGGCGACGCGTGGGTCGGCGCTAGCTGGATCGCCAGCGAGCGCCTGCGACGCATCCGCCCGCCCGCGTCGCCCCTCGACGCGCTCGCCGACACCTTCTCGCTCCAGCCGATGGTTCCCCCCGGCTTCGACCGCGAGGTCACCGTGGCCAACGACGCGGTGCAGGTCACGCTCCGGCCACAGGGGGACGGGCTGCTCGACGCGGCGCATCCCGGGTGGTGCGGGCTACTGGCCGAGGCGGACGCACGCGGCGTCGCGGCGATGGCGCACGGCGTCGACCGACAGGCACGAGTCTCGCGGCTCACCGCGGGTGCCGACGCGGCTCACTTTGAGGTGACCGTCGACACTGCCGCCGAACCCGCCGCCGAGCCGGACGTCGTGGCGTTGGCGCGCATCGGCATGGTGAGCGCCTGGTCGTTCGACACGACCGACGCGGTCGCGGTTGCCGACCCCGTACGGCGATCGAACTAGCGGTCCGGCGGCACACGAGGTAGCCGTCCGCGCGGTCCGGCGCGACGCACCGGCGAGGCCGCATGCCACACTGCGGTCGTGGCCGATGGCAGCACGATCACCGATGAGGGCGTGTCGCGGCTGCGGGCCCGCGTCGGGATCGCCGAGCCGAACCCGCAGCCGCCCCACTACCGCTGCCCGGACACCGACGCGTTCCGCCACGTCGCCGAGGCGTACGGCGACGACAATCCGCTGTGGTGCGACCCGAGCTACGCCGCTCGGACGCGGTGGGAGGGCCCGATCGCGCCGCCGCCGCTCGTGGGCGGCGACACGCTCGTCGGGGTCGACGAGGTCGCCGAGGTCGCGCCCGAGCAGCGCGAGCTGCTGCGCGGCGACCCGCTGCGCGGCGTGCACGCGTACTACTCCGCGAGCGCCCGAGAGTGGTGGGCCCCGCTCCGCCCGGGGCGCGCGGTATGGCGGCGCAACGCGCTCGTCGGCGTGCTGGACAAGCCGAGCGAGTTCGCCGGCCGCGCGGTGCACGAGTGGACCGGCCAGGTGTTCCGGGACGCCGACTCGCTGCTGTCGGCCCAGCTGCGCCTCATGGTGCGCACCGAGCGGGGCGCGGCGCGGGCGCGCCGCCGGGACGAGCCCCACGTGGTCGTCGAGTCGTACAGCGACGAGGCGGTGGACGCGATCGACGAGCAGTACGCGCGCGAGCAGCGGCGGGGCGCGGACCCACGGTGGTGGGAGGACGTCACCGAGGGCGACGAGCTCGGCCCGCTGGTGAAGGGGCCACTGACCGTCACCGACATGGTCTGCTGGCACGTCGGGATGGGGATGGGCCTCTATGGCGTCCGTCCGCTGCGGCTCGGTTGGCTGAACCGGCAGCGCATCCCGCGCTTCTACCAGCGCGACGAGCTGAACGTCCCCGACGTGATGCAGCGCGTCCACTGGGACCCCGCGTTCGCCC
Source organism: Acidimicrobiia bacterium (assembly GCA_051986275.1). Taxonomy (GTDB): domain Bacteria; phylum Actinomycetota; class Acidimicrobiia; order IMCC26256; family PALSA-555; genus PALSA-555. Next base: position 1,087 of record JBPYDT010000099.1, on the reverse strand, counting down.
GCCGAGCCGGCAACCCGACGACGTTCGACTACGGCCGCATGCGCGAGACGTGGCTCATCCACTGCTGCACCGACTGGATGGGCGACGACGCGTGGCTGTGGAAGCTCGACTGCGAGTTCCGGCGCTTCAACTACGTCGGGGACACGCAGTGGATCCGGGGTCACGTCACGCGCAAGTACCGGGCCGATGAGCGCTCCGCGGTCGACGTCGACCTCACCGCCGAGAACCAGCGGGGAGAGGTCACGACGCCCGGCCACGCGACGATCCTGCTGCCGAGCCGTGAGCACGGACCGGTGCGCCTCCCCGACCCGCCGGACGGCGCGACCGATCTGCAAGAGGCGCTCGACGCCATCAGCACCCGGTTCGGGAGCGCAACGTGAGCGACGTCGCCTTGAGCACGCGACGCGACGGCGCCGTGCTCCGTCTGACGCTCGACCGCCCCGCACGCCGGAACGCGATCGACGACGAGACGACGCACGCGCTGGTCGCCGAGCTGGAGGCGGCCAACCAGGACGAGAGCGTGCGCGTGATCACGTTGACCGGCGCTGGGACGGACTTCTGCTCCGGGTTCGACCTCGGGACGCGCACCGGCGGCGACACGCGCCCACGGGTCGGCAGCTTGCAGCGCCGGTTGCCCGCACTCGCCCACCGGCTCGTGCCACTCGTCTGCTCGATCCAGGTGCCGGTCGTCGCCGTCGTGCGCGGCTGGTGCGCCGGCCTCGGGCTGCACCTCGCAGTGGCGGCCGACTTCTGCGTCGCCGCGACCGATGCCCGCTTCTGGGAGCCGTTCACCGCCCGCGGTTTCACGCCGGATTCCGGCGGCACGTGGCTGGTGCCGCGGCGCGTCGGCCTCACCTGGGCCAACGAGCTGCTGCTCCTGGGCCGCGAGCTCTCGGGATCCGAGGCCGCGGCGTGGGGGCTCATCCACGAGGCCGTCGAGCCGAACGAGCTCGACGCCCGCGCCGACGCGCTCGTCAGCCGGCTCGCCAGCGGCCCGACCGTCGCGCTCGGCCTGACGAAGTGGCTCGTCCACACCGGAGCCGGTCTCGACCTTGGGCGGCATCTGGCCAACGAGGCGCTGGCGCTC
>JBPYDT010000098.1:0-9539 GCA_051986275.1 Acidimicrobiia bacterium | reverse complement strand
ACGACGGCGCGCTGTGGGTGTCGGACATGCACGCCCAGGAGGTACTGCGGGTGGAGGCCGACGGCAGGGTGGACGTCGTGGCGCACGTGCCCGGAGATCCCTCCGGGCTCGGGTTCTGGGCCGACGGCAGCGTGGTCATCGTGTCCATGCGCGACCGCAGACTGCTACGGATGACACCCGGCGCCGCGCCCGAGGTGCTGGCCGACTGCTCGCCGCTCGCGCCGTTCGAGATCAACGACCTCGTCGTCGACGAAGCCGGTCATGCCTTCATCAGCCAGTTCGGCTTCGACTTCCACGGCGGCGCGACGCACCAGCGAGCGCCGCTGCTCCGCGTCGACCCCGACGGCTCAGTGCGCCCAGTGTCGGACGGGCTGCGGATGGCGAACGGGCTCGTCGTCACGGCCGACGGAAGCGCCCTCGTCGTCGCCGAGAGCACGGGCAAGGACCTCGTCGCGTTCGACCTGGCCGTCGACGGGACCCTGTCGAACCAGCGCGTCTGGGCGGAGCTGTCGCAGTACCCGGACGGGATCTGCATCGACGGCGAGGACGGGATCTGGATCGCGTCACCGGTCGGGGACTGCTGCGTCCGCGTCGTCGAGGGCGGCGAGGTGACCGACGTCGTGGACTTTCCGGGGCGGCACGCCATCGCCTGCGCCATCGGGGGCGAGGACGATCACACGCTGTTCGTGTGCACCTCGGGGACGCAGGGCGAGCCGGAGCGATCCCGCGCCGAGCGCAGCGCGGCGGTCGAGACCGTGACCGTCGCCGTCCCCGCCCGCTGACCGGCCCTCAGAACCCCGGGTCGGCGAACGGGTCGTCGGGGTCGGGGGCGCGCACGGCGAGGTCCTCGACGCCCAGCTCGGCGGCGAGCCCCTCGTAGCCGATCCCCTCCAGGCGATCCGCGAGGTCGGGGCCGCCGGTCGTGACGACGCGGCCGGCCAGGAGGACGTGCACCTGGTCGGGACGCAGCTCGGTGAGCAGCCGGGCGTAGTGCGTGATCGCCAGCACCCCGAGGTCCGACTCGCGGGTCAGCGCCACGACGCGGTGGGCGAGCTCGCGGAGCGCGTCGACGTCGAGCCCTGAATCGAGCTCGTCGAGCAGCGCGATCCTCGGATGCAGCACGGCGAGCTGGAGGGTCTCCATCCGCTTCTGCTCGCCGCCCGAGAACTCGTCGTTGACCCCCCGGGTGAGGAACTCGTCGGCGACCTCGAGGCGCGTCGCCTCGTCCGTTACGGCGCCGTCGACCGCCCCGACGTCGCCGCCTCGGGCGCTCACCGCCGCGCCGAGGAGCGCGCCCACCGGGACGCCCGGGACCGCGACGGGGTACTGCATGGCGAGGAACAGGCCCAGCTCGGCGCGCCGCCAGGTCGGGAGCCCCAGCAGCTCGGTGCCGTCGAGACGGACCGAGCCCGCCGTGACCTCGTAGTCCTCGCGGCCCATCACCACGTGGGAGAGCGTCGACTTGCCCGAACCGTTCGGGCCCATCAGCGCGTGCACCTCGCCCGAGCCGACCGTGAGGTCGACGCCGCGGAGCACCTCGAACCCGTTGACCCGGGCGTGCAGGTCCTCGATGACGAGCGTGGTCACGGCAGCTCCACGTACACGTCGTCGCCGTCCACCCGGACCGAGTAGACGGGCACGGGGCGGGTCGCGGGCAGCGTCTGGGGCTCCCCGGTGCAGAGCGAGAACGTCGAGCCGTGCTTGGGGCACTCGATCTCCCGCTCGTCCTCCCAGACGTCACCCTCCGAGAGGGAGTAGTCCTCGTGGGAGCAGCGGTCGCCGATGACGTAGAAGTCGTCGGGCTGGCCCGCCTCCATCGCGGGGAGCCGGACGATCGCGAGGCGGTGCCCGTCCACGTCGACCCGGCGGGCGCTGCCGAGCGCCACGTCGTCGACCGCGCACGCGCGCACCTCAGCCACGGAGCCGCCCCAGCTTGCGCTCCACCGAGCGGCGCAGCGACCCGGCGAGGCTCGGCACGGGCAGGCGGTCGAGGACGGCGTCGAAGAAGCCCAGGACGATCAGCTGCTCGGCCTCCTCGGGCGGGATCCCCCGCGACTCGAGGTAGTAGCGCTGGTCGTCGTCGATCGGGCCCACCGCGCTGGCGTGCGAGCAGCGCACGTCGTTCGCCTCGATCTCGAGGTTCGGGATCGACTCGGCGCCCGCCCCCTCGGTGAGCACGAGGTTGCGGTTGGTCTGCGACGCGTTGGCGTGCTGGGCCTCCTCGCGCAGGCGCACGAGCCCCGAGTAGACGGACCGGGCCCGGTCCTCCACCGCGCCCTTGAACAGCAGGTCGCTCCGGGTGTGCGGCGCGGCGTGGTCCTGCAACGTCCGGAAGTCGAGGACCTGGTGCCCGTCGCCGAAGTACACGGCCAGCAGGTCGCTCTCCGCCCCGGTCCCGGTGAGCAGCGATTCGGTCCGCATGCGCGCGTAGTCGCCGCCGAGCGCGACAGCGGACGAGCGCAGCGACGCGTCGCGCCCGACGTGCGCGCGCTGCAGGCCGATCTGCCAGGTCGTGGCGTCGTGCTCCTGGACGGAGACGTAGCGCACCCGCGCGCCGTCGCCGACGACGAGCTCGATCACGACGTCGCAGAGATGTGGTGCGCCGTGAGCGGCGAAGCGGTCGATGACGGTCACGTCGGCCCCCTCGCCCACGACGACGAGCGTGTGGGGGAAGCTGGCGAGGCCGTTACCGCCCGAGCGGTGCTCGAAGATCAGCGGCTCGTCCACGACGACGCCGGCCGGCACGCGGACGTACGAGCCGCCGACGAGGAACGCGTCGTGGAGGACGGTGAACGCGTCGGGTGACGCGTCGGCGCACGTGCCGAGCCAGTCGGCCGCCTCGGCGTCGTCGACGTCGCGCAGGTCCCCGACGGCGACGCCCTTCGCGGCGAGGCCGGGCGACAGCACGGGGACGTCGAGGCTGCGCTGAGCGGCGCCGCGGGGCTCGAAGCGATCGAGGTCGAAGTCCTCGATCGGGGTGAAGCGCCAGATCTCGTCGCGCTCGTTGGGCCACTCGACATCGGCCAGGCGCTCCGCGGCGGCGACGCGCCGCGCCACGAGCCACTCGTGCCCCCCGAGCGCCCTCGCGGCGTCGGGCGTGAAGCCGGGCACTACCCGACGGCGCCTTCCATGTTGAGCTCGATGAGACGGGTCAGCTCGACGGCGTACTCCATCGGCAGCGTCTTCGTGACGGGCTCGATGAAGCCGTTCACGATCATCGCGGTCGCCTGCTGCTCGGTGAGCCCGCGGCTCATGAGGTAGAAGAGCTGGTCGTCGCCGACCTTCGAGACGGTCGCCTCGTGGCCGATGCGGGCGTCCTTCTCGTCGATCTCCATCGTCGGGTACGTGTCGGAGCGGCTCTCCTCATCGAGGATGAGCGCGTCGCAGCGCACGTGGCTCTTCACGTGGTGCGCGTCCTCCTGCACCTTCACGAGGCCCCGGTACGTGGTGCGGCCGCCGTCCTTCGAGATCGACTTCGAGTCGATGATCGAGGTGGTCTCGGGCGCGGCGTGCGTCATCTTCGCCCCGGCGTCCTGGTGCTGGCCCTCGCCCGCATACGCGATCGACAGGACCTCGCCGTGCGCCTTCGGCCCGACCATGACGACGGCCGGGTACTTCATCGTGAGCTTCGACCCGAGGTTCCCGTCGATCCACTGGACCGTCGCCTCGGCCTCGGCCCGCGCCCGCTTCGTGACGAGGTTGTAGACGTTCGGCGACCAGTTCTGGATCGTCGTGTAGCGGATCCGCGACCCGGGCTTGGCGATGAGCTCGACGACCGCCGAGTGCAGGGAGTCGCTCGTGTACACCGGCGCGGAGCAGCCCTCGACGTAGTGCACCGAGGCGCCCTCCTCGGCGATGATCAGCGTCCGCTCGAACTGCCCGGCGTTCTCCGAGTTGATCCGGAAGTAGGCCTGCAGCGGCATCTCGACGTGGACGCCCGCGGGCACGTAGACGAAGCTGCCGCCGCTCCAGACCGCGGAGTTCAGCGCGGCGAACTTGTTGTCACCCGGGGGGATGACGGTGCCGAAGTAGCGCTGGACGATGTCGGGGTGCTCGCGCACGCCGCTGTCCATGTCCATGAACAGCACGCCCTGCTTCGCCAGGTCCTCCCGGTTCTTGTGGTAGACGACTTCCGATTCGTACTGCGCGGTGACGCCGGCCAGGTACTTTCGCTCGGCCTCGGGGATGCCGAGCTTCTCGTACGTCGTCTTCATCGCCTCGGGGAGCATGTCCCAGTCGTTGACCTGCCCCTCCATCGGCTTGAGGTAGTAGTAGATGTCGTCGAGGTCGAGGTCGGGCATGTTCTGGGCGAACCAGGGCAGCATCGGCTTGCGCTCGAAGCGCTTCAGCGCGTTGAGCCGGAACTTCCGCATCCACTCCGGCTCGTCCTTGTGCCCGGAGATGTCGCGGACCACGTCCTCGTTCAGCCCCTTGCGGGGCGTGTAGGCGTAGTCGTCGGTGCTGTCCGACCAGCCGAGCTGGTACTTGCCGAGATCGATGCCGCTGACGGCCATCGGCGGAGGCTCCTGTCTGGGTTTCCGGTGCCACCCGGGGTCCTACCCCGGGGACCGAATTTCCACTACGCCGATAGTAACAATGCCCGGGGACCCAAACAATCCCGGGGCTCAGCCGGCGCCGAGGGCGTTCTGGGCCTGCGAGACGTCGGCCTGGGCGGCCGCGATGTCCGCCTGGTAGCCCGCCAGGTCACCGTTGCGCAGCGCCTGCTGGGCGTTGGCGAACTGCTGGGCCGCCTGGTTGAGGAGGCTCTGGACGTTGCCCGTCGTGGGCGACGGGGTCGTCGGCGTCGCGGGGGTCGTCGGGGTCGCGGGCGCCGGCGTCCCGCTGAAGAGGGAGTTCAGGGCGGCGTTGACCGTCGGGCCGCTCACCGGGTTCTTGTTCTGGGTGAACACGACGACGAAGCGGAACTGCGGGTAGCCCTGCTGGGTGGACTGCTGCACGAAGATCGGCTGCACGTAGACGATCGAGTCGCCGACGGGGATCAGCTGGATGTTGCCCTTCACGACCGCCGAGCCCTGCTGGCTCAACAGCGTGAACTGCTGGGCCAGGCTCTGGTCGCTCTGGATGCTGTTCGCGACCTGGACCGGGCCGTTGACCGTCAGGCCCTGCGGCATCACGAACGCCTGGATCTGCCCGTAGTCCCCCGGATCCGACTTCGCCGTCATGAACGAGACGAGCCGCGTCTGGGCGTTGTTCTGCGACACGGGCACGAACGGCTGCAGGATGAGGAAGCTCTCGTGGGTGTCGCCCGGCAGGCGGATGTAGAGGTAGTACGGGTCCTGGCGCGGGGTGGTCGCGGTGATCTCGGGTGCGCGCTGCTGGCCCCGGGTCGTCGTCGGCGTCACCGTCTCGCCGAGCACCGCGTTGGGGTCCGGTGAGAGCAGCCACCGCTCGGTCCCGGCGTAGAACGCGCCGACGTTCTGCACGTGGTACGTCGCGTAGACGTTCGACTGGAGCTGGAAGAGGTTCTCGGGGAAGCGCAGGTGCGCGCGCAGGACCGCCGGCATCTTCGAGCCCGCGGTGAACAGGCTCGGGAACGCCTCCTGGTAGGCCCGGATGATCGGGTCGTGGCTGTCGATCACGTAGAACTTGACCGTGCCGTTGTACGCGTCGATCGTGACCTTGACCGAGTTGCGGACGTAGTTGATGTTGCCGCCGAGACCGCCCTCGCCGCTGTACACCTGCGAGTACGGGTACTGGTCGCTCGTCGTGTAGGCGTCGAGGACCCAGTAGAGGTGCCCCTTCATGATGACGGGGTAGGGGTCCGAGTCGTAGTGCAGGAACGGGGCGAGCTTCTGGACCCGGGCCATGATGTCCCGGATCATCAGCACCTTCGAGCTCGACGTCACCTGGCCCGAGATCAGCGGGTTGAGGTCGCCGAAGCGCAGCGCGAACGCGGCGCGGGTGAAGATGTTGGACAGGCGGACGCCGTCCTTCCCCGTGTAGCGAGTCATCGCGTTCGTGTTGTCGGCCCGCGCGTAGTTGAACTCGTCCTGCTTGCCGTTCACGATCGTGTAGCCGCTCAGGTTCTCCCCGAAGTACACCTGCGCGCCCTGGTTCGTCAGCGCGATGCCGTTCGACGTCGGCGGGATGTTGTAGAGGTTGAACGCCGGGTTCCCGCTCGTGTCGGCCTGGTTCGTCGGCGAGACGACCGCCCCGTAGCCGTGCGTGTACACGAGGTGCTGGTTGACCCACGACTGGCTCGGGAGGCTCCCGCTGTTCAGGTCGCGCGCCGCGATGAGCACCTGGGTCGTCTCGCCGTCGATGTCGTAGCGGTCGATGTCGACGTCGTTGAAGGTGTAGTACGGCTGCAGGCCTTGCAACGTCTGGTACGTCGAGCGGATCACCGTCGGGTCCCAGAGCCGCGCGTTGTCGATCGTTGGTCGGTTCGTATCGACCACGCCTGGATCTAAGTTGCCGTTGAAGTTGAAGTTCTGGACGCTGACCTTCGACAGCCCGAACGCCTGGTTCGTCGCCTTGATGTTGCGGGCGATGTACGGCTGCTCGAGGGCGAGCTCGTTCGGCTTGACCTTGAAGTTCTGGATGGCCGCGGGATAGATGGTGCCGACCACGATGGAGACGAAGCCCCAGAGGCCGACGGCGATGATCGGCAGCACCCAGCCCTGCCGGACGATGTTCCAGATGAAGAGCCCGGCCGCCACGATCGAGATGAAGATCAGCAGGTTGTAGGCGGGGAGCTGCGCCTTCACGTCCGTGTACGTCGCACCGTCGACGCGGCCTCGCGACGACATCGTGAGCGCGAAGCGTGAGAAGTAGTACTGGGCGGTCTTCACGAGCGCCATGACGGCGAGGATCACCGAGAGGTGGGCCTTCACCTGCGGCGTCACGCGCTGGCCGGGCGTCTGGAACCGGATCCCGCCGTTGAGGTAGTGCGCGACCGCGGTGACCAGCAGGATGATCACGAGCCCGGCGAAGAGCCAGTCCAGGATGAACTGGATGAAGGGCAGCTGGAAGACGTAGAAGCCGATGTCCTTGTGGAACTGCGGGTCCTTGATCCCGAAGTCCACGCGGTGCGTGAACAGGATCCAGTTCTGCCACTGCGACGAGACGCCGATGCCGGCGATCAGCGCGAAGAACACCGACACGGCGATGCGGATGCGGCCCTGGTACCGGCCCGTGGCCTGCTGGTAGCGGTTGACCAGCTCGTCCTCGGGGCTCGCCGGGCCGGTGGCCCGGACCTTCGGGGCGAGCCGGTCCGCGATCAGGAGGCTCGAGAGGATGAGGACGAAGAACACGGCGGTGAACACGACCGCCGGGACGACCTTGGCGCCGAGCAGCTCCCGCCAGGTGCCGCCCTGGCCCAACGAGTGGAACCAGAGGTAGTCGGTGTAGAAGCTGGCCAGCCCCCGCAAGCTGAACAGCAAGATGATGAGGATCACCACCAAGGCGATGATCCAGGCGCGCAGACGGAACGACCGCCGCTGCTGATCGGGGACCCGCATTCCGGCGCAGCCTAGACGGAGGGGTTGGACTCCCCGACGTCAGTCGGCACGACGAGGCAGCGACACCCGGGGTGCGCCGGAGGGCACGGCTGCCCCGTCGGGAAGTTGTGGCCCTTAATCGTCGGCTCGAGCGCGTTGTCGTCGGCGTCCGGGCACTGTCCAACCTGAGCCGGCACCCATCGCAACGTCGCGCCGGACGGCGTCGCGTCGAACACGCCCCGCGCGTACGCCGCCGCGAGCAGATCGCCGAGCTGACCCTCGAGGTCGCGCGCGCGCCACTCGCGGTAACGCGCGCTGATGACCGGACCGACGGCGTTCTGCAGCTCGCCCGGCCCCTCGTACGGACCGACGGCGATGACCGAATCGATCGAGACGGTGAGGCGGTCGCGCAGCGGCGAGACGAGCCCGGCGGCGAGCTCGGCGACGAGCCGCCGCGGCGCGCTGCTCGGGCGGCGCCCGCGCCCGGTGAGCGCCCGCCCGACGGCGTAGGCCTCGTCGATGGTCGGGGCCAGCACGACCGACCAGGCGTGGTGCTGACGCTCGGGGTCGGGGAGCAGGCGTGACGCGTCGACCCGACCGCGGCTGCGCCGGACGGCGTCGAGGAGATCGTTGTGCTCGTCCTGCAGGAGGCGCTTCGACGAGCGCAGCAACGCCTCGGTCAGCGGTGCGAGCACCTCGTCCCGGCGGTGGCGGATGACGTCGTCCGGATCGGTCGGCGCCGGGGCCGGCGGCGGCTCCGGGGGCGGCGAGTCCTCGGCGACGGGGGGCTCCGCCGGCGGCTCGGCCTCGGCCGGGGCGGCGGGCGGCGCGGGCGGCTTCGTCCGGCGCGCGGGTCGCCGCTCCGGCCGAGGCTCGGGTGTGGCCTGGTCGGCTCGCAGCTGGGCGAAGACGTCGGTCGGACCGTCGGTGACCTGTCCGGGCGGACCGTCGGGCGGCGACTCGTCCGGTTCGGGCCGCTCGGCGTGCTGCAGCGGCGCCGCGAGGTCGTGGGCGAGCTCGTCGACCGCGGCGCGGACTCGCGCGAGCTCCTCGAGGAGCGTGGCGCGGCGCCGCTCGAGGTCGTCCAGCATGCGCTTGCGCACCGCGCGCGCCTCGTCGACCATCGCGCGCCCCTTCGCCGCGGCCTCTTCCTCGGCCTCGCGGAGCACAGCCGCGGCACGCGCCGCGACGTCGTCGATCGCGTCGGCGGGTTCGCGGGCCTCGTCGTGCGCGGCGTCGTCGCTCGTCGGTGAGCCTGCCACGCGCTCGATGCTATTGGGCGGAAGGCGTCGCCAAGGGTGTACCCGTCGCGACGGGCACACCGCCGAGGCGGTGGAGCGCGGCGAGCGCGTCATCGACCGTCTTCACCGCGATCACTCGCAGATGCGGGGCGGCGCCTCGGGCGTCCCTCTGCTGTCCCGAGGGGACGAGCATGGCGACGGCGCCGCTGCGCTGCGCGGTGATCGCCTTCTGGGGGATGCCGCCGACCTCCCCGACGGTCCCGTCGGGGTTGATCGTGCCCGTCACCGCGACCGCGTGCCCGCCGGTCACATCCCCGGGTGACAGCGCGCGGATGAGCGCGAGCGTGAACGCGAGGCCCGCTGAGGGGCCGCCGATGTTCTGCGTGTTGATGTGCAGGTCGACGGGGAAGCGCCACATGGTCAGGGTCTGGGTGATGATGCCGAGGAAGGCCGTGCTGCCGTTGCGTCCGCTGTGGACGGTCACGGGCACGGTCTGCGTGCCGCGCCGCACCGTGAGGTGCACGACGGCGTGGGGCGGGAGGCTCACGACCGCTTGGTGGACGTCACTGGCGGAGGCGACTGGGTGGCCGTCGACCGCGGTGATGACGTCGCCCTCCTGGAGGTGGCGGTCGGACGGGCCGCCGCACTCGATGTCGGCGACGAGCGCCTGCTCCCCGGTCGGGGTGACGGCATAGCCGAGCCGGCGCAGCGCGACCTCCTTGGCCGCGCTCTGCGAGTCCACCATCAGCAGCGTGTTGAGGCGGGCGTCGGCGGCGTAGCTCGCGCAGCCGAGCACGTCCTGCTTCTTCACGACCGCGTCGCTGCCGTTGAGGCTGGC
>JBPYDT010000097.1:0-3794 GCA_051986275.1 Acidimicrobiia bacterium | reverse complement strand
TCGGCGTGGTGATCGACGAGGCCGTCGAGCTCGCCCGCCAGTACTCCACCGCCGACTCGGGCCGGTTCGTGCACGCCCTCCTGGCCCGGATCGCCGACCAGGTGCGGACGTGAGCACCGCACCGCCGGCCCCGCCGGCCCCCCTCGAGGTCCAAGAGCCCGAGGTCGAGGAGGTCGTCGTCACCGATCGGCCGTGGCTCGTCATCGTCTGGAACGACCCGGTCAACCTCATGTCCTACGTCGTCTTCGTCTTCCAGAAGCTCTTCGGCTACTCGCGCGAGAGGGCGACGCGCCTCATGCTCGAGGTCCACCACGAGGGCAAGGCGATCGTCTCCGACGGCAACCGCGAGAAGGCCGAGGCCGACGTCGCCCGCCTCCACGCGCACGGGCTCTGGGCGACGATGGAGCACCCCTCCTGATGGCGCGCCGCTTCGCCCGGCGCCGCGGGGGCACGGTCGACGCCACGTTCGAGCGCGGCGAGCTCGAGCTCCTCGAGGGGCTCCCCGAGCAGCTGCGCACCCTCTACGGCGCCGACGACGACGACCCGGCCCGGGCGCGGCTCTTCCCGCGCGCGTACCTCGACCCGACCGAGGAGCAGGCCGAGGCCGAGTGGCGGGAGCTCGTCCACCCCGGGCTGCTCGAGGCCCGCCTCGACGCGCTGACCACGCTGCAGACCACGATCGCCGCCGCCGAGCCCACGAAGCGCGACCGCCTCGTCGTGCACCTGAGCGCCGAGGAGGCGAACGCCTGGCTCAGCGTGCTGAACGACGCGCGCCTCGCGCTCGGTTCGCGGCTCGGCGTCACCGACGACACCGACCTCGCCACCCTCGACCCGTCGGACCCCGACGCGCCGACGCTCGCCGCCTACGGCTGGCTCACCTACCTCGAAGGGGAGCTCGTCGACACGCTGCTCGGCGACATGCCCGACTAGCGTCCGCGCCGCTCCCGAGGAGGCCTCATGGGATACCTGGACGACAAGACGATCGCGGTGACCGGCGCCGGCCGCGGGATCGGGCGCGGCGTCGCGCTCGCGTGCGCGGCCGCGGGCGCGAACGTCGTCGTGAACGACTACGGCGTCAGCATCGACGGGCAGGACCCCGACAGCGAGATCGCCAACGCGGTCGTCGCCGAGATCACCGCCGCCGGTGGTCAGGCCACCGCGGTCGCCGACTCGGTCACGACGATGGCCGGCGGGGCGCGCATCGTCCAGACCGCGGTCGACACGTACGGGCGCATCGACGGGGTCGTCTGCGTCGCCGGGATCCTGCGCGAGCGGATGCTGTTCAACATGGCCGAGGACGAGTGGGACCCGGTCATCGAGACGCACCTCAAGGGCACGTTCACCGTGTTCCGGGCCGCGGCGCCGCTCATGCGCGCCCAGAAGTCCGGCACGCTCATCGGCTTCACGTCCGGCGCGTTCGCCGGGAGCGTCGCCCAGGCGAACTACAGCGCGGCGAAGGGCGGCATCGTCTCGCTCACGCGCAGCGCCGCCCTCGGGATGCACAAGTACGGGGTGACGGCCAACGTCATCGCGCCCGTGGCGAAGAGCCGGATGTCGGGCAACGTGCCGTTCGGCCTCGAGATGGGCGAGCCCGAGGACGTCGCGCCGATGGTGGTGTTCCTCGTGGGCGACGCTGCCCGACACGTCACCGGGCAGGTGTACACGGCGAACGGCCCGACGATCGCCGTGTGGAACCAGCCCGCCGAGGTGCGCGCCATGCGCACCGAGGGACGCTGGACGCCCGAGGAGATCGCCGCCCGCTTCGACGAGGTCGGCCAGGAGCGCATGCCGATGCTCGACCGGCTCGAGGCGATGGCCCAGGCGGCCGCGTCGGGCGAGAAGCCCAACCAGTAGCGCGCGCCGAGATCGGGCGCCGCCGGCACCCTCGGGCGGCCGCCGACGCGTCGGTCCGACGGTCGATCGTTCGGCGCCGAGGTGCTGCTATACAGGACGGAGCCGTGAAGGGGGTCCCGTGAGGCCCCTACGGAGGAGCGTTGATGAGCGCGCCTGGCACCGCCGAGCCAGACGAGTCTGCGGCCACCCGCGAGGGTGGCCGTTTCGTGTTCCGGGCCGAGGTGTTCGACGCCGACGACCTCCGGCGGGCGCACACGCGCATCGCCCACGAGATCGTGGAGCGCAACCACGGCGCGGCAGGCCTCGTGCTCGTCGGCCTGTACACGCGCGGCGTCGCGATCGCGCAGCGGCTCGCCGCGGCCATCGAGTCGTTCGAGGGCGCGGCGATCCCCGTCGGCGCGCTGGACGTCGCCTTCTTCCGGGACGACATCGGGCTGCGGCCGGTGCAGCCCCTCGGACCGACCGAGGTGCCGGTCGACGTGACCGGACGCACGTTGGTGCTCGTCGACGACGTGCTCTTCACCGGGCGGACGGTCCGCGCCGCGCTCGACGCGATCACCGAGCTCGGACGGCCGCTCGCCGTCCAGGTCGCCGTGCTCGTCGACCGAGGGCACCGCGAGCTGCCGATCCGCGCCGACTTCGTCGGCAAGAACCTGCCGACGAAGCGGGCCGAGGACGTGCAGGTGCGCCTCGCCGAGGTGGACGGCGGCGCCGACAGCATCGAGCTCTGGGGGCCGGCCAGTGAGGAAGGGGGACGCTGATGCACGATCTGCTCTCCGTCGACGACCTCGGGCGCGAGGGCATCGAGGAGCTCCTCGACCTCGGGGAGTCGTTCCTCGAGGTGACGCGCCGCGACATCCCGAAGGTCCCGGCGCTGCGCGGCAAGACGGTCGTGTCCCTCTTCTACGAGAACTCGACCCGGACCCGCCTCTCGTTCGAGACGGCCGCGAAGCGCCTCTCGGCCGACACGATGGCGTTCGGGGTGAGCGGCTCCGCGGTGGCCAAGGGCGAGAGCCTCCGCGACACGGTGCAGACCATCGAGGCGATGGGCGTCGACGCGATCGTCGTACGTCACGGCGGCGCCGGCGCGCCGCACCGGGTCGCCGCCTGGGTGGAGGCGTCGGTCGTGAACGCGGGCGACGGCTGCCACGAGCACCCGACGCAGGCCCTGCTCGACGCGCTGACCCTGCGCCGCCACCGGGGCACGGGCCTCGACGGCGCCCGGGTCGCGATCGTCGGCGACGTCCGCCACTCGCGCGTGGCGCGCAGCACGACGAAGGCGTTCGCCGCGCTCGGGGCGACGGTGACGCTCGTCGGCCCGCCCACGCTGCTCCCGGAGTCCATGGCCGGCTGGCCGGCCACCACCTGCGGCGATCTCGACGGGCTCCTCCCGACGCTCGACGTCATCTACCTGCTGCGCATCCAGCACGAGCGCCAGGACGCGATGCGCTTCCCGTCCCTGCGCGAGTACACGACGCGCTACGGCCTGACCGTCGAGCGGGCGGCCCGCCTGAAGCCCGACACGCTGATCATGCACGCCGGCCCGATGAACCGGGGCGTGGAGATCGCCGCCGAAGTCGCCGAAGGGCCGGCGTCGGTGATCACCGAGCAGGTCGCGAACGGCGTCGCGGTGCGCATGGCCGTCCTGTACCAGCTGCTCGGCTCGGGGGCACCCGTTGCCTGACTCGCTCCTCGTGCGCGGCGGCCGCGTCGTCGACGCGACCGGAGAGCGGACAGCGGACGTCCGCGTCGAGGACGGCGTCGTGACCGCCGTCGGCCCCGGGCTGGAGGGCGACCGCGTGCTCGACGCGGGCGGCTGCGTCGTCGCGCCGGGGCTCGTCGACCTGCACACCCACCTGCGGGAGCCCGGTCACGAGGAGGCCGAGACGATCGAGTCCGGGGCGCGGGCCGCGGCGCTCGGCGGGTACACCGCGGTCGTC
>JBPYDT010000096.1:0-2082 GCA_051986275.1 Acidimicrobiia bacterium | reverse complement strand
GTGGTCGGCAGCAGGAACGCGCCGAGGTCGGCGAGGAGGTCGGCGCGCACCGCGAGCATCCGGCCGTCCGCGTCGAGCGCCAGCTCGACGTCCGCCTGCACGCCCCGACCCTGGCCGGCGGCGACGAAGTTCTCCATCCGGTCCTCGGCCCACTTCACCGGGCGGCCGAGCTCGATCGCGGACAGCGCCACGACCACCCCCTCGACCGGCATCCCGCCCTTGCTACCGAACGCGCCACCCACGTCGGGCACGATCACCCGGATCCGGTCCGGCGCGCGCCCGAGCGCGTGAGCGAGCTGAGCTCGAGGGCGGTGGGGGTCCTGGAACGAGCCCCAGACCGTCAGCAGGTCACCGGGCGCGTCGTAGGACGCGATCACGCCGCGGGTCTCCATCGGAGTCGCCACGAGCCGCGGCAGCACATAGTGGCCGCTCACGACGTGGGCGGCGCCGGCGAACGCGCCGTCGACGTCGCCGACGGTCCGCCTCCACCGCATGAGCTCCTCGGGCGCGCCCCGAGGATCGACGACCGCGTCGCGCGGCCCGTACTCGACCTCGACGAGCTCGGTGGCGTCCTCGGCCTGCTCGCGCGACTCCGCGATCACCGCCGCCACCGGCTGGCCCGCGTAGCGGACCTCCATGCCCGCCAGGATCGGGTGGGGCACGCCCGCGAGCACCGCATCCTCGACCGGGGGTACGGCAAACGGCTGGACGCGGCCCGCCACGTCGAGCGCGGTCAGCACCCGGATCAGGCCCGCAGCCCGGGCCGGCGGGGCCACCGAGACCACGTCCGCGCACGCGTGGGGGCTGCGGACGAACGCGGCGTGCGCCATCCCCGGCCGTTCGATGTCGTCCAGGTAGCGGGCGCGCCCCCGCAGGATGCGTTCGTCCTCGCGCCGGCGGACGGGCTCGCCGACGAGGTTCAAGCGCGCGACCCGCCCAGCTGATCCCACATCCAGTCGGCCACGAGCGGACGGTATCGGTAGGGGATGTTGCTGCACACGTGCGTGCCGCGTTCGTAGAGCACGAACGTCCCGCCCCGCGTCTCACGCGCGGCCCGCTCGGTCTGCCGCCAGGGGATGATGCGGTCGAGGCCGCCGGTGACGAACAGCGCCGGTTGTGTCACGCCGCCGAGCACGCCGCCGAGGTCGAGCGCCGACGCGCGCTCGCGACCCTCGCGCTCGTCGCGCGCTCCCGACTTGACCGTGAACGCCTCGCGGGTCAGCGGCGGCAGCTCGTCCCACACCTCGCCGAAGTTGTACGGGCCGCTGACGCCGGCGACGGCGCCGATCCGCGGCTCGAACGCCGCCGCGCGAGGCGCGTAGTAGCCGCCGAGGCTGACGCCGGCCGCCCCCACGCGCGCGAGGTCGACGTCGTCGCGGTCACCCAGCGCATCGAGCATCGCGGCCACCGCGACCTCGTAGTCGTGCCGGATGGGCAGCCTGAACCCGGTCTCCCCCTGGCCGGGCCCGTCCATCGACAGCGTCGCCATCCCGCGCTCGAGGAACGCGTTCTCCCAGTGGAAGAACTCCTCCTTCGTCGAGTCCAGACCAGGGATCAGGACGACGAGCGGCGGCGGGGCGAGCCCGCGCTGCGCCTCGGACATCCCGGGTGCAGGCACCGCACCGACGCGTGCGGGCCGGCGCAGATTCGCCGCGAGCACGCTGCCCTCGAGCGGCGCCTCGACGCGCTCCGCGGTCGGGTCGAGAAACGCGTGGGCCTTGGCCATCGACGCGATCGCCCGCTCGGTCGCGGCGCGGTGGGCGGCCGCGTCCAGCACCCACACGAACTTCCCGAAGTGCAGGCACACGGCCGCGTGGAGGTAGGCCTCGCCGGCACTCCGCCACCGGCCCGCGGACTCCGCATCGGCCGCTAGCTCGAGGTGCTCTTCGGCGACGTCCGTCCAGGCGTCGAGCCAGTCCTCCCAGCGCTCGATCCGACCGGTGGTCCGGACGAAATCGTTGTAGTCGACGCCCATCGCGATGAAGCGCGGCGCCCAGTGCTCAACGGCGGCCTGCACCCGTGGGTCGGGCACCGCCGATCACCTCCAGAATGTCCTCGCCGAGGTCGCGGAGCATCACGATC
>JBPYDT010000095.1:0-4537 GCA_051986275.1 Acidimicrobiia bacterium | reverse complement strand
CGGTACCCACGAAGCGGTCTCCCGAGGCTCGGCGCATGGTTCCAGAGCGGCGCCGGGTCGTGGGGCGGCTCGCGTCTCCCGGCCGGCAGCTGCCCGCACAGACCCCCCGGGCCGGGACGCTGGCGAGTCGCCCCCGGGAGGCCGTCCTCGCGTCACCCGGTGGTCAGCGCGACGTCGCGACGCCGAGGCCCGACCGCCACGTACGCCACGAGCAGCACGAGCGGCAGCGCGTAGGCGAAGGTGCCGCGGAGGATCGTGTCGGCGACCGAGCCGGTGTGGTGCGTGGGGAGCTTCCACGCGGCGAGCAGCACGACGGCCTGCCACCAGATCACGCACCCCAGTCGCGACGGCCGAACGGCGGCGAGCACGGGCAGCGCCCACCCCGCGTACCAGGGAAGCGTGTACTCGGCGGCCATCGCGTAGCTGGCCGTCGCCGCGCCGGCCCCGAGCTCGGGACGGTCGGCGGACGCCCAGCGCCAGGCGAGCACGACGGCGAGGACGCCGACGAGCGCGAGCGACAGATAGAAGAGGACGGACAGCGTGTCGTTCGACGGCAGCAGCCCGGCGAGGTCCCGGCCGGCGTCCTTTCCGACCAGCAGCTGGGCCGGCAGGTTCCAGGGCGACCCGGGCGTCACCGAGTGGTCGGCGCCGGCCAGGACGTGCGACTGCCCCGTCACGAACGGGAGGTAGACCACGGCCGTCGTCAACGCGGTCGAAACGGTGAGCTGCCTCGCCAGCCGTCGTTCCCCGCGCCGCCACGCCCAGAAGACGAGCGCCGGCAGCGCGAGCAAGCTCGTCACCTTCAGGAGCGTCGCGACGCCGAGCGCGACGCCGCCGGCCCACCCGCGGCGCTCGGCGGCGAGCAGCGCGGCGGCGAGGATCGCGAGCCCGATGAGCGCGTCGATCTGCCCGCTGTTCACGATGATCGCCCCGAACACCGGGTTGAGCCCGAGCCACGCGACGGCGGCCGGGCTGCGGGTGCGTCGCCACACGACGGCGAGGGCCGCGGCGACCGCGAGCGCCGCGCCCAGCTGGAAGAGCAGCCGGTCCGCCAGCCGCGAATCGCCCGCCACCGCGGTGAGCGTGGCCGCGTAGCCGACGAACGCTGGGCCGTAGACCGAGCCGCGGTGCTGCCAGATCGGGCTCACGAGGTGGTCGAACGGGTCGGTCGGGAAGTCGGCGGGCACGTGCTGGTAGGGGCTGGCGCCGTGGGCGCTCACCATCCGGCCGTACATGGTGTACGACCACACGTCGTTCGAGGACTGCGGCCAGATGGCCACCGCGACGAGCAGCACGACACCGACGGCGACGGCGACGGGCCGCAGCCCGAGGACCGGTCGGCGCGCCTCCAGGAACGCGAACCCGCCACCGGCCGCGGCGGCGGCGACGACGAGGACGGTGCTCGGGATCCCGTGGCGGGGCGCGACCGTGAGCGCGACGAGCAGCGCCGTGGTGAGCGCGAGGAGCGCGAGGCGGGCGGGCCGGGTCGCGACGCGCCGGTCGCGCAGGGCGGGGGGCTCGAGCGAGAGGGTGGAAGCCGGCCCGGGTCCCGCCGCGCCGTCGGGCGTCACCGAATCGACGCTACCCGTGGACGTCGCGGGGTCGCCCGCGGCCGGTCAGCTTCCGGCGGGGGGCGGGTCGGCGGGTTCGGGCCGCGCGGCCCGGGCGGCGCGCCGCACGGAGAGGGTCAGGACCGCGGCGATCGCCACCGGGAGCAGCCACCACGGGTTGTGCGCCTCCGCGAGCACCGCGGTCAGCCCGAGCGCGGCCATGGCCAGCGCGGCGGCGACCCAGTCGTCACCGATGAGGAAGTCGTACCAGAAGCGCCCGAAGCGGCGCAGCACACCCATGTCAGGCGCTGCTCGCCACGCGCGAAGTGAGCGTCACGCGGCGCCGGAGATCAGCGACGAGCACGAGCGCGACGAGCACGAAGAAGGCGATCACGCCGAGCAGGGCGAGATCCGAGCCGGGCCAGTTCACGCCCACGCCCTCGCCGCCCCAGAACACGCCGAACGAGCTCAGCATGATCCCGACGACGAACTTCATCGAGTTCTCGGGGACGCGGCTGAGGGGGCGGTGCACGAGCGCACCGATGCCGCCGACGACGAGGAGCGCGCCGGCCGCCCCCGCCGCGGCGAGCCCGAGATGCCCGCCGGTGCTGCCGAAGCTGACGACGATGAGCACGACCTCGAGGCCCTCGAGGAGCACACCCTTGAACGACAGCGTGAAGCCGTACCAGTCGAAGCCCGACGCCGCGGTCGCCTCCTCGGAGAGCGCCACCTCCCGGGCGTAGATCGCGTCCTCGTCGTGCAGCGCACGGATCCCGCCGGCGCGCAGGATGGCCTTGCGCAGCCACTGCAAGCCGAACACGAGCAACACGGCGCCCACGAAGACGCGCAGCGCCGACAGCGGGATCTGGGTGAGCGCCGGCCCGAGGGCGGCGACGAGCACCGCGAGGGTGAGGCACGCTGCCCCCACGCCGACGAGCGCGGGCCGCCAGCCCCGGGTCACGCCGACGGCCAGCACGATCGTGAGCGCCTCGACCATCTCGACGGCGGACGCGAGGAACGCGCCGAGGACGAGGAGGACGGTCGGCGTCACGTCGGGCTCGGCCCGCTCACGTCGGCCCGGGTGGCGGTGCGGCCATGGGGTTCATCCTTCCCGAAACCCGGGTGGCGCTCGAACCGCCCGCTGGGCCGCGGGGCGGTCGACTGCCGCGTCGTCGTCCGGGCGGTGGCCCGGTCACTCAGCGTGGTGGTACCGGCCCGCGACGAGACGCGTGCCGACCGGCCGCGCGACGTTCCCCAGCCATCAACGCCGGGGTAAACGCTAGGCATCACGGCCGCCGCCGCGTGGTGTCTCGGGCCGCGACGGCTGAGCCACATTCCCTTCAAGTCTTCGGCCCAACTGGCCGTCAATACGTAGGACCACCCTCCGGCGATCCATGTCCGAGACCACGTGAAGCTCGCCCGCCGCCCCGCGCTCCTGGTGCCCCTCGGACTGGTTGTCGCCGCAGTGGGCTTCGCGTCGGTGGCGAGCGCGCAGACCGCGGCCCCGCCGCCGTCGCCAACGACCACGACGACCACGCCACCGCCCGGGACCACCGAGCAGATCGTCGCGGCGTCGCTTGAGCTGGCACAGACGAGCGGCCGCCTCGACGTCGTCGCCGAGCAGGTTGCGGCCCTCCAGGCGCACCTCGCGGCCGCGCAGGCCGCGCTGGCTGACGTCACGGCGCGGGTGAACGCCGCGCAGACCCAGATCGACCAGCTGAAGGGGGAGCTCTCGGCACGGGCCGCCGCGGTCTACGAGCAGCAGGACCAGGACGGCGCGATCCTGCAGGTGCAGCACGTGGTCGACATCGCCGTGGGGGAGGCGTACACGAACGCCGCCTCGGCCGACGAGAACCGTCAGCTCGACCAGCTGAAGGCGGTCGAGGCCACGCTGCAGACGGAGCAGGCCCAGAAGGCGGCGGACGCGCAATCGGTCGAGAGCGACGAGGCGAACCTGCAGGCCCAGCGGGCCAGCCTCGAGGCGGTGCGCACCCGGGACGAGAACATCCTCTCGATGCTCGGGGGCGTCCCGGTCATGGGGCCCGCCCGCGTCAATGCTTCCCAGCTCGCCGGGTGGTTCCACTCGACCGGCGCGGTCGCGCACCTCGCGGGCACCACCTCGATCGAGGACCTGGCGAACGTGTACATCCTCGAAGGCGACGCGTACAACGTCGCCGGCGACCTGGCGTTCGCCCAGGCCGTCCTCGAGACCGGGTCCTTCGGCCACGCGCTCGACAACAACTACGCGGGAATCGGCGCGTGCGACAGCTGCACGAGCGAGATCGCCTTCCCGACGCCGCTCGACGGCGTGCGGGCCCAGATCCAGCTGCTCCGGAGCTACGCCGACCCGGGCAGTCGCGCCGCGCTGCTCCCCGACCCGCCCGAGCCGCCGCTGTTCGGCAGCCCGCCCCTCGCGGCGGCGGCGTCGTACGACTCGTTCGCGTACAAGGGCTCGGCGCCGGCATGGAACGTGATGGGCAACGGCAAATGGGCGACGGACCCGGACTACAGCATCAAGATCCTCGAGATCTACGCCCGGATGATCGCGTACGCGAGCCAGCATCCCTGATCGTCGGCGACCGTCGACCCGACCGCTCTCAGGGCCGGGAAGACAAGCGACGGGCTTAGGGAGCCGACGCCCTGACGTCACGGGCTCGGCGGGCGAGGACCTCCACCTCGTCGACCGCCCGCCCCACCCGCCTGTCGTCGAGACGCGCCGCGATGTCGTCGCCCCCCGCGGCGCGGAGCATGTCGGGGAGCCGCGTGCGAAGGCGCTCGATTGCCCACTCGAGCATGTCGCCGTGCGCGACGACGTCGTAGGCGATCACGTTGTTCACGATGTCGCCCTCAGGGGAGGGCTGGTGCACGTAGTGGTAGTGCGGCTCGTCGTCGAACACGTCGAAGCGCACGTACTCGTGCCCGTCGTCGCCGCACACGTGGATCGACACGCCCTCGTCCGAGAACCCGCCGGCCGGGGAGCGCTCCTC